>DAOUHR010000001.1:0-45938 GCA_034428635.1 Dehalococcoidia bacterium
CGCATGCTGCTGGCCCTGTTACCCTGGGCCTGGGAGAGCAAATACGACCGATTGCTCCTGCGGGAACTGCCCGGCCCAAAGCCCAAACCCGACCTGTCCCTGCTCTGGGCCCGCTGGTTCGCCATGTCATAAGGCCCCGGTCCCTTGGTAGGGGCAGACCTATGTGTCTGCCCTGGCCCCACAGGTCAACCGTAGGGGCAGACCTATGTGTCTGCCCTGGCCCCACAGGTCAACCGTAGGGGCAGACCTATGTGTCTGCCCTGGCCCCACAGGTCAACTGTAGGGGCAGACCTGCGTGTCTGCCCTGGCCCACCGGCGACCACCGTAGGGGCAGACCTGCGTGTCTGCCCTGGCCCTGGCGGTCAACACAATCGGATACCCAACTCACCTCCCGCGCCCTCTGGATGAGGGGCCGGAGGTGAGGCCAAACTGGTAACGGCCCACCCGGATTCGCAACCGGCGCAACACTCGAACAAAAAAAGAGGGCGGCTCATGCCCGCCCTCTCAGAATCAGTTGCGTTGTATAACTTGCTCTACTGGGAAGTAAGGAACTGGTTCATCGCAGACTTGAAGATATCGTAGGGATGAGCGCCGGTAAACATCAGGTTGCCCACCACGAATGTCGGAATACCCCGAATGCCGTGCTGCAGGGCTTCCTGGTACTGACCCATAACCTGGTTGGAAAATTCGTGCGTCTCCAGGCACTGGATCATTTCATCGGCGTCCAGCGACACCGACCTGGCAACCTCGGCCAGCACGTCCAACTGACCCAGGTCCTTCCGGTCATCCCAGTATGCCTTGTACGCGGCGTGGTGAAACTCCATAAATTTGCCGTGCTGCTGTGCGTATTCGGTGGCCTCCAGCGCATACATCGTATTTGGTGTAACCCGCGGCGGACGCATAATCAACCCAGCGTCATTTACCTGGGAGCGAATCGGCTCGCTCAGTTCGTCCTCGGTTTCACCCGAGCGGGGCTGTCGCAGCAACCCTTCCTTCGGAGTGTCCGGCCGCAGCAGGTAGGCCCGGCCTTCTACCGCGATGTTGTACTCGTGCCCCAGCTTGTCGACTCGTTCCAGGCCGACGTAGCACCAGGGTCAAACATAGTCGTACCAGACAATAACACGCACCGGGTCGGCGCCGTCAGCCTGCTGTTGAAGCTCCTCTGCCATCTTTTCCTCCTTGGCGAAGACGTTGGGGGCGTTAAGCGGGGGTGGCAAGTCGGGTGAGGCCCAAAGACCGGGCAGTTCAACCAGGGGAGGTGTGCCTGTTACTCGGCAGCCTGCTCGTCCGGGTACACTTCACCGACTCCGGTTCCATTTCTTGTCAGCTGTAGCGATTCAGGAGCCGCCGCCAACAATTCAACCAGTTCCGGCAATTGGGAAATACGCACACAAGTTTCCATTTCCTGGTGCCAGTTCCCTCGATCAAGCAACACGGCATGCAGTCCGGCGCCCCGTGCGCCCACCAGGTCCGAGCGGGGTTGGTCTCCCACGTGGACAGCTTCCGGGGCTGCCACTCCGGCTCGTTCCAGGGCGGCAACAAAGATGGCGGGGTCCGGCTTTTCCACGCCGATTTCCGCTGATGTCAGGCAGAAGTCCAGGTAGGGCCCAATCCCCAGGTCCCGGCACAACTCGTTCATGTCTCGCCGCAAATTGGAGACGACTCCTAGCTGGTAGCCTTGAGCCTTCAACCGCTCAAGAGCCCCAATGGTGTCCTCAAAAAGAATGAAGTCCTTGGGAACGCTGATGGCAATTTGCCATATCTGACGCGCCAGGTCCGTAGTTACCGATAACCCGGCATTGTCGAGGAGAATCTGCTCGTAGCGGGCGAAAAAGTCCAGCCGCTCTTCTTCCGTGCGGGTGGCAAGGGGTTTGATCTCATTCTCCCGGTTGAAGTAAACATCAGCCACGGAGTAGCCATAATTGATTGCTTCCGGGTCTAGGTTAAAGCCAAATTCCTGGCACGCGGCCTGTTGAATTTGGTCCAGCGGAGGCCAGAACCGGACCAGCGTATTGTAGAAGTCGAAAAATATTGCCTTGATCATCTGTCCGGCTCTTCTCCCGGCAGCCTCGCTGGACCGACCCATTATTTGCGCTTTAGATGTAAAGAGGCACCAAATATTTGTCCGGGGCGGGCGTCCGTGACGGCATTCTAGCATAGCCCGGCAGACTTGTGAATCGTGTAACAATTTTAATTAAAGGGCGGTCAAGCCCCCTTGCCCCCCCGGTTGAATGAAACTATGCTGACATCAGCAACCGGACAAAGTCCCACAACGGAGCAGGAACAATGCAGATCGCCATTGGCGCAGACCACGCCGGTTTCGCCCTCAAGGAACAGTTGAAGCCCTGGCTGGAAGCGGCTGGCCATCAGGTTACTGACCTGGGGGCCCACGATATGGACCCGGAGGACGACTATCCGGACTTTGCGGCTGCGGTGGCCCGCTTCATTCAGGCGGGTGGGGCTCAACGAGGAATCATCTGCTGCGGCAGCGGCGTGGGCGCCAGCATCACCGCCAACAAGGTGCCCGGGGTGCGCGCCGGACTGTGCCACGACACTTACAGCGCCCATCAAGGCGTGGAGCACGATGACATGAATGCCATCTGCCTGGGCGCCCGAATCATTGGCCTGGACCTCTCCAGGGAGATAGTAACCGCTTTCCTTGGGGCCAGCTTCATCCCTGAACCCCGCTTTCAGCGCCGGCTGGACAAGCTTAATCGGGTGGAAGCGGATGGATAGGTGCAGCGGGGGAATGGGTTAATGAGGACTTAGAATCTTGGGGGGGATAGCCGGCTGGTCGGCCCGTGGATTGCTATAACCTTGCCAGCAGTTCCAGTGTCTCCGCCACCTCTGCCGGCGAGTCCACCCGGTACATCGCCTTCGTAGGCTGGCGGGCGGGTCCCACAAAGACGGAAATGCCGTTCAGTTCGTGCACCGCCTCAAACCCGTCTTCATCCGTTAGGTCGTCCCCAATATAGATGACCAGCGTACCGGCAGGGAACGTTCCGGCGATCCTGGCAATGGCCCGTCCCTTGTGCCAGTCCACGGCGGGCCTGACTTCCAGGATCTCCTTGCCCCTTGTAATCCGTACCTTGTCCTTATCGGCTGCCCGGCCCATTACTTCGTCGAAGCTGGCCATAACCTTGGGACGAACATCCTCCGGAGTCAGGCGGTAATGGACACTCAACGTAAGGCCCTTGCCCTCCACGTATACGCCCTGCAGGCCCTCAAGCCGCTCTGTCAGGGCTCGCAGCAAGACATCCAGGTGCGCCATCAACTCAAGGGCTTCGGGGTGGACAAAGGCCCTATCAGTACCTTCAATCTCCAGGCCGTGGTTGCCGGCATATACAAGCTCGGGAATGCTCACCATTTCCTTAACATCAGCCAACCCCCGGCCGCTGACTATGCCAAGGCTGAACCGGTCATTCTGATTGACTGCCATCAGCGCCTCCCGAGTCTTGGAAGGCAGGACCGCCAGGTCCGGCCGCCCTGCAATGGGAGCCAGCGTACCGTCGTAGTCGGAAAGCAACAGGACATGGTCAGACCCGGCAATTTGACGGCTGACCCGAGGCCATACGTTAAGCAGGTGAGGCATAGCAAGTACAGTAGAGAATTGAGGGTCAGTTAACGCATTGGGACCGTGGCGTACCGGGAGCGGCCAAATGCGGAACCGCGGGCGCACTGCATCAGCTCCACCAGAATGCGGGCGGCCCACTTATAGATGTTATTTTCCTGCACGGTGGCTCGCATATGCATCATTCGGTACCGGCGTTCTTCTTCGGGCATTACGACTGCGTCTTGAATGGCTTCCGCCAGCTCTTCCGTCGCGTAAGGGTTCACGATAAGCGACTGAGTGAGTTCCAGGGCAGCGCCGGCAAAGGGGCTTAGAATCAGAACTCCATCATTGTCGAATCGGCTGGCAGCAAACTCTTTGGCCACCAGGTTCATGCCATCATGTAAGGAACTGACTATGCAGAACCGGGAAAGGCGGCGGAGGGCCATCAGCGTGACGGCAGGCAAGTCGTCCGGCTTGTACACGATTGGCTGCCATCCATTCCGGCCGAATCTGCCGTTAATATCCTCCACCAACCGGTTAATCTGTTCTCCCAGTTGCTGATAAGCTTCTATGTCGCTCCTACTGAGGACACCGGCCTGGACAAATACTACCTTCTCCAAGTGCTCCGGATGCTTCTCGAAGAACCGGCCAATGGCGCGGAAACGGTGGGGTATCCCCTTGGTATAGTCCACCCGGTCTATACCCAGTCCTATTAGTTTACCGCCCAAATCCCATTCCTCTTCAATGCGCTCCATTTCCGTCTCAACCTCGGAACTCATCGAGAAATGGGAAATGTCGTCGAAGTCTATGCTTATGGGGAACGGGCGCACCAGGGTTGTGTCTCCCCGGTAGACCACCCGGTTATACTCCCCGTCCACCCTGACTGGCAGGGTACGGGAAGCAGTGTCCATGAAGTTGCTGCAGTGGTCCCCGATATGAAAACCTAAGAGGTTGTTGCCCAGAAGACCTTCAACTAATTCCGCTTGCCATGGGCAAATACGAAAAATCTCCGGGTGGGGCCAGGGAATGTGCCAGAACTGCCCGGTAACAACTGGAGCGGACGACTCTTTCAGGTACTGGGGGAGCAGAGCCAAGTGGTAATCCTGCGTCAGGACTACTGCCGGCCGGTCACCCACCTCGTCCAGAACCAGATCAGCAAACTTTCGGTTGACGGACTGATACGTCTGCCAGTCTCTTGAATCAAATATCGGCTCGGTATATGCGTTGTGGCATAGCGGCCAAAGGGCCTCGTTGGAGAAGCCGTAGTAATAACCCTGCTCCTCCTGCTCGGTAAGCCACACCAGGCGCAACGAGTAGGCCGGGTCGTCAGGGGGTACCATTACCCGGTCATCCTCGTCAACGATGTAACGATCGCCCTTGCCGCTGCCGTAGGCTATCCAGGATCCCCCGCACGCCTGCATCAGAGGGTCGAGGGCGCTGGTAAGCCCCCCGGCCGGAACCACGGACTGAGGTTCCCCATTCACCAAGTTGTGAATGTAGGGCTGCCGATTGGAGACGATGATGAGGCGGTACTCGCCTGTCTGCCGCTGTACCAGGCTTTGTAGGTCTTGTTTAGTCCACATAGGCGCCTTCCCAGAAATGGAACCGCCAGAGATTGACCACCTTGGGATGCTATGGTCTAGTAATACTATCCTGACACATAATTCCACAAAAGGCAACCTCTATATAGCAATTTGCAATATTCATCATTATTATTTTTGAATGACATCCCAATTGAAAACAGTGTGCGCCGCATTAAAAGCGGCACAGGGCGGTAACTGTGGCTAGGTGCTTCATGTAGCACCGGATAGACGCCGTTTGCCGGGTGAAGATGGACATAGCGAGCTAACTCCAGAGCTTGCCGTCTGGCTCACCTTCCATATTGGAAACCTCCTCTGTCAGGGCCAGGTAAGACCGGTATTCTTACCGAGTGATCCGTCTTAAGTACAAATTGACATACCGGGAGGCGCTGGCTAGGATAGGGACAAATAGGAAGGTGAGGATCTTGCTTCCGCAGCAAAAGGAGGGCCCATGTTTGTCCGCAGAGACCTGACTGACAGCGTTCCCACCCGCGAAGGAGATATGCATTTCGTCCGGCAAGGTTCCGGATTTCCCCTGGTAATGCTTCACCCGCTGGGTACTTCCACCTGGGCCTGGCACACCGTCATTGACGGCCTGAGCCAGCACTATACATGCTACGCATTCGATATGCTGGGCCACGGCGAATCCGACAAGCCCACCCGCCACTTCAACATCCCGGACTACGCTCGTGCGCTGGACGATGCCTGCCAAACCCTAAACATCCACCGGGGGCACTATGTTGGCAATTCTGTGGGCGCCTGCCTCGCTACGGAGATGGCTGCTAGCTACCCCGAACGAGTGGACAAACTGGTCTTGGTGGGATGCCCCCTGTGGAATCCCTGGGGCGGCAATCAGAGAGTGGCCGACACCGCCGCCGACTACGATGCCAGCGGCATGCCTTCTCCCCGTACCCTTGAGCAGTTGAAGGAGCGAGCAACTTTCGCCGAACCCAAGCAGGAATGGGCGGACGCCACCAACGAAACACGGCAGCAGGCCGGCGAATGGGTGCGGAACCTGCACCAGTCTCTTTCCTATTACGATATCCTCTCGCGCCTGCCTCTGATCAAGGCCTCTTCAACCCTCGTCATGTACGGGGAAAAGGATATGCTTCGGGACGGCGAGGAACTGCTCCACAACAATATCGTTAACGCCAGCAAGACCATCCTGCCGGGCTTGGGGCATATTCCACAGATTGAGGATCCTGAGGGCTTCATGGACGCCATGCTGGCCTTCCTGCAACCGGAAGGTTAGGAATTTTCAACTGCTGTTCGCGAGAGGTGAACCCTCAGGGATCAAACAAAGGCAATGAAAAAGCTTCGCCTCACGCTGTAAATACATTGAAAGCTATTGAGACTGCTCTCAATTTGATATAGGGAACGGGCTAATAGACCAAGCAGGGGCGCACCGTAGTGCGTCCCTTGCCATTTCCCTCTTTTATCGAACTACGCGGTTCCGGCGCCACCCCAACAAGAGGAGTTTACGCTTTGGCCCTTACACACTTTCAGCTGCGCCTGATGGAAACCTTTCGCACCGTCTTTTACACTCCCATTTACGTCACCGTAGCTGGCGGCTTCCTGGAATCTGAGGGGCTAAACGTGGACTTCCAGACTTGCCCTTCCCAGTTTCCGCACCCACTAAGCGCTCTAAACCACAATGCAGCTGACATAGTCCAGAGTGGCATCATGCGGTCCATCATTGCCTCCGACTGGGGCGCCGAAACCGTGCCCCGCCACTTCGCCGAAATCAATAGCCGGGACGGGTTCTTCGTGCTCGGCGCCCAGGGATCGCAGGACTTTCAGTGGGAAGAGTTCACAGGGGCCACCATCATTCCCGTTGGCTTTTCCCCCATGCCCTGGGCATCATTTCAGTACGCGTTACGGAATCACAGGGTAAGTGTCGAAGGACTGCATCTTTTGCACGGCATGAGCCTGAAGGAGGCCGTGGATGCGTTCCAGTCCGGGGTAGCCGAGTTCATTCACTTGCCTGAACCCGCGGCGTCACAGTTAATTGCCGACCGTGAGGCTCACCTGTCCGTGGCCCTGGGCCGGGTGAATGGACACATCACCTACAGTTCCTTCGCCGCCACCAACGCCTTCCTCGAAAGTCGAGCCGATGTCGTCCACCGCTTCGTCGCCGGTTATTCCAGGGCCCTCAGTTGGCTGGCCGAGGCCACCCCCGAGCAAGTTTCGGAAGTGGTGGCGCCTTTCTTCCCGGAGGCTCGGCCGGACCTGATAACCGCGTCCATCGCACGCTACAAGGAACAGCAAACCTGGCCAGCCACGCCCCACATGGGACAAAGACCCTACGGAGGGCTCCAGAGAATTCTCACGGCTGCCGGAATGGTCAAAGAATGGCAGCCTTACGAAAAGGTAGTGACGACTGCGTTTACGGAGGGACTGGGGTAAAGAAAAAACTGGCTGGAAGTGCGGTGAAGGTTCCAGACTCCGCAGATCCTGCCAGTCAGTATTCCGAATATAGGATACTTAAGGTTTGTCCAACCCAACCTTACCGGCCAACCAGTCTTTCCACAGTGCCCATCACGCGGGCCGCGTTGGGGACGTAGAGGTTTTCCAGCGGACGGCTGTACGGCACTGGCGTATGGGGGGCCGTTACCCGCGATGGAGGCGCATCCAGGTAATCGAATGCTTCTTCCGCTACCCGAGCACAGATGTCGGAGGCCAGGCTGCAGACCGGGGTGTCTTCGTCCACGACCACCAGTCTATGGGTACGTCGAACCGAGTCGATAATCAGGTCGTAGTCAATCGGAGAAACGCTGAGCAAGTCCACTACCTCGGCGTTAATTCCGTTCTTGGCCAGTTCCTCGGCCGCCTCGGTGCAGACCCAAGTCATTCGGGAGATTCCCACCAGGGTGATGTCGCTGCCGGAACGGACGGTGCGCGCTTTGCCCAAGGGAATGGCATAGGGTTCCTCGGGTACGGGACCGGTATCGCCATAAAGGCCCTTGTGCTCAAAATAAACCACCGGGTCGTCATCCCGGATTGCTGCAATCAACAGGCCTTTGGCGGTGTAAGGGTCGGAAGGCACCACGCCCTTCAGACCCGGGATGTGGCTGAAGATGGAATAGAAAGACTCGGAGTGCTGGGCGGCGCTACCGAAACCGGCCCCGATTCGGGTCAGCATGGTGAAAGGAACCTTGACCTGGCCCCCGAACATATACCGCATCTTGGCAGCGTTGTTCAGCAACTGGTCCATGCAAACGCCGACGAAATCGACAAACATCAGCTCGGCAATTGCGCGCATGCCGGTGGAGGCGGCGCCAATGGCCGTGCCCACGAAGGCGGCCTCGGAAAGGGGGGTGTCCAGCACACGCTGGTTGCCGAACTGCTGAATAAGGCCAACGGTGGTGCGGAAGGGACCGCCCCACGCGTCAACAATACCCAGGTGTTCCCGGCCGGCGCCCCCGGCAATTTCTTCGCCCATAATGATGACGGTCTCGTCCCGCTCCATTTCCTGGCGAATGGCTTCGTTTATGGCCTCGCGGTAACGCAACTCCCGTGAAGTGGTGGGAGTCATGGCTGTAGTCATAATGTTGCTCCTCTGCGTCGAGTTGGCTGCATAATCATCTAATCTAGAGACGGATAAAAGGTTGAGCTTGAAATTTGAAGCCTGGTGGCTCTCCTTTCCATTCGTCTAATTTGCCACAACTAACCAAAAGCAGATTGCGCATATCACGGCCGCAATTGAACTTGTTGCTGCAAGTCTTTGCCATCGGCGACGCTTGATGTCACTTATCCGCACCTGAGTTTCCAGAGTTGGTATATTCTAAGCAAGAACAGACCACTTTTCAGGACGTCTAAAATCTTTCGCAGGAGTAGGAAATACTTCCTTACACTTGAGGCAACGCCACAAGTTTATTTGGTGAGCAGTTTTCCGGGTACGTATATGTTGGCTCTTGCAACCCCGGCACAAACCTACAAGCAATTCGTCGTCCATTTGCCTATTTGGCCCAAAGGTTTGAGTCAAATAAACCCCTCCACTTCTGCTTTTGCCGGCCCCCACTCCTAATACGGTCCAACTAGGATTTAGGATATTTCGCATGTGCCCGGGGCTGTTCATCCATTGCTCAACTGCTAGCTTCCCTATCTCTTCCTCAGTGGTCTTATAATACTTGAAATATCCTTGTGACCAAGGCCCTTGAACATTCTCTGCAGAATTGCCCTTACCACACTTGTACTTGCGCGCCCTGCTTGCGGGCGTACCATCTCCTATTCCATTGTGACCCAGCCTTCGAACTTTGGCCATGTGATTGCTATGGAAGCGCGCGGCCCTGTTCATATTCCGCTTCGGCTGAACACGTGGACGGCCATATCGCTCTCTCGTTAGATTCGTATGGGCAATAATGCTTCGTTCAATTGATCTGAGATCCATTAGAGATTCCCGGCTTAATAGAACTTCCTTCCCTCATGGATAGAACATTCAGCCTAGACTTCCAGGTTTATGCCCCGACTCATCATATCAACGGGGTAGTCCACGTAAACATCATCGTAGATTTCCAGCGGTTCGGGCAAGGGACTTTCGTCGGCGAAGCGGATGGCATCCTCCATCAGTTCCCGGGCTTCGTCGTCCAGCCGATCCAGTTCAACCAGGGTTACCAACCCTCCGTCGGCCACCCTTTCCCGGAAGAGTTTAAGAGGGTCGCGGCCACGCCAGTAGTCCTGCTCTTCCTGGGTACGGTAACTGAGGGGGTTGTCAAAAACTGTATGCCCATAGTAGCGGTACGTGCGACACTCCAGCAGGGAAGGACCCTCTCCGGCCCGGGCTCGTCGAACCGCCTCCCCAGCGGCTTCAAATACGTCAAAAACGTCCATGCCGTCCACGTGAATACCCGGCATGTCGTATCCAGGAGCCCGGTCTGCCACCCGGGCAGTGGACAAGGCGTATTCAACGGGCGTCGACTCGGCATAGCCATTGTTTTCGCAGCAAAAGATGACCGGCAGCTTCCAGACTGACGCCAGATTCATGCACTCGTGAAGGACGCCCTGGTTGGCACCGCCGTCTCCGAAGAAAGCCACGGCCACCCGCCCCAGATTCTGCAGCTTGGAGGTCAGACCCGCTCCTACCGCCAAGGGTACGCTGGCGGCAACCACACCATTGGTCCCCAGCATTCCCTTGCTCATATCGGCGATGTGCATAGAGCCGCCCTTACCCTTGTTGGGCCCCGTGGCTCGGCCGAACAGTTCGGCCATCATCAGCTTGGGGTCCACACCTTTGGCTATGCAGTGGCCGTGGCCCCGGTGGGTGCTGCCAATGTAGTCGTTGTCGGTCAAATGGGCGCAGATGCCAGTTGGAACCGCCTCCTGTCCCGCGGAAGAGTGGACCGAACCGGACATGCCACGCTGTCCGGTTTCGGGAATCCCCCGCTCCTCAAAGTGCCGGATGGTTGTCATCGTTTTGTACAGATAGAGCAACATATTCCGATCAAGTTCCATAGTTCCTCACCCTGCCGGATTGGCGTTACCAAATACGAATTCGAAATTTTTCCAATAGTAGCACGGGGGTAAGGGAAGTCAATAGAGCAGAAGTGAGTCAGGCTCCAAATACAACCCGTACCTCTTCCCTTACTTCGATTCCAAGTGATTCCGCGGCATTGCCGTCGCGCACTGCGACTTCCAGGTAGCCATTGCTGCCGATAAGGGCAACCAACGGGAGTCCATCTGGCTGGGGGCTGGCCTCGAGGGCAGTATCGTGAAAGGTCCGGCTCAGGCCAATTATTCGACGTGTCCCAACTTCAATCACAACTGCACTTTCATCAGTTCCGTGTTGTTCTAAACTGGTCCCCAAGATATTACTGATCAAATTGCCGTAACGGTCTCTATAGATTACTTCCCCGAAAATGGCGTTGCCCGCCCACAAGGGCCGGTTCAGTGGAAGATAGACGACCTCGGATACTGCGGGACCAAGCACAGTGGGACTAACTCCCAAAGACAAGTGGGCAGCGGCCGGGGCGAAGATGTCTCGGCCGTGGAAGGTATTGCTTACGGGGTGCCGCTGGTAGCGGGGATTGGAAAGTTCCCAGCAATGGAGAGGGGCCCGTAAGGGTATTGCCCCTAGATGCTCGAAGTTTAGGGATTCACGGTCAATGTGCTCGCGGACCACCTCGCTCAGGAGTCCATTGTCGGGTGCAATGAACGAGGCGGCGGGTGTATCCAGGACAATGGGCTTGCGATCAGTGCCTACACCGGGGTCCACCACAGCGACATGAATCGTGCCAGGGGGGAAGTAGGAATGGTTTACGCCCAGGATGAAGGCGCCCTGACGGAGGTCCTGGGGCCAGATTTCGTGGGTCAGGTCAACGATGGTCGCGTTGGGGTTGATGCCCAGAATTACGCCCTTCATCACTCCAACGAAAGCGTCGGAGGTGCCAAAGTCCGTTGTCAGGACAATAGGACGGTTGCCCGTCATGGGCGGCAAGCTCCAGGGCGGTCGAGCAGGGAACGCAGACTTACCCCGAAAAGAGGCCCACGCTGATAATGGACACCACGATGAAGAGAACCGCAAGGGCGATAGTGAACTGGAAAAGTGTCTTTTCCAGGCCTCGACGCGTACGGACCGTAGACTGGGCGCTGCCAAACAGGCCGCTGCCACTTTCCTTAACCTGGCTGAGAATTATCAACACCAGGACTACGGACACCAGGATTTGAGCGATGTTCAGGTAAATCAATCTTCTTCCTCTTTAGAAAAGCGGGGAGCCTTCAAGTTTGGGACTGAACGCCACCAATTTTTCTTGCCAGGTGGCTTCCCCTTGAAAAGGGGATGTATGCCGAAGGGATCAGCTATTGACCATCCCTCGCAGCTTCGAGGGCTGACTGTACCAGTTCCTGCACCAATTCCGGCTTGGCTTGGCCCCGGGTCAGCTTCATGACCTGCCCCACCAGGAACCTGGAAGCCGTTTCCTTGCCACTCATGAAGTCGGCCAAAGCCTTGGGGTTCTCTGCCAAGGCCCGGGACACGGCGGAGTCCACCACCGACGAATCGCTTATCTGGCTGAGGCCCTTTTGGTCAACAATTCTACCCGGTTCCTGTCCAGAGGCGAAAGCCTCTTCCAGGACCGTCTTGGCCAGGGTGTTGCTGAGTGTACCTTTGTCAACAAGATTCAGGAGTTCAGCCAAATGCCGCGGTGACACTTTCGTTTCGTTGATGGAGAGATTTTCCAGGTTCATCAACCTGCTCAGATCCCCCAGAATCCAGTTGCTCACATTCTTGGCGTATGACTGGGGGTCCGCGCTATCGGCGGGGCAGAAGGCCATTGTCTCTTCGAAGAATTCGGCCATGGCACGAGTCCCCGTAAGCAGGATAGCGTCGTACACAGGCAAGTTGTATTGCTCGACGAACCTGGCTCTTCGGTGGTCGGCCAGTTCCGGCAAACCGCGTCGTATCTCTTCTACCCACTCGCCGCCGATCACCAGGGGAGGCAGGTCCGGATCAGGGAAATACCGGTAGTCGTGAGCGTGCTCCTTGCTGCGCTGGGAGACTGTAACGCCACGCTCTTCAACCCAGCCGCGGGTTTCCTGCGTTATCCGGCCGCCATCATCTAGGATACGCCGTTGACGCTCAACCTCGTGCTCCAGGGCCAGGAAGACCGACCGAAAGCTGTTCATATTTTTTACTTCGGTGCGGGTACCATACTCGCTGCTGCCCACGGGACGGAGGCTGACGTTGGCGTCGCAGCGGAAGTTGCCGTCCTGCATATTGCCGGCGGAAACTCCCAGGTACTGCATGATGGAGTGGAGGGTAGTCAGGTATTCCCGGGCCTCTTCGGGCGATCTCATGTCCGGCGCGCTGACTACTTCCATCAAGGGTGACCCCGCCCGGTTTATGTCGACGAGACTATGTGGTTCACCCTGACCATCAGGAAGATGGAACAGCTTGGCCGCGTCTTCCTCCAAGTGCACCCTCGTCACGCCGATGGCCTTCATACCACCTTCGGCTTCAATCTCCAGAATGCCGTCCTCAGCCAGGGGGAGATCGTACTGGGAAATCTGGTAGCCCTTCATAAGGTCGGGGTAGGGATAGTTCTTGCGGTCGAACTTGGAATACTCCGGAATCCGGCAGCCCAGGGCAAGGCCGGTCATTATTGTGTATTCCACTGCCTTCCTGTTAATTGCGGGCAGTGAACCTGGCAGCCCAAGGCAAATTGGGCACACGTGGGTATTCGGCGGGGCGTACTGGTAGCTGGCTGGACAACCACAAAACATCTTACTGCGGGTCTGCAGCTGAACGTGGACCTCCAGGCCTATGACTGTTTCGTAGTTCATACCTTCACCGGCCACGCCTGAGAGGCCGCAAGGAAATTTTGACCTGAGCATTATATCAGGGTTTCAAGAAGACAAGGAGAAGTTACGGACTCGGACAACGTTACAGTCCGAATTGTTTCCTGAAAGGGATTTGCCTTTGTCCACTATTTTCACAGGGCGAGTCACCGATGACCGGGATCCGCCTCGATAACGGTTGAGCAGAATACCCCCAAACAAGTAACAATCTTGAGACTATCCACGAAGCTCGCAATTTGAACCGGAGAATGTGATCCAGCCAGGCGGCTCCCCCACCCTGACCTTCACCCTTTAAGCTGGAAGGGAATGTTGGGATAGTTTCCAAGTGATACTCTATCCGTCCACCGCGGTTCAGTTATAAGTTTTTCCTGTTTGCGTCCCATTTTGGGCCGCTTCCCCATTCTTTGTATCTGAGAAAGGGGTATTTGACGCTCAAAGTAGGCCGCAATCGGTCCACTTCCGGATAGGAAATGGGGTCCTGAATGTACCAAACCCTGGCCGTCCCCGGGCCATTTACTGCCATTTTGAGCCGTTTTGGGCCATTCCCTGCAGAGGCACCCGGGTTTCCTCGGTTCCAAACGCTCGGAGCGACGTTACCGAATAGGAAACCAGAGGACCACACGCTCATGGTGGGGATGCGTCAACGGTGAGAACAAAGGGCAAGTGTCCTCGTCAGCGGCCAGAGTAAAGCGACTCTGTAGGTAGCCTAAACAGGTACGGCGGGGCGCCAAGGCCATGACTCCGGAATCGGGTTGGCGGTATCGGGGCAATGCCTAAAATCGAGGGATCACTGATTTGTTGTCGCTAAGGCAAGAAGACAGCGTAGTTGGTCAGAGGGACCCGCTCACCCCCGCGCCTCCCCCAGATTTGGACCGTGTAAACCCCGGTCCCGTGGGCGTCAATTATTTCGGACAGGTCAGCTTCGACCGTAAAGAAATATCCATCTTGAATCCAACGGTCTGCAGTCGTCCACGGGACCGCGGCCGAGTGGGCAACTTCAACCGCCAACGGGGGAGCTGGAGACCTGGGTAGATGTGGGTCAAGGGTGTAGGGATCAATTCCCGTGTCCCAAGCATAGCTCACCAGCGATTCGGGATAATAACTTTCCAGCGTGGCAGGCGGACGAATAAAGGTGGCCGGCTTTTGCCCGTAGCCGTATCGGTGTGTAGCATCCAACTGACCCAGGCTGAGGCGCCTGGGGTGAGGATGGAACCAGACCGCCAGAGCGTCAAGCTCCAAACCTTCGCTGAATCTCCCAGCTATTTCCAGATTGGTTCCAAATACGGCTGGCAGCTTTATGAACTCCAGGTGGTCAGTCTCAAACTGCTGGGCGATCCAACATTCGGCCTCGTTACACGAGTGGCCCAAGCTAACCCTCCGGTGCCACGGATCCAGGACGTTTTCCCTTTCCGCAGGCCCTGACATGAACCCTTGATGCATTTCGCTGACCGCGTCCCGCCAATTTCCTTTCCCTGTTTCAACCGAAACAGGGATGGCGACTGGACCAGCGATATTCTGCCGCACCCGGTTGATTCCGCCAGCCAGCGTGTACCGCATCTGGGGAGTCAGGCCGTATACGTCCCAGTGTGAGCGATATCCATACCGCGCCATGCTATCCGTGTGCTGTTGGGCTGAGGCATTGAAGCCCAGTTCCAGGGGCGGAACCTGGGCGAGAACCCGTTCGGAGTTGATGAGGTACAGAAGTTCCGACCTTATTTCGGGGAGGGTTGCCGGCGCCAACCCTGAGCCATTGGAAACTTCAATTCTGGGACCCTTAACTTCGAACCTGTCGGGAACGATACTGCTTAAGGCCCGAATTGGGGAAATATCGCCATTCCGCTGATAGTCTCGCCACAAAGTCACTGTGACGATTTGTACCAGCAAGGTCACGCAAAAGAGGGTTAGGAGGAAAACTGCCAGGCGGTACATGTACTGCGGGTTCAACTCCAACACAGGTCTAAGGGGCGCCTGCAAGACATGGTCCTCAGCGCCCCCGGTTCCGAATCAATGCTAAGGTCTAGCGAGCTATTGTCCACATCCCAAACCGATTACTCCTCATCGCCGTACTGGTCCTTCAGGGATTCAACCACTGCCGGGTCTGCCAGCGTGGTGGTGTCGCCCAGAGCCCTGCCTTCTGCCACGTCCTGCAGCAGCCGGCGCATGATCTTGCCGCTGCGGGTCTTGGGCAATTCGGCAGCAAAATAAATGTCGTCAGGGCGGGCCATGGGACCTATTTTGGTGGCAACGTGGGCCTTTAGCTCGGTTATGAGGTCGTCGGACGTCTGCACCTGGTCCTTGATGGTTACAAAGGCGACGATGGCCTGGCCCTTGATTTCATGGGCGCGGCCGATGCAGGCGGCCTCGGCAACCTTGGAGTTGTCCACCAGAGCGCTTTCCACCTCCATGGTGCTGATGCGGTGTGCTGAAACGTTGATCACGTCGTCAACCCTACCCAGGAGCCAGTAGTAACCGTCCTCGTCTAGCTTGGCGCCGTCGGAGGTGAAGTAGGTGTCCTGGTAGCGGGACCAGTACTGCTGGACAAAGCGCTCTGGGTCGCCGTAAATACCCCGCAGCATGGAGGGCCAGGGGCGCTTAATGGTAAGATAGCCGCCACCACCGGGGCCGACGGGATTACCCGCTTCGTCCAGGATTTCAGCCTCGATACCCGGGAAGGGCTGGGTGGCTGAACCAGGTTTCAGCGTAGTGATGCCGGGCAGGGGAGCGATCAATATGGAACCCGTCTCCGTCTGCCACCAGGTGTCGACCACGGGGCAACGGCCCCCGCCAATGTGCTGCCAGTACCAGACCCAGGCTTCCGGGTTGATGGGTTCACCCACCGAACCCAACAGGCGCAAGGTAGACATGTCGTGGCGGTTGGGATATTCCTCGCCCCATCGCATGAAGGTGCGGATGGCGGTGGGCGCGGTGTAACAGATGGTACAGCCGTACTTCTCGACGATGGCCCAGAAGCGGTCCCGGTCGGGATAGTCTGGCGAACCCTCGTACATGACCGAGGTGGCGCCGTTGGCCAGAGGGCCGTAGACGATATAACTGTGACCGGTGACCCAGCCTATGTCGGCGGTGCACCAGTAAACGTCATCTTCCTTGAGGTCGAAAATCCACTTAGTGGTTGCGTAGGTGCCGGTCATGTAGCCGCCGGTGGTGTGGACGATGCCCTTGGGCTTGCCGGTGGTGCCGCTGGTATACAGCATGTAGAGCATGTCCTCGCTGTCCATCGGTTCCGGCTCACAGGTCAGGGGCTGGTCTTCCACCAGGTCGTGCCACCAGACGTCGCGCCCGTCTACCATCTTGTCGTCGGCGTGGCCGGTGCGGCGGACCACCACCACCTTTTCGACCGGCGTTTCGCCTTCCAGGGACTCGTCGGCGTTCTGCTTGAGCTGGACTATGCCGCCCCGCCGATACCCGCCGTCGGCAGTAATCATCACCTTGGACTGGGAATCGTCGAGTCGATCACGGATGGAGTCGGCGCTGAAGCCACCGAAAATAACGCTATGGGCGGCGCCGATACGGGCGCAGGCCAGCATAGCAATGGGAAGTTCCGGCACCATGGGCAGATAGATGGTGACCCGATCGCCTTTCTGGACGCCCAGGCTTTTGAGGCCATTAGCGAAACGGCAAACTTCCCGCAGAAGGTCCCAGTAGGTATAAACCTGCCAGTCGCCCGGCTCTCCTTCCCAGATTATGGCAGCCTTGTTCCGCCGTCCGTTTTTCACATGACGGTCGACGCAGTTGTAAGACGCATTCAGTTTGCCACCCAGGAACCATTTGGCATTGGGCGGATTCCAGTCCAGCACCTGGTCCCAGGGCTCGAACCAGTCCAGCTCACCAGCAAACCGGGCCCAGAAGGCCTCCGGATCCCGGCGGGCTTCTTCGTAGACGTTAGGGTCCTTAATGTTGGCATTCCGGGCAAACTCTTCAGGAGGCGGAAAAATCCGGTCTTCCTGAAGTAACGCCTCGATGCTACCGGTATTTTCAACCATCGTTTTACCCCTCATGCGCAGTGGAATTAGATATGAAAGGCATATGCAGAGCGGCCGCCAGCCCCTCTACCAGCCGAAGTAGTGCCATTTTAGGCAAAAGGATACGGGGATTGCAAACTAGCGCTCCCGATGTTGTAGTGGCAGTGCACAGGTTACCATGCCCCTGTTTCTCTCAACTTCTCAAACAGCTTCTGGGTTTGCACCACATCGCCTTGGGCGCGATGGGCTCGGACACGGGAAGTTGATATGCCAAAATCCTGGCAGGCGGCCTGAAGGTTATAGCGCAGCCCCGGCGGGGTTCTCAGATCCAGGATCCGCTGTGCATATTCCAGGTGGCTTTCGCCTTCCCTTGGATACTGGCCAAGTTTAAGGCCCTTGTAGAGGGCCATCGTGTCGATGAACCGACGCGCAGGCAGATGATCTACTTCGTCAATTACCCGGCGGGGATAGCTTCTGTCCTCCACCACCCGCCGGTGGACCCGGGCCGCTTCGAGCAAAAAGGCCCGGTCGAAACGGATTATGTTGTGTCCCACCAGGGACAGACCGTCCGTCCGCTCCACGAACCAGGCCAGAGCGTCGTCAATTGACAGTCCCCGAGACGCCAGGTCAGCATCGGTAATTCCGGTTAGTCGGACAATGACGTCAGGCAGGGTGCGGTCAACCTTGACCAACACTGAGTCTGTCTCGGGCCTCGTTCCAGGTCTGGCGACCGACACTCCGATTTCGATTATCAGATCGTTCCAGCAGTCCAGACCGGTAGTTTCAAGGTCCACAACGGCATAGCCGTCTTTAAGGTCCATAATCATCCCACTCTGTTCAATCAATTGAAGATGCGATGCTCCTCCACAGTTTACAACAGTGGATGGGATGGAGGCGGTAATTCAGCCGCCTTTACAGGGAGGCGTTGAACTCCCTTATAATGGTACGAAGAATCCGGTTGAATTTGAAACTTTACCCCTAAAGGGGTGCAGGGTTTCATGGAGGAGAGGATGACTTCCAGTGTTAATGGCAGTGTTGAAGGCAGGCGCGTGGGTCTGATAGTGCCTTCAACCAATACGGTGATGGAGCCGGACTTGTACCGCAACCTGCCCGCCGGAACCACGGTACATACCTCGCGGATGCTGCTGGAGGGCAGCGTAACCATTGAGGCCGAAGAGCTGATGCTGGACGTTTACCTGCCCGAGTGCGCCCGGCAGATTGGGACGCTAATGCCAGACGTTGTGGTTTTTGGCTGCACTTCGGCCGGGGCGCTGCGGGGCCCCACCTACGAGCAGGAACTAGCCGGCGAGATATCCAAAGCCACCGGAGCGCCCACGATCACCATCATGGGCGCCGTGGTGGACGAGCTTGAGCGACTGGGAGTGAAGAGCGTGGCGGTGCTGACACCCTATTCGGAAGAGATCAACGACACTATCAAGGAGTCTTTGGAGACTTCCGGGTTCACTGTTCCGCACATTAACGGTATGGACGTGAAGGGCGCCTTCAACATAGCCGCTGTCTCCAGCGACGAAATTCTCCAATATGTGCAGGAAGAGCTGGACGGGGTGGAGTCAGACTGCCTCTTCGTATCCTGCGCTAACCTGAAGTCCGTAGACGTGCTAAATGAACTGCGTGAGGTGGCGGGCCGACCTGTGGTAACAAGCAACCAGGCGGTGCTTGAGGGCGTGAAGCGGACTATAGGCGTCGCTGACTAGTTCCAGGCCAGTGAGCAGCGCTCCGGTTGAGCCACGGCAGGGCAGAGCGCCATTCGTTGACGCCTTAACGGCTCCAAAACTATAATCGGGTCAACACTAAATGAAAGGGTTCGATCAATCATGGTAAAAACCGGACAACGTTTTGTAAGCCCCGGGGGGGCAGAAATGGTAGTAACTAAGGGCGGTGACGGCGACTTTTCTGATGGCGATACTCCTCTACAACTAAAGGGAGGAGAAGCCTCATTTTCCGGTATTGACGTTTCTTCCGACGCCGTTGATATGGCCCTGGGCAAGCGATTTACTTCCCCAGACGGCTCCGTATCGGTACTGGTGACCAAGGCGGGGCGCTGCGACCTGCGGTACAACGGTGAACCGATGGAACTGCAGCAGCCCAAGGAACTCCCATCATCCGACTGATTCCCTCTCCCTTACTTTGAGTTTGCGGCAGGCCCCTTCCCGGCCAGTTTCGGGAAGGGGCTGCACTTTCCTGGCAACCCAAACCAAGCCTGTCTCCTTGCCGTCTATAACCGGGAAGCACCTAACGGGGAGGCACCATGAAGTTCCCCTGGGCCAACATTGCCATCCTCTTCCTTGGCGGGGTAGAACTGTTGACGGGCTACCTGGCCCTCACCAACGGTAATCCCGAATGGGTAGCTGCGCTGCACGTCCATCGAATCCTGGGTTTCGGTATCGTGACCTTGCTGTTTTGGAAAGGACGGAACATCCTGGGACGCCTTTTGATCTGGAGGCTGTGGAGGCGGGACTGGGTGGCCTATTCTCTCTCCCTGCTCATGCTGGCTTTATTGCTAACGGCCCTGGGTTTGGGCATTGCCTGGAGCCACGCCGGCCCCTTCTATTTCGGAGGAATCAGCGGGGTAAGCTGGCACATTTACCTTTCGCTGGCGCTGACACCGATACTGGTGTGGCACACCGTCAGGCACCGGTGGAACTTCCGCACCCGTTTCTGGGCCGACCGGCGCATGGCGCTGCAGCTGGGCGGGTTGAGTATCGCCGGCCTGGCCCTGTGGCAGACAGGAGAATTGCTAAACAGGCTCGGCAGTTTGCCCGGCGCTGACAGGCGCTTTACCGGGTCCTATCTTAGTGGCGCACAGGCCGGTAACGGGTTCCCGGCCACATCGTGGCTGAACGATTCTCCTGAACCGGTGGACCCTGACCGGTGGATCCTCAGGGTAACCGGGTTGGTGGAAAGTCCCACGTCGATTTCCCTTGCCGATCTTGAAACCCGTGAAGCTGAGTTCAAGACGATTCGGGCGACTCTGGATTGCACCGGCGGATGGCACACGACTCAGGACTGGACGGGGGTTACCCTGCAGCACGTCCTGGACCTGGCGGGAGTCAAGCCCCAGGCAGCCAGCATTACCGTGCGGTCGGTGACCGGGTACTTCCGGCGTTTCTCCCTTGATGAAGCCGAAACGTACATATTAGCAACGCGGGTGGGCAACGAGTCCCTGTCCCACTGGCACGGTTTTCCCCTGCGGCTGGTGGCACCGGGAAAGCGGGGCTTTGAATGGGTCAAATGGGTGGATTCTATCGAAATCAACGACACCAGCAAGTGGTGGCAGCCTCCCTTACCGCTGACGTAAGGCGTTGCCGTAGATGTTAACGGGGCCGCCTAAAGGCCGGCCCCGTCCTCAAATCCTCCGAATCAGCAAAGCTATGGCACCAACATGGCCCGGGTAATCTGGGTCTGGCGCTGGTCCCACTCCGCCTGAGCGAAGGCTTCGTTGACCTCGGCCAGAGGGAACTTGTGGGAGACCACCTTGTGGAAGGGCAACTTGTCCTGGTTGCGCACCAGGAAGGCCATCAGCGTGGGCAGCAGGTCCGGACGGTACATGCGAGAGCCCAGGATGTTCTTGCCGGACAGCAGCTTGGACGGGTCGATGGAGACTTCCCTGCCCCGTACAATGTCGCCGATCTCCACGAAGCTGCCGCCGTTGCTGAGCATGTCGATGCCTTCGGCCAGCAGGTCTGCCCGTCCTACCAGTTCCATGACCACGTCGGCGCCCTGGCCGTTTGTCAACTCCCACACCCGCCGGATACGGGTTTCCGGGGTGTTGAACTCCTCGATATTGATGGTGTAGTCGGCGCCAAACTCCTCGGCCAGTTCCAGGCGGTTTTCGAGGCGGTCCAGGACGATTACCCGGTCGGCGCCCATGTCCTTGGCCATGGCCGTGGCGTTGAGGCCCAACCCGCCGGCGCCCTGGATTACAACGTACTGCCCCTCGTGGGCGCCGGCCCGCATCAGGCCGGTGGTGACGGTGCCCATGGCGCAGTTGACGGGCCCCAACAGGTCATCGGGCAGTTCGTCCGGCACGCGGAAGAAGGGGTGCCGGGGCGGCAGGTAAAGAAAGTCGGCGTAGGTGCCGGTGAAGTAGGGATACACGCCAGCGGTGGGGTAGGCCCGGTTGGCGCACCAGTTGGTATCGCCCCGCAAGCAAAGGTGGCAGCGGTGGCAGGGGAAGATGGCGGAATAGATCACCCGGTCGCCCTCCTCGATGGGAGTGCCCAGGGTATCGGTGGCGACGCCTTCGCCCAGCACCTCGACGACGCCGGTGCCTTCGTGGCCCATTACGCGGCCCGTGGGCGGGATGGGCATGTGCTCCTGGGTCTGGTCGCCGCGCCAGGTGTGCAGGTCTGAGCCGCAAACCCCAGCCTGGGTCATTCGCAGCAAGACTGCGCCGCGTTCCAGTTCGGGAACGTCGTACTCCTCGATTTCGAAGGGCTTGCCGTATTCCTTGACTACTACAATCCGGCCTTTCATCTAAAGCCTCCCATAACGCAAGGATGGGGTAGGACTGCGGGTCACTGAAGCGGCGCCCGAAAAGCAGGAGGTCAACGGGGCCACCTCCATCGTGCCGGCGGTATCAGCCGGCGAGGGCCGTTTCCGGCGTGCGGGCCTCTGTTACACCAATCATGCTGTCCCGAGTAACCAGTTCGGCCAGTTCAGCCTCGCTCATGCCATCGGTACCTTCGGGTCGACGGGGCAGGACCAGGTAGCGCAGGTCGGCGGTGCTGTCCAACACCCGGACTTCCACTTCAGCCGGCACTTCCAAGCCAAACTCCCGTATGACGCCCCTCGGGTCAATGACGGCACGGGAACGGTAAGCAAAGCTCTTGTACCAGTCCGGGGGCCGACCCAGCAGGGAACGGGGATAACAGGAACAAAGGGTGCAGACAACGAGGTGGTGGACACTTTCCGTGTTCTCCACCACATCCAGCTTGGGAGTGGCTTCCGGCAGCCTGTATCCCAACTGGGCCAGGGCCGCTTCGGGGTCTGATAGCAACAGGACTTTAAACTCCGGGTCGCTCCAGGCGCGGGCCACCACGCGGGCGCCGTCGGCGGGGGAACGGGCCTCTACCCGGTCCACCATGCCCTGAATTTCGCCGGGGGAACAGATGCCCTTCTCCACCAGCAAGGTCTCCATGGCCCTGGCACGCAGAGCGTAGTAACCCAATTCCTCGTCGTGGGCGGTGCCGGGGTGTTCCTCGTGGTCGTGGTCGCCGTGGCCGTTACTGCCAACGTTGGCGTTAGTCATCACTACCTCCTGCCGGGTGGCTGGCCGTTCGCCGGAGCGGGTTCCAGCCAGTGCTGGTATATGTCAACGTAAATTTTGTCCGACCCGGGTCCGTCGTAACCCGACCAAACCTGGGTCTGGAGAAATTCGACCCGGTAAAGGGGCTGCGCCGGCTGGCCGTCGCCGCCGAAGGCCAGGGATTCAGGGTTGGGAAAGACTCCGCAAAGCTTGTCGACGCGACCAGTCTGCCCCTGGATGTACCTGGGGGTCCTGAAGTGGCCGCCGGGGTTGTCCACCCGGACCGCTACACTGTCGCCGGGCTGGTACCTGACAGCCTCTCCGCCGAGCTGGCTGGAAGACTGGGTCATGACGTCACCTGCCCTTGAATTTCCCTGAACTTGCTGTCCAGTTCGTCTTTGGAGATTACACCCTTTTCCAGCAAGAGAATCTCCAGGGCGGCAGTCCAGCGCTCGTAGTAGGAACAGGCCTCGTAGGTCTCAGTGTCCAGGCTCTCGATGGCGCGGCGCATTTCGTCGGTGCGGCGCAGGCCCTTTTCGCTCAGGACGTTGTGCATGGCGTCCACCCGGCGTTCCCAGTCGGAAAGGACATGTTCGTCCTGGTTGATGGGTTCGTCGGTGGGCCAGCCTCCCCGGTCGTGCGGTTGCGACATGGCATACTCCATATAGGTGGGTAGTAAATAAAGGACGGTAGTTGCCTATGATAATGGCCCGCCAGGGGGGTTACAAGGTTTGTGTCCGACTGCCGTCGTTCCTTGAAGACTGCCACCGCCAGCAGAATTGCCAACTCATGAAACTGACCCCCGCCAGCGGAATGGGCGTGGAGACCGGCAGTCAGCCCCTGCATAATTCCCGCGAACCGACCGGCGGTGTGCAAAATGTCGTTTTTCCCTTACATTTCCGCTTATTTCGACTCATTTCTCTGCCGGTTCGTATCTGATGCTGCTGGATTGGTGGCGCCCTGATTGTATTGAGGCCCACCATTATCCAGATACCAAGCCAGCGGTTGGTGGAATAAAATGGCGGGTTTCGACTTATTTCCCAAGATAATTGACGAGCATATCCCAGTCCCTGCTCCCTAACACGTAGGGAGTTGGGAAGGCACTACGGCCACAAGAGATATGGTAAGAATGGGTCTTCTACAGCGTCAAGAGGCGCACGTCAGCGCCACATCTCCGCCACGTCGCAGACCCGCATGAACTCCACATTGGGGAAGGCGCGGATGTGGTTGATCAGGCGTTCCAGCATCAGGAGGCGACCGGGGCGCCCGATGTACTGGGGATGCATGGTCAGGTTGAAGGCGCGGCCGTAGTGGTAGAGTCCCTCAAACTCCGCCGACCACGCGCCGAAGACCTCGTCCGGATTGCGCATGGGGCCCAGGCGGTTGGCGGCAGGGGCATAGACGAAGTTGGGAGCATCGTCCAACGACCAACTTACCGGTACTTCCACCAGGCGGCGGGCCGGGTCGTCGCCATTCAGGACATAGGGAGCGTCGTCGCCCATCAGGCTGCTGTCGTAGGAAAAACCGTGGCTGGCCAGCAGGTCCACCGACACCTCGCTCAGTTCCCAGCTGGGCGACCGGTAGCCGGCAGGGGCCTGCCCGGTGATGGTCTTCAAAATGTCGATGCCCTTTTCGAGAATTTCATTCTCCTGTTCCGGGTCCAGATAACCGGGAGGTTCGTGCATGTATCCATGGTGGCCGACCTCGTGGCCGCGGTTGGCGATATCCTCTACGAGACCGACGTGGGTTTCAGCCACGTAACCGGGGACGTAAAAGCTGGCCTTGATGCCGTGTTTGTCCAGCAGGTCCAGGATTCGGGGCGCCGCCACCGACGGCCCGTACTCGGCCATGGACATCAGGCTGGGAAACTTGGCGAAGTTGGCATCGCGCCACAGCCAAGACGAGATGCCGTCAACGTCAAAGGTGAGCATTGCGACGCACTGGGTGTCGCCGGGCCAAATTCCGGACATGTGGGCGCCTCCATTATTTGATTCCCAAGACATGGAATCTGGGAGCGGACCGCCGTCCTGGTCCAGTTTTCTTGTCGTCAGCCGCCGGGGGCTGGGATGAAGTCGAACCCGGTGTAGGGGCGGAGCACTTCGGGGATTACCACGGAGCCGTCGGGCTGCTGGTTGTTCTCCAGGATGGCGATAATCACCCGGGGCAAGGCCAGGCCGGAACCGTTGAGGGTGTGGACGAATTCGGGACGAGCGCCGGCGGCAGGACGGTAGCGAATGTTGGCGCGCCGGGCCTGAAAATCGGTACAGTTGGAGCAGGAACTGGCCTCCAGCCACTCCTCGCACCCGGCGGACCAGATTTCGATGTCGAAGGTCTTGGCCGAAGGGAATGAGATGTCGCCGGTGCAGAGTTGCAGTACCCGGTAGGCCAGGCCCAACCGCTGGCATACGTCCTCAGCATCGGCCATAAGCCGGTCCAGTTCGTTGTCGGAAGTTGCCGGGTCTACGAACTTGTACATTTCTACCTTGTTAAACTGGTGTACCCGCTTTATTCCCCGGGTGTCCCGGCCGGCGGCGGTCTTTTCCCGGCGGAAGCAGGGGGTCTGGGCCACGTAATATTTGGGCAGGGAATCGGGCGGCAGAATTTCATCGCGGTACAGGTTGGTGATGGGGACTTCGGCGGTGGGAATAAGCCACAGATCGTCCTCCTCGTCCCAATAAAGGTTGTCGGCAAACTTGGGCAGGTTGCCCGAGCCTTCCATGACTTCCCGGCGCACCAGGATGGGAAGCATCAATTCGGTATACCCGTGTTCCCGGCTGTGCAGGTCCAGCATCCATGCGATGGTAGCGCGTTCCAGCTTGGCGCCGTAACCGGACATGGTGTAGAACCTGCTCCCGGAGAGCTTCACGCCGCGCTGGAAGTCGATAATTCCCAACTCTTCAGCCAGGTCCCAGTGGGGTTTGGCGGGAAAGTCCATGGTTTTGGGTTCCCCCCAGTGGCGAACTACTATGTTTTCTTCCTCTGTGAGCCCCTTGGGCACGTCTGCCCGGGGCAGGTTGGGAAGCTCCAGCAGGATGGAATGGATTCGCTCGTCCAGACCCCTGGTTTCTTGCTCCAGGGCATCGATTTCCTGGCCCACCTCGCGCATTTCCTTTACCACATCCTCGGGGGCTTCCTGGCCCTGGGACCGCAGTTGCCCGATGGCGCGGCTGGCCTGGTTACGCCGGGCCCGCAGTTCGTCGCCCTGGCTGATGGCCTGGCGGCGCTGGGTATCCAGGGCCAGAAGTTCGTCCAATGACCCATCCTCGCCACGGGAAGCCAAAGCCTGGCGTACAAATTCGGGGTCGCGACGTATCAGTTCAATTGAAAGCATAAGTCAGTTCGTCAGTTATGTAAGGTAAAAGTGTAGCAATTATTATGTAATGTAAAAATGGAATAGGTTGGTTTGCGAAGGAAGCTACAAGTCAGATGGCAAGAGTTCATGCATGAAAAGGAAACTACAGGCCTGTGTTGGCCTTATTCAGCTTCGGCCTCGGATTCAGTACGATCTTCCCTGCGTACGCGCATCTGGGGGAACAGGAGCACGTCGCGAATGGTGGACTGGCCTGTGATCAACATGACCAGGCGGTCTATGCCAATGCCAAGGCCGCCGGTGGGTGGCATGCCGTATTCCAGGGCGGTGAGAAAGTCCTCGTCCAGCCGGTCAACCTCTTCATCCTGGAAGGCCTGCCGGATGTGTTCCTGGGCCTCAAAGCGCTCCCGCTGGACGGCAGGGTCGTTAAGCTCGGTATAGGAGTTGGCGATTTCCATGCCGGCGGCGAAGGCCTCGAACCGCTCTACGTAACCGGGCATGCCGGGCTTGGCTTTGGCCAAGGGCGACATTACCTCAGGGTAGTCCAGAATGAAAGTGGGCTGCACCAGATGGGGTTCAACAAAGGCTGAGAGCAATTTGTCCAACACGCGCCCTCTACTTTCCCGGGCGCCGGCATCGATTTCCACACCCCTTTCCAGGGCCGCCTTCACCAGTGAATCGTCGTCAGGATACTGGTCAACGTCCAGCCCGCTGCGGCGGTGAAGTTCTTCCTTGAAGCTAACCCGATTCCAGGGGGGAGTGAAATCTATAATATCCTCGCCGTAGGGTATTTGCATTGATCCACGGACTTCCTGGGCAACGGCGGAAATCATGGCTTCGACCATGTCCATAACGTCGTTGTAATCGGCGTAGGCCTCATAGCTTTCGAGCAGGGAAAACTCGGGGTTGTGGTCCTGGTCGATGCCCTCATTGCGAAATACGCGGCCCAGTTCATAGACCTTGTCGAAGCCGCCGACGATCAGGCGCTTGAGGTAAAGTTCGGTGGCAATCCGCAGGTATAGTCGCTGGTCCAGGGCGTTGTGGTGCGTGTCGAAGGGGCGAGCGTGGGCCCCTGCGGCCACGGGCACCAGGATGGGCGTGTCCACCTCTAAAAAACCACGGTTGTCCAGGAAGCGGCGGATGCCATTGATAACCTTGCTGCGCAGCGTGAAGGCCGACCTTATTTCCGGATCGGAGATTAGGTCCAGGTAGCGCTGGCGGTACCTTATTTCCACATCCCGCAGACCGTGGAATTTCTCGGGCAGGGGCCGCATGCCCTTGGCCAGGACGGTTACCTCTCGGGCCTCAATGGTCACCTCGCCGGTACGGGTGCGGAGCATAGAGCCGGAAACGCCGATAAAGTCACCCAGGTCCAGGTCGCGCAATAGCTCATAGCCGTCGCCCAGGACGTTCTGACGGAACATGGCCTGGACAGAGCCTGAGCCATCGCGCAGATCCAGGAAGGCGGCCCGGCCCATTACCCGCATCGAGACAATGCGTCCGGCCAGGGAATGTTGGGGCGGCTGTGCGCCGTTTTCATCCTCGCCTTCGCCCGCCTCTGCTTCCCACGCCTCAAATTCCGCTACTGCCGCGGCAGTGTCAGCAGACCGCCGGTAGCGGGGCGGATAAGGGTCAATTCCTTTTTCCCGCAACCGCTCCAGCTTGGCAACTCGGCTTCCGATAAGGGCATCTTCTCTGTCCTGCATAGGCAACAGTTTACAACCTGCGGTGGCGGAAATGAAGACTTGGCCGACCTGGCCTGGTCCTACCGGACTCGTAGCCAAGTGTTACAAATCGGTTTCAATTTTGCGGTAAAAGACGGAAAAATTTACAAAGAGGAAAAATTATCTTTACATCCAGGCAATATTTTTGTTGATACTTTGAAATAGCATAAAGGCAGCAACAAAAAGGAGGTTGGGTTTCCGATTATGCTTGTGAAAGAGTGGAATCTCACACTTGGCAACCCCAATTTGCGGCGGATTCTCCCTTACGTGCTGGCTGGATTGCTGGCCGCGTCAATCATGGCAGGCTGGAACATCGCCTTTGCGCAGGGCGACCCGCCCTTGCAGGAAGTAGACGATACAGCAACACACCTGGGCAACCTGACAACAATGGTTGCCGCTTTCCTGGTGTTTTTTATGCAGGCGGGCTTCGCCTTCTTAGGAGCGGGTTTAATCCGGGCCAAAAGCACCGTAAATTACATGACCAAGAGCTTCATGGACTTCGCCATAGCGTCGTTGTCCTTCTGGGCCTTCGGTTTTGCCATAATGATGGGTACTTCGGCTGCGGGAATTGCAGGAACCGACAACTTCTTCCTGCTGTCCGGCGGCGATGACTGGCAGGTCTACGTAGACTGGATGTTCCAAATGGTATTCGCAGGCACCGCCGCCACCATCGTGGCCGGAGCGGTAGCCGAGCGAACCAAGACCCAGGCCTACTTCGCCTACAGCTTCCTCATCGGGGCCATTATTTATCCGCTTTACGGACACTGGGTGTGGAACGGCGAAGGCTGGCTGGCGATGATGGGGGCAGCAGACTACGCGGGTTCCGGCGTGGTGCACGCGGTGGGTGGATTCGTGGCACTGGCCGGCGCAGCTGTGGTAGGCCCCCGTATCGGCAAGTACAATTCAGACGGCTCGCCCAACGACCTGAGAGGACACAACGTGCCCTTCGTGATCATCGGCACGTTCATTCTGTTCTTCGGTTGGTTTGGGTTCAACATTAACGGCGGGGGCTCCATTGGGTTGAACGCCATCAATACGCTCCTGGCCGGAGCCACCGGCGCGGTCGTTGCCCTTTACGCGCAGTTGATACGGACCGGGAAGGCCGACATCCTGATGTCCTGCAACGGCGCCCTGGCCGGACTGGTAGGCATCACCGCCCCGGTTGCCTACGTTGACCCCTGGGCTGCCGTAGTTATCGGCGCCCTGGCCGCACCGATCATGATGGTATCAGTAGCCGTTATTGAGAGGGTACTCAAGGTTGACGACCCGGTGGGGGCCGTCTCGGTCCACGGTGTATGCGGTCTCTGGGGCCTGCTGGCGGTGGCCATCTTTGCCAGCGGCAACAACGGAGTTACCGGGCTGGTGGGAGGCGACGCCGGATTGATTGTGCCACAGCTGGTCAGCATGGGGGTCGTCCTGGTGTGGGCCCTGGCCACCGGTTTCGCGATGTTCTTCCTCCTGAAGTTCACCATGGGTGTGCGGCTGACGCCGGAGGAAGAAGAAATGGGTGTTGACGCTTCGGAGCACGGGATAGTGGCCTACCCGGAGAGTTAGCGGGCCAGCCCAGTATCAAATAATGGTCAATGGACAGGCCGGGGAGCGAGTTTCCCCGGCCTGTCTTCTTCCGGTCGATAGCCCCCTAGCAGTTAACACAAAGTTTACTTTTACGATATTTTCACGTAACAACTTACCTGCAAAATACTCTCATAGCTTAAATCAAGGGAGTACCGAATTATGGAAGTCATTTTGGCCGCAGTCGCATTTGTTGGTCTATTCAGCGCCTGGGTTATCGTCCCCAAACTGCTGCTAAAAAAATAAGGTTCCAACAGTTCCCCGAGCCTTCTTGTTTGACCGCCAGCTCTCTGAACCGTTTCCTGGGATGGAAAGGCGATCATCGTGATGTAACAAAAAGTTAACATCTTGGAAAATTCCTCGAAACATTGCATTGCCAAAATCCAGGTCATAAACCACAGGCAAGGAGCTTACAGCAAATGGAATTGATCGCAGCCGGAGCCGCCTTTATTGGACTGTTCAGTGTTTGGGTGCTGTTGCCCAAGCTGTTACTCAAGAAATAAGGCGGGACCTGCCCAGCGCGCATTCCGCCGTCAGTCCTGGACCTGCTAACTGTTGAAGAGTCCATGCTTCAAGGGATCTCCCGGAGTATGGGCTGTTTCTATTGGACAGGAGACAAAGTTTAGGCGGGATACTACGCTGGCAGAATTAACTCTACGCAGCAATAGTTCCACGGACTCAAGGCTCACTCGCCGCAAGGGGGATGGCAAGGTATGAATACTGGAGATACGGCCTGGATACTGGCCTGCTCGGCACTGGTATTGCTGATGACCCCGGGGCTGGCATTCTTCTACGGCGGACTGGTCCGCCGGAAGAACGCCGCGGCCACCATTATGCACAGCCTTATGTGCATGGGGCTGGTCGGCGTGGTATGGGTCCTGTGGGGCTACAGCCTGGCCTTCAGCGGTGACCTGGGGGGACTGGGCATTGTCGGGGATTTGCAATGGCTGGGCCTGGCGGGCGTAAGCGCGGACAATCCGGGTCCCTATGCCGATAACATTTCCCATCAGACTTTTATGGTTTTCCAGGGAATGTTCGCAATCATAACGCCAGCGCTGATCACGGGCGGATTCGCGGAGAGGATGAAGTTCAGCGCCTTTGTTATATTCACTGTGGTCTGGGTTACCGTCGTCTACGCCCCCGTTACCCACTGGGTTTGGGGCGGCGGCTGGCTTGGCAACCTGGGCGCGCTGGACTTCGCCGGCGGGACCGTAGTCCATATCAACTCCGGTATCGCGGCGCTGGCGGCAGCCCTGATCATCGGGAAACGTATCGGGTTCGGCGAACAACCCCTGCCGCCCCATAACGTACCGATGATCGTCCTGGGCGCCGGATTGCTCTGGTTTGGTTGGTTCGGTTTCAACGCCGGCAGCGCCCTGGCGGCCGACGGAGTGGCGGTTAACGCCTTCGTTGTCACCAACACGGCGGCAGCAGCGGCCCTGGTCTCCTGGGTAGCCATGTCGTGGTTCTTCGGCAAGCGGCCCAGCATCATTGGCGCTGCATCGGGCGCAGTAGCGGGACTGGTGGCAATCACGCCTGCAGCAGGCTTTGTCGGGCCCATGCCAGCAGTCTTAATTGGTCTGGTTGCCGGAGCAATCTGTTATGGCGCCATCGAGTTGCTGCTCAAGCTAAAGGTGGACGATGCCCTCGCTGTATGGGGCGTTCACGGGATGGGCGGAACCTGGGGCGCACTGGCGACCGGCCTTTTCGTCGGAATCGGGTACAGCGCCCTGCCAGACGGTGTGGGTCGAGGCGAGCAAGTCCTTATCCAGTTGGCGGGTATAGTTGGTACCGCTGCCTGGTCTTTCATCGCCACAAGCATCATTTTGCTTGCCTTGAAATACACTATCGGCCTGAGGGTTGAGGAGAATGTCGAACAACTCGGCCTCGACGTTGCGACCCACGGCGAAAACGCATATACAAACTAGCGCCATGCGCCGTACAGCCAAGTTACCTTCGGCAATAAACTAGAGGCATATCATTTAGCGAGGTATTAAGATCATGAGCTACAAGGCAGAATATATTTGGATTGATGGGCAGGAGCCCACTGCAAAGCTGCGCTCCAAGGGCAAGATCGTGCCCGATGGAGAAGATCCCCCGGTCTGGGGCTTTGACGGATCCAGCACTAACCAGGCTCCCGGCGAGGCCTCCGACTGCGTGCTGAACCCGGTGCTGGTGGTGCCCGACCCGGTTCGCGGCGGCAACAACAAGCTGGTCATGTGCGAAGTGTTGCTCACCGACATGACACCTCACCCCTCCAACACCCGGGCAGCCTGCGCGGCGGCGGCGGCACAGTACTCCGACATGGATTTCTGGTTCGGCATCGAGCAGGAATACACCTTCTTTGACGGTATCAAGCCCCTGGGCTGGCCGGACAACGGTTTCCCTGCTCCCCAGGGCGGTTACTACTGCGGCGTGGGTTCCGACGAAGTGTTTGGACGCCCGGTGGTGGAAAAACACATGGATGCCTGCCTCCATGCCGGCCTGGCCTTTTCCGGCATCAATGGCGAGGTGATGCCGGCCCAGTGGGAGTTCCAGATTGGTCCCATCGGCGCACCCGCGGTGGGAGACCATATGTGGCTGGCCCGCTGGCTGCTTTACCGCATAGGCGAAGACGTTGAGACCGTGGACGGCCGCCGTGGCATCAGCGCCACCCTGGACCCCAAGCCTGTCAAGGGAGACTGGAACGGGGCCGGCGCGCACACCAACTTTTCGACAATAGCGATGCGGGAGAGCTACGAACCATGCGTCGCGGCAGCTGAGGCCCTTTCGAAGCGCCATGATCTGCATATCGCCAACTACGGTCACCGGATTGAAGAACGGTTGACCGGCCTTCACGAGACCTGCTCGTATCGGGAATTCCGGTACGGAGTGTCCGACCGGGGCGCCTCGGTGAGGATTCCCTGGCAGGTAGCCAGGGACGGCAAGGGCTACATCGAAGACCGTCGCCCCAACGCCAACGCCGACCCTTACCTCGTCACCCGCCTGATCATCGAGACGGTGGGCGCCGACGCCAGGGGTTCCTAGTTACACGTTACCGTAATCCAGAAGGCGCCGCCCCCAAAGGCGGCGCCTTTGCTTTAGGCTTTTAGCGACCTTGTCCATAGGGTAGAATTTAGTTTCACCGGCAGTTTTGGGAGCTTCCGCAACAATTTTGGGTTTGCAGATCTTTTCAGCCAGCCCAGGGGGACTGTAATGATGGACTCGCGCACTACGGAGCAGGAATATGTGCTGCGTACGGCCAGAGACAACGACGTAAAGTTCGTTCGCCTTTGGTTTACCGATATCCTGGGCAACTTGAAGGGGTTTGCCATCAACGTGGATGACCTCGAAGAAGCCATCGAAAGGGGAGTAGGCTTTGACGGGTCGGCCATAGAGGGTTTTGCCCGCGCGTCTGAAGACTCCTACCGGATAGACGAGAGCGACATGCGGGCTTACCCGGACCCGACGACCTTTGCCCTCCTTCCCTGGAGGCCACGCCAGAACGCGGTGGCCCGGATGTTCTGCGACATTCATTCTCCCAGCGGCGACCCATTTATGGGGGACCCCCGGCTGGCCCTGAAGCGGAACCTGGAAAGGCTGGCCCGCATGGGTTATACCTATTATGTCGGGCCAGAGCTGGAGTTCTTTTACCTGGAGAAGCCGGAAAAAGACGGCTCGAACAAGCTGCGGCCACCCCAACCCCTGGACTCGGACGGGTATTTTGACCAGCTTTCCAGCAACCCCACCGCCGACCTGCGACGGGACACGGTACTTAATCTCTCCGACCTGGGCATACCGGTCAAGTACTCTCACCACGAGGGAGCCCACAGCCAACACGAGATCGACCTGCAATACACCGACGGCCTTACCATGGCCGACAGCGTGATTACCGCAAAGCTGGCCATCAAGGAACTGGCCCAACTGCGGGGTTTCCACGCTTCCTTCATGCCCAAGCCATTCACCGGGATCAATGGGTCGGGCATGCACACCCACCAGTCACTGTTCAAGGGCGACGTGAACGCCTTCTACGACCCTGAGGATGAATACAAGCTATCAATGGTGGCCAAACGTTTCATTGCGGGCCTTATCAGGCATGCGCCGGAAATTACACTGGTTACCAACCAGTGGATCAACTCATACAAGAGGCTGGTGCCGGGTTACGAGGCCCCGGTATACATCTCATGGGCCCGCAACCGATCAGACCTGGTGCGGGTGCCTTCCTACAAACCCGGGTATGAAAATTCGGTCAGGATCGAATACCGGGCGCCGGACCCGGCCTGCAACCCCTACCTGGCCTTCAGCGTGATGCTGGCTGCCGGAATGAAGGGAATTGAAGAAGAATATCCGGAAGTGCCCCCGGTGGAAGGAAACGTCTTTGCCATGAGCCGGGACGAGTTCACGGCACGGGGAATTAAGGTGCTACCTGGAAGCCTGGGCGAAGCAATTGCCCTGGCGGAAGACAGCGACCTGCTTAAAGAGGCCCTGGGTGAACATATCCTGGAGAGCTTTATCCGAAATAAGCGCCTGGAGTGGCAGCGGTACCGGTCTACGGTAACGGACTACGAGATCGAGCGGTACCTTCCCACGTTGTAGGCCCTTCGCCATAGCTGGCTATAACGGCTAAACAGGGAAGGCTTGTTGCCGCTTCTGCGCCGGCTATAGCGGGGCAAGGAAGTCCTTGAATCTGACGGCCTCGTCGTTGCGGGCGGATTCATAGGCCGCAAGAACGAGGGCTAGGTCTTTCAGCCCTTCAGAACCTGAAGTCTCTCCTTCTCTCCCCTCGTGAACGCTGGACACGAACTCGTGGACCATGGCGGGAATCCCCCTTTGGTCCGGGGGGAGCTGAAGTACCTCTTCCTGACTGTCTAGTTCCAAGACAAGCTGGCCGCTTCCAACGTTGAATGAGATGTTGCCCCGGGTCCCGGCAATTCGTACCGCCGGCGGCCTGGGCCTGCCGGATGTCCAGGAATCGTGGATCATTCCCGCAGCACCGAATGGCCAGCGAAGCATCAATGCCATCCCATCCTCTCCCTCCTGCCCGCTTATCGCCCTGGGAAGTTCGACGGCATAGAGGGTTTCGGGTTTTCCGGCCAGGTACCGCATGAAGTGTACTTTGTGGATGCCCCCATCAATGAGAAGGCCTCCGCCATTGTCGGCCTGCCGGCTGCGCCAACCGCCTGGTTGGAAAGGGTATTCCTCCTGGAAATGGATGAAGCGCAGGCTGCCCACTGCACCATGGGATACCAACTCACGACACTTCCTGACCTGGGCCATGTAGCGCACGTTTTCCGCCACCATCAGGGTGACCCCGGAGTTCTCAGCCGCGCGGACTATTGCGCTGGCATCTTCGAGAGAATTGGCCGGTGGCTTTTCGACCAGGATGTGCTTGCCATTCCTCATTCCCAGTTCACTGTGCTGACGGTGCAAGTGGTGGGGAGTGCAGACGTACAGGGCGTCAACGCGGTCGTCTTCCGCCGCTTGCCGGTAGCTGCCGAAGGAGTCCTGTCCTCCAAATTTCCGGCAGTATTCCTCCGCCCTGGCAGAGTCCCGGCTGGCGAAGAATAGGGCAATACGTTCATTCGACTGGGCCAGAATGCCTGCGAAATCAGCGGCATAGTTGCCACAGCCAACCACACATAGCGAGAATCTGGTGGCATTCATCTGCGCGTCAACAAGTTGCTTCGCGGCGAGTATAGGTCATGGGGGTGCTTCGCTGACCTCGAGCGCGTAGCCGACTTTCTGCCTGGTTGCTGGAGCAGTGGGCGTTATGGCAACCATTGTTCTTTCCAGCCCCTGATATGGCTCAAACGTAAGCTCGCCCACCAACTCGCCGGAAGCATCCATGGTAAGGGGCATTTTGAAGACCCGATTAGTTTCCCCTTTCTGAATTAACTGGACAATAAACTCCTGGCGCACCAAGTTGCCAATGAGAACGAAGCCATCGCCGGCCCAATCTGCTCCCATTGATTGCACTCCTTCGCCGGAGACGGCCAGTTCCTTGAGGCACATGCCGGTGTCGTTCAGAGCATCGTCCGTCACGTACTGGAAACGGACCTTCACCTGCTGCCCGGCATAAGCCGACAAGTCCACTTGCTCCGATATCCAGCCGTCGCTTTCGCCGGTGTAGCCCGGCCCAAAGGCCACGCCGATGGGATTGGCCGCTGAAGTGTGCTGGGTCTCCAGGATGTCCCATTGCCCTCCTCCGTCGGTGGACACCTGAAGATAAACATAGTCCCACTCTTCCTCAATGCTGTACCAGGCGTCGAAAGAGAGTGTCACGTTCCCGGCTCCGGTCAGATTGAATTCCCGGGTGAGGGTGGACGTAATGGAGTCGCCATTGTTGCTCCACCAGCACCCACCTGCGGAGACGTCGGCGGGAATGATCTGGCTGCGCCCCTGGCCTTCAAAGGTGATGTGTATTGCCTCTTCCTTGAGTCTAGAGCCCAATTCGATGTAGTGGGTGCCGTACTGGTCCATTTCGCGTTCGATCCTGTCTGCCCGGCTCAATCTGCGGGTGGGCTGGATCTCGATGTCCAGGTCTCTATAACCAAGAAGCCCCTCTTCCTCGTCGAGAAAATTCGCCGCTACCCAGTTCTCCAAAACCGAATGAAAGTCTCGGTCATAACCCGCGTCCGCCAGGTAACTGTCGATGCCGGCCCGATTGTCGGCGTGTTCGGTCATGAGTAGGCGCAGGCCGGCACGGTCGTCGCCGCTGTAATGTTCGTAAAGGTAGTGCATGAACAAAGAGGCGCCGCCGTAGTGGGCGCCGATGTTTGCACTGTCCAGGGGCCAGTGCACCAGCGAAACGAAGGGCCGTCGCAGGTAATGTGGGATGGACTCCGCGGGATAACCGGCCACGGTGACCGACAGTTCAGCCAAGCCTTCGCTGACCCAGGTATCTTCTGAAGGGTCGTAATTCCACATAACGGCGTGGTTCAGTTCGTGGGCCAGGACGCTGTAGTAAAAGGGCGAATTAACTCTCAAGTGCCGAACATTAATGTAAATCATCTCGCGCTGATTGCTGTGGGGCCTGATGGCCGTCGGATATTCATCGGTTGAACTGAAGTATCCGCCAGCCCCCCGTATGTCACCGTGGACGATGGTCAAGTGCGAATCGTTGTCCACTCCAGGCTTCCACTCGGTCCCGAAGTAATTCGTCACACGGGGGTAAATCACCGACTCGAACTCAGCAGCTGCCTTCTCAATATCGTCCTGATCGACCCGCATCCCATCTTCGACGTACCAGTAGGCATTGGGAGAGACGTGCCTAAGTTCAAACCTGGACTGGTACTTTTCCAGGCCGTCCAGGTCCACCAGGAAGAATTCATCCGTTCTGCCAACTTCGTAGGTGACCGGAGTCTCATTTACCACCGCCGGCACCTCGGGATGACCCGGGGGAAGCAGCAGTTCATAAGCCAATTTAAAAAGATCGCGGTCTGGCGGATGAGGCAAGTCGGTAGGCAACTGTACACTTGGCGGATGAGGCAAGTCGGTAGGCAATTGTAAACTTGCCAGAGGAGGGATGACGGCAGCAGGGGACGCCGGGGTATTGCCAACCACAGGGGCGACAGAATTGGATTCACTTGCCTCAGCAGTTTGAGAAGGGACATGGGCATTCTGCGGATCTGGTTCATCGGCCGGTTGCAGAGGCTGGCTTTCCACAATTGCAGTGGGGCTTGCTTCAATGGAAGGATTGGAAGGATGGGCAGGTTCGCCCTGGGGTAAGACCTGAGACGGCTGCGAATCCGGCACTGAACAGGCCGGTGCGACTGCGGCGAACAGGATTACGGACAAAGCAGAAACCATAAAGAGATTACCCGCTCTCTGGAAGAAAACTCTCAGAACTGGAAGCAAAGTACGAGTCCTTGCAGAACAAGTATGGAAGTCGCGGTCGCATGGGGAGGCAGTGGAGCCGGTGAAGGGAGTCGAACCCTTGACCTGCGGTTTACGAAACCGCTGCTCTGCCACTGAGCTACACCGGCCGACGAAGGAAAGTGGCGATTACAGTATAGCACCAACCCCCCAGCGCTTCAGCAAGTGAACTATATGGAACTTCACAGAGCCTCACTACCGGGTCAGACGGTGGGTGATCCAAGGCCGCCAGCGCCGGCAGGCTGGGCCTCGTCATTCCCAGGCCAGGGCGGCATGGTTACGCAAAGAAAACGGAGGTCGCCAGATTCATCGGCGGAGAACTGGAACATCCACCCGGCAGGTATCACCAGAGCATCGCCGCGAGCAACAGGTAGCGGAGGAACCAGCGACGGCTCATTGGCCGCAGGCGGGCAGCGCCACACTTTTCCGGTCCCTTCCAGTATGTACCAGACCTCCTCAACTGTACGATGGGACACCGGCCTGGAGACCTGCCCGGCAGGCAGGGTTACTTCCACCATGCTGGCACCCACAGCGGCATGGCGTTGGTCGATTAGCAGGCGAATTTCGGAACCATCGGGCGCAGTAACGTCCGGATCAGCAGAACAATGGCCGAGAGGTGGGGTCAAATGGTCACTTACGTCAAATCTTTCCATATTGGTTAGTCCAGACAACATTCTTTCTGGCACAAGCCCGATTTATTTTGCCCAGTGCGACAAGAGGAAGCCCCCGGCTATGGGGGCTTCCTAGAAGGTCTACACCAGGAAAAATCTGACTAGGAAACCTGGGGCTTCCTTCCTTTTCTATCCAGGAAGTCCCTGAATCCTTCCTCCACGGTGAGGCCGCGGAACCGGCCCTGGCGGGAGTTGACTTCGTTCCAGAACTGGTCTTCCATGGGCTTGCCGGTGTGTTCCAGCAGCATTTGTTTGATGTTTGCCACGCCTTCCGCCCGATTCTTGGCAATGCCGGAAGCAACCTCGACTGCCTTGTCGATCAACTGGTCTCCAGGTACCAGGTGGTTCAGCAACCCAATGCGGAAGGCCTCTTCGGCGAATACCTCGCGGCCGCTGTAGAGCAGTTCCTTGGCCCTGGGCCACCCGATCAGGTTGGGCAGGCTCCAAGTGGCATTCATCTGGCCGTAGTTGACTGCCAGGAAGCGGAAACTGCTCTTTTCGCAGCCAATCAGGAAGTCCAAAGAAGTGGCCATGACCGTGCCGCCGCCGTAGCACAGGCCGTTGATGGCGCCGATAATGGGCTTGGGGCAACTGGCCATACGCCAGGTGTACTCGGCCCGCTCAGCCGCCCCCGCGTCCCGCTCTTCCTGGGACTTCTCCCGGTTTTCGTGGATGTCGGCCCCGGCAGAGAAGGCGCGTTCGCCTGCGCCAGTGATTACTATTGCGCCCACATCCTCATCTTCAACCATGTTGATTATTGCATCGTCCAAATCTCGAACCAACTGAAGGTTAAGGGCGTTCAGCACCTCGGGCCGATTCAACGTGACGATGGCAACCCGCTGCACCTGGTCAATACTGATGGTTTCGTAGCTCATAAAGTGTAACTCCTGTCTTCCATGCCCCCATGCCGCCGGGTTCCTCGGGCGTCGGAGCAAATGCTGGCGTAATGATAAAGCATGGTCGAGTCTAACGCAAAACAGGAATGCCAAGTTGCCATTCTTCGCACCCGTTAGTATCCTCTAACGGCCACGCACCAACTGGAGAGCCATATAACAATGCTGCCGAACCGGGGCTTGCTCCAAGCTATCGCCACCTTTGCTGCCGAAGACAGCGACTTCGGCCGATTGCCGCCGGAACTGATCCACGTTTCCAAGGAAATGATGGTCAACGCCGCCGCCGTGGGCCTGGCCGGGGCGGCCCAGGCGGATGGCCACACGGTAACCCGGTTTGCCCAGGAAATGGGCGGAAACGGACGTTGCACCATTATTGGCAAAGGGCTGCGCACCTCGCCCGTCTATGCCGCGCTGACCAACGGCGTACTGATTCGCCTATTGGATTTCGACGATGAGATGCCAGGAAACGGGGCACACCCGAGCAGTGTTATCTTTCCGGTGGTCATGGCACTGGGTGAGATGAACGGGTTGCATGGGAAAGACGTGGTGGCTGCCTTTGTCGCGGGCTGCGAAGTCTATTCCAGGCTGCAGTCCCTGAATTGCGGGTCCGACACGACAAGGGGGGGAGCAGACTGTCAATCGCCAGCCTGGTCAGGAACCGCGGCTACCTTAGGGGCTGTCGTATCCGCCGGTAAATTGCTGCGGTTGAATGAGCAGGAAATGCTGCAAGCCCTGCTTCTGGCGGATGCCAATTCAAGCGCAGACCTGACCGTAGCCGATGCGGGGCCCGTCCAGGCTTACGGCCAGGGTAGAGCGGCGATGGCGGGGACAATGGCGGCTTTACTGGCTGGACAGGGGCTCAAGGCAACGCCGGGATTCCATGGTCTGCAGTCGGACCTTCCGTTCACGGCAGACTCGGCATTTGCCACCTCCGGCACGAACGGCTTCGACATTGCCTTGGGCGAGCCTTTTGACATCATGTCTCGCGGAGTATCCCTGAAACTCTACCCCTGCGCGTCACAGGCCCATTCGGCCATTGACGCCGCTCTGCAGCTATTACAGCAGTACCGGTTTTCCGCTAATGACGTGTCTGACGTTAGGATAGGAGTTACGCCCGGCGCCCTTTCGGCTTTGCCGTTTCCCACCCCGGCCAATGGCTGGCAGGGCCGCGCCTGCATTAGCTTCGTGGTGGCATCCGCGTTGGTCAATGGCCATCCCCTGATAGATAACTTTACGGATGCAGCCGTTGCCGACCAGCGGGTTAGGGGCCTGATGGAACGGATAGAGGTGGAGGCCACCGAGATTCCATTGGCTTCAATACCATTTTCTTCCTCGGTTGCTATTACGTTGAAAGACGAGCGTCAGCTAAGGCACCGGTCGGAATTCGCCCGCGGACTGGCGCACTTGCCGCTGACAACAGAAGAACTGGACGCAAAGTTCCTATACTGCTCACGTTACATACTTCCTCCCGATCACATTGAGGAAGCGGTGACGCGGTTACGGGATTTGGAAAACATCGAAAATACCACCGGTCTGTTCTCCGTGCTGGGGGGATAGTCGAACCAAGGGCAGACTGGTCTTAAAATGACGAATTTCGCCATACCAGACGCACAAATTCTTGACACTGCTCTTCGGCCAAAACTATACTCAAGGCGAAAATTGAATTTTGAAAGGCCGTGAAGGAGACTAGTAGGCTTCCAGCGAGGCCCAGAGAGCCGGGTAAGGTGTGAGCCGGCGCCAGGCGCAGAAGCAGGAATGGACTCCGGAGCCGCCAGCCGAACTATTCCGTAGCTATTTTTGTAGCAGTCGGATTTGAGTAGGCCGGGCCGGTTGGACGCCGTTAAAGGTCCGCGGCACCGGGGCAGCGCAGGAAATAATCCCCTTTAGCCGAGTAAGATGCTGGCACTATCGGACTGCGCCTATAGAAGCGCCGGCAATCAGGGTGGCAACGCGAGGAAAGCTCGTCCCTATGGGGATGGGCTTTTTGTTTGTAGAGAACCAGGCAACAAATATCAGACTTCGAATCCGAGGCAGCATGTACTATCCTTCCCTTGAAGACGTCAAGTCGTTGGCGGCTTCCAACGACGGCAACCTGGTGCCAATCTACCGGTCCATTAATGCCGACCTGGAAACTCCGGTTTCCGCGTATTTGAAGGTAGCCAGGCCACCCTATTCCTTCCTCCTGGAAAGCGTCTCTGGCGGCGAGCGCCTGGGTCGGTACAGCTTTATCGGCACCGATCCCTACCGGGTTGTAAAGACCGGGAAGGAAGAGTCCCTGGGCGAAATCGACCCTCTGAGTCCCGTTCAGGAAGAAATGGACCGGTACCACCTGATACCCGTCGAGGGGCTTCCCCGATTTCACGGCGGCGGCGTTGGTTACCTGGCCTATGACTGCATCCGCTACTTTGAGCCGCGGGTTCCCCCGATGCCTGCCGATCCACAGGGATTGCCGGAATCGGTGTTCATGTTCGCCGATACCCTGCTGGTGTTTGACCATCTGCGCCATGACATCAAGGTGGTTGGCCATGTAAGGTTGTACGGGAACATCGACCAGGCCTACAAGGATGCAACCGACAAGATCGACGAACTTGTCAGCCGTCTGTCCCAGCCTCTTGAACTGCCTCCGGGCCAGCTGGCCCCTCCACCGTCACCCGGCGACAATGCCGTAGTCGAGTCCAACTTTACTCAACCGCTGTATGAAGAGGCGGTCGAAAAGTGCGTAGAGTACATCTACGACGGCGACGTCATCCAGGTAGTCAACTCCCAGCGTTTTTCCCGGAAGACCGACGCAAATCCATTCCAGGTCTACCGGGCACTGCGGGGTGTTAATCCCTCGCCTTATATGTACTATTTGCACCTCGACGATTTCGATATCATAGGGGCTGCCATCGAAACTGTGGCAAAGGTGGAGGACGGAATAGTCGCCACCCACCCCATCGCCGGCACCCGCCCTCGGGGCAAGACTTCCGAGGAAGATGCGGCCCTGGAGCAGGAGTTAAAGACCAGCGAAAAACAGCGGGCCGAGCACATTATGCTGGTGGATCTAGGCCGCAATGACATTGGCAGGGTCAGTGTCCCGGGGACCGTGGAAGTTACCCAGTTGATGGATGTGGAACGCTTTTCCCACGTAATGCACCTGGTTTCCCACGTCGAGGGCCGCCTGAAGCCGGAACTGTCTCCTTACGACGCCCTAAGGTCCTGCTTCCCAGCCGGCACGGTATCCGGGGCCCCGAAAATTCGGGCGATGGAGATCATATCGGAACTAGAAGGCGAGAAGCGGGGGCCCTACGGTGGCGCCGTTGGCTATTTCAGTTTTTCCGGCAATATGGATACTGCCCTTGTGCTGCGAACCGGTATTTACAAGGACGGGACGATGTATGTCCAGGCCGGCGGAGGCGTGGTAGCCGACAGCGTGCCCGAGGATGAATACATGGAGACCATTCACAAGTCCAGCGCCGTGCTGCGGGCTATAGATATAGCAGAGGGACGTGTTTAAAGGGCGATCCCGGGGGAGGGCGATCACGCCGTTGGTTTGTTCTGTTTCTTGAGACGCGAGTCACGCCAAAGTTAAAGGTTTTCGTAGCATCGTTTCGTTCTTCAGGAAGAATAAGTTGAGAGGTAAGCCAGATGCTTAAGTCCATGTTTCACACAGGGTTTGTTGTCCGGGACATTGACAAGACCATCGATTTCTATACCAACGTAATGGGACTGAAACTGGTGGGCCGCACCGAACGGGCGGGCGACTTTGCCTGCCAGTTGCTTGGTTTCCAGGAGGCGCACATTAAGGGGGCATTCGTTGAACTGGGCGACGGTCACCAGCTAGAACTGATCCAGTACATCAACCCGCCGGTCGGCGACGGGCACCTGCACCTTAACGATGCCGGGGCGTCCCACCTGGCCTTTTTTGTCGAGGACATTGTAGCTTTCTATGCGGACAAGTCCCAGCGCGGGCTAACCTTCAACAACGAACCGGCGTCCCTGTTTGGCGATGATGGGAAGCTGCTGCGGAAAGCCCTTTACGCCCAGGACCCAGATGGCAACTGGCTGGAGTTCGTGGAGTTATTCTGATGCTACTTATGATCGACAACTACGACAGCTTCACCTACAACCTTTACCAGTACCTGTCGGAACTGGGCGCAGACGTCGTGACTATCCGCAACGACAAGATTTCCATAGAGGATATCGAAGAGATGGCGCCAGAAGGAATTGTCGTTTCGCCCGGCCCCTGCACCCCCAGCGAGGCAGGGGTATCGAACGACGTTATCCGACATTTTGGGCGCAAGCTTCCAGTGCTGGGAGTTTGCCTGGGGCACCAATGCATGGGAGAAGTCTACGGAGGAACGGTAGGGCGCGCCAGCGAAATCTATCACGGGAAGACTTCGCTGATCCACCACACTGGCAAGGGAGTTCTGGCTGGACTGCCCAACCCCTTTGAGGGAATACGGTACCATTCGCTGGTGGTATATCCCGAGTCAGTGCCCGACGAACTTGAGGTAACGGCGTGGACGGAGAACGGCCTGATCATGGGCCTCCGGCACAAGGAACATCCGGTAGAGGGTGTGCAGTTTCATCCGGAGTCGATACTAACGCCGGTAGGCCACGACCTGTTGCGCAATTTCCTGCGGCAGGTGGAGGAATTTCATCGAGGGAACTAGGTTGCACCGTTCCCGGTATACATACGCAAGGGTGTTAGCCTTAGCTATACCTGATCCATCCTTATAATGTTACCTATTTTGTACTGAAGGGACGCGCCATCCCACAAAGTGGTCCCGTTCCATCAGATCTCGCTTCATCTGCAATAGAAGGAGTAACTACTATGCCAAACATTGCCGAACAGATGAGTTCCTGGACCGTGGCCCAGCATTATAGCCGTTTGCCCGAGGAAGTGATCCACCTGGCCAAGCGGATGATCATCGATACCATCGGCTGCGCCTTCGGGGGCTACACTAGCGAACCTAGCAAGATTGCCCGCGACATCGCCGGAACGGTCAGCAGCAGCCAGCCCTGTACGATCATCGGCAGCGGCCAGGCATCCAGCCCCGACCTCGCAACCTTCGCCAATGGTGTGATGATCCGTTACCTGGACTATAACGACGGCTACACCAGCCAGGAATCGGGGCACCCCAGCGACAGTATCGCTGCGGTCTTGTCCGCCACTGAAATGGCCGGGCTGGGCGGGCGAAGGGCCATCACCGCCACAGTGGCAGCCTATGAAGCATTCTGCAGGCTGGGCGATGCTGCCACCCTGCGCTACCGGGGCTATGACCACGTCACCAACGGCTGTATCGCCAGCGTGCTGGGAGCCACCCGCTCACTTGGGCTGGACGAGGACGTAACCCGCCAGGCGTTGAACCTGGGCATCGCGCCCAACATAGCCCTGGGGCAGACCAGGGGCGGCGTACTTTCCCACTGGAAGGGGTGCGCCTACGCCAATGCCAGCCGCAACGCCGTATTCGCCACCATGCTGGCCCAGCGCGGCATGACCGGGCCTGAACCAATTTTCGAAGGCGAACATGGTTTCTTCCGGGCCGTTACACAGGAGCCGTACAGCCTGGACACTTTTGGCGGGGGAGACGTTCCCTTCAAGATTAGCGAATGCAGCATCAAGCGCTTTCCCCTGGGTCAATACTCCCAGACCGTGGTACAGGCAGCCCTGGAAGCCCGCGACCAGATGCCTGTGGTGAACGTGGACGAGATAGCTGAGGTACAAATCAGGACGATGCGGAAGGCTATCGATATCATGGCCGGCGATGAGGAGAAATGGGACCCAAAGAGCCGTGAAACCGCCGACCACAGCATGCCCTACACGGTGGCCGTAGCCCTTACCCACGGGGAAGTGCACCAGAACCACTTTGATGAAAGGTACTATCGGAACCCTGGACTGCTGGACCTTACGAGCCGCGTCAAGGTGGAGGCCTCGGAGGAAGCGGACCGCAGGGCACCGGAAGCAATGCTGTGTGACTTGGATGTGGTAACCCGGTCTGGCGAACGGTATTCTGCAGAAGTGCCCTACCACCGGGGCCACTACAAGAACCCTATGTCTGATGCCGAGGTTGAGGCCAAGTTCCGTTCTCTCGCATACGACCTGCTGACGCCGTCCCAAACGGACGTCCTGCTGGAGAAATTGTGGAACCTGGAACAGGTGGAGGATATCGGCGAAGTACTGCGTCTGACCCAGATTTAGCCGTAAGACTTCCAAAGGGCCCAATGTACCTTATTTGACGAGTCGGAGCGAGGCCCCCTGTTATAAGGGTGTGGGCCCCCGACAAACGGACATTCGTGGCCCCGCGATTGCATGAAGATTCTGGAAACTACGCCCGCCATTCCCTATGGCAGGCGTAGTTTCTATAGTGCGAAGGGGCTTCCGGAAAGGGCAGGTCGCAAGTACCACTTTAGCCCATACTTAAACAAACCTGGTTGGACCGGTGCTACTCTTATTCGGCCCTTTGCTCCACCGCAGCCTACGGGTGAAACCCGGAGTGGTCCTCAAAGGCCCCCTCCACTGGGTAAATCTGCTTGTATACACCCCTGGCGCGCTGCTTGATGACGTCGTTGGCCCGGCGGTGGAGTTCCGTTATTCGGGCCCGCTGCTCCTTGTACATGTCGCTCTGCAGCGGGCTGGCATCCTCCAGTTCCCATATACACAGGTAATTGAGAACGCCTTCGCCTTCCTCCAGCTTGAACCTGCGGGCGCTAATGTAACCCGGAATTTCCAGGCGTTCCAGCAAGTGCTCCTCATCGTACCAGCGGTTGAACACTTCCTCGTCTTCCGGATCTACCTGCATCGATACCACCATGATGGTGGTCCCAATGTGCTGAGTTGGGTACTTGCTGTTACGGTCGTCCATTCCTTCCTTCTCCCGTCTCTAAGTTTGCCACCATTCTAACCCACAGCGTGCCGCGATGTTTAAGAAACCCCGCTGCGCTATAATGCAGCCCTGCATAGTCGAGATTTTATTCACAGGAGCAGGACATGGCAGAGAAGTTTTCCGGCGTTCACTGGATGCTGGCGACGCCGTTCAGGGACGACGAACAACTGGATTTGGATTCCATAGCGAACCTGATGGAAAAGGCCTACACCTCAGGTTGCGAGGGCGTGGTGGCCCTGGGCGTAACGGGCGAGGCTGCCCGTTTGACCGACGCGGAACGGCGGGCAGTGGCCAAGGAGGTTATTGTCAACGCCAACGGGATGCCCGTAACCCTGGGAACGACGGCGGCGGGCACTAGCGCGGCGGTGGCA
>DAOUHR010000002.1:0-25908 GCA_034428635.1 Dehalococcoidia bacterium
CGCCCTCGTAGGTAACCTTGCCCGTCTTCAGGCCCATAATGACTATGTCCAGGGCCTCGCGGAACATGCCTCTGGATTCTTCCACGTCAATATCAAAGAAATCCAGTTCGTAAGCGGAAATACCCCGTCCCACGCCAATCTCCATCCGACCCCTGGTCAGTTGGTCCAGCATGCAGATCTCTTCGACCAGGCGCAGAGGATTGTAGAAGGGCAACGGATAGACCAGCGGCCCCAGCCGGATACTCCTGGTGCGCTGGGCCGCTGCCGACAAAAATACGCTGGGTGAAGGCGCCATACCCAGGGGCGTACCCTGGTGCTCGGCCATGTGATAGCAGTAGAAACCGGCAGCGTCGGCATACTCCAGATACTTTAGCCGCTGCTCGTACAGGTCAGCCGCGTTATCGCCGTTGGAATCTATCCAGTCGAAAATGCCGAAACGGACCGGCCCCGACTCGATGGGATTCTTAGCGGATTCTTGCAATGGACGCCCTCCGTCTTCTGATAGGAACCCCGGCTTTCCCTTACTCGAAGGGAGTGGGCATGGCCTGGACGGGCACCTCGATCAGGGTGGGCGCATCTACGGACAGGGCTTCCTGCAAGGCCGGCCCCAGCCGGTCCGCCTCCACCCTCACTCCCCTTGCCCCATAGGCTTCCGCCAGCTTCACGAAGTCCGGGTTGTGCAGGGCCGCGCCATACACCCGCCCTTCAAACCGGTTCACCTGGTCCCGCAGCACATTGCCGTAGGCGTTGTCGTTGAAGACGATGACCACGGCATTGATGCCGTACTGCACCGCCGTGGCCAGTTCCTGGGAATTGAACAGGAACCCGCCGTCGCCCGACACGGCAACCACAGCCTTGTCGGGCTGCGCCACCTTGGCGCCCAGGGCCACCGGATAGGCATAACCCAGGTTGCCGGCATACGAGGATGTCAGGAAGCTGCGCGGTTCGTACACGGGATAAAAGGCCCGGCTGTAGTACCCGATCTGGGTCATGCCCGAAATTAGGATACCGTCGTCCGGCATAACCTCCCGTATAGTGGCGACTATGGAGTCCTGGGGTTCAACCCTTCGGGCCGATTCGGACCGATGCTGGCGCAGATTCTCAAACTCGTCGGCCCGGCTCTCGCGAGCAGGGGCGAGATGGGTCAGGTTATGGAGCATGGTTTCAAGGGTTTGGCGCGCGTCGCCCCGAATGCCAAAGGTGTTGTCGTAGTTGCGGCCCAGTTCCTCTGGATCAATGTCTATCTGAACAATGCGCTGGCCGCCCAGCCAGGCGGGGTTGGCCATGCGGGTTCCCACTGCCAGAATGGCATCGAAGTGCGGCTCATCCCTGGCTATGGGGTCATTACGCAGTCGCTGGGCTCCCAGCGACAATGGATGCCGGTCGGAAATGGCGCCTTTGCCCTCCGCCGACGTGATTACGGGGGCTTGCAGGTGCTCAGCAACCCTCAACAACGCATCCTGGGCCTCAGAGTAAATGACGCCGCCGCCGGCCCAGATAAGGGGGTTCGTCGCCTCCGACATTATCTGGGCGCCGGTCCTGACAGCCTCCGGATCCGCCGCCGGGTGCGGGTATTCTTCCGGCTCCCGCAATTCCACATCAGCGACTTCCGCCAGCGTCTCCGGCGGTATTTCAATCTCCACCGGCCTCGGCCGGCCCGTCTTCAACTGGTGAAAGGCCTCGTGCACAGCGTCGGGCACTTCCGCCGGATCCAGGATGCGCTTGGCCCACTTGGTAACGGGTCGAATGGTGTCAAGCTGGTCATTGACTTCATGGAGGATGCCCCGATCCTTGCCAATCAGGTCGCGCTCTATCTGGCCGCAGACCACCAGCATGGGCGTGGAGGCAGCATAGGCGGTGCCGATGGCTGCCGAGGCGTTCTGCAGTCCTGGGCCGGGGACCATCATTGCCGTTCCCGTGCCGCCTCCAGCCCGGGTAAACCCATCGGCCATGTATGCCGTCGCCTGCTCGTGGCGGGTGGTAATGAACTGGATGCCCGGCTCGCCCTGCAGTCCGTCCAGGGCGTGGTAAAGTTGCACGCCAGGCAGTCCAAAAATAACCCTGACTCCCTCAAGATACAGCGATCGAGCCAGGGCCTGGCCTCCGGTCAGTTGCGGCATAATTTCTCCTCTTTCACAACAGGTTCCACATACGCTGGAAAGGTGATTCTTGCGGTACGGCTACGCTCATAGAGCGTATTGAAGCGGATTGTAGTTGGGGGTATAGATAGCGTCAAGTTTCTTCATGGGGTCCGGTCGCGCACCGGCGAACATGGTTTGCCTCTCTTAGGGGCGGGCCTGTAACCCGCCCTTCCAACCAGGTCAAACGAATCTAAAAGGGCCGTCATACTGTGCGAAGCCGAAGAGTCCAAATTCCATCCCACAAACAGGCTTTCGGACCCAAGACCGGCTTGGCGGGATGGATTTTCGGCCCTTTAGAGGGTGTCGTCAAAAGCCGAGTTTCGTCTTTCCGGCGAAAGCCGGAATCCAGATCCGTCATGTAAATGGGTGATATGCTCCGCGATATACCAGGACGCTAGTATATCGCCTGTTTATACCCGATACCTAACCGTCAGTAATGGCTAATTTGACGACACTCCCTAGCGAGTTCGGGGGCAAATGATTTCTGGATTCAGTGTATAGCGCTTCTTAAGATGCGGCTGGCCTGCCCATGCTGCCAACCGAATAATTTCCCCTGCGGCTACCGCTTAGAATCGAACCTCATTAACGACGGCTGCTCCTTGCACCCCTGGGCGACACATCCCTACCATAACCCTTAATCAACTCTGCCTCTAACTCCAAAGCTAAATCGGCAGACTCGGCAACAGTGGCAGACCTGATGATTTCCCAGGCAAGTGGCCGAAATCGCCCAAATTTGGCTCACTTCGGGTTCCATACCGTATCTGCGGGTCGGTTCACTGGCGGTCCACCCAGCAAACATCCCCCTCCCTGCTACAAATACAAAAGACCAGGAAAATGGCACAAAATGGGACAAAATGGCACAGAAAACAAAAAATTCTGTTTAGCAGTCACTTGAACAGACCCTTGCCCCTTGATGGGGGAAGATTAGACCCTGCCGAAGCAATGCCTTTGGCAAGTAGACATAAGCTACCACCAACTTGCAGAAGCCTCCGCCAAAGCTAAACCACATCCAGGGAGGAAAGTGAATTGGAATGACGTATTGGAGAAAGCCTGTCATTCTGAGTGAAACGAAGAATCTAAAGTCCTTGCTTGAGGAAACCTTCCGAACCTTTGGAAATCCAGATTCTTCACTACTCTCAGACTGAAGGTATTACTCGAAAGTGCCCTGACCTGAGACCCGCCGGCCCAATATGGGAACGCACATCGCGCCTTGGCTTTGATTCAGTTTCGAAACTGTTCCTGGCCACGCAGGATCAGTGACGACGATCAATGTTGCGACAATCTTGCCGGATTCCGCCAGGTTGTCGAATTTCATGCGAAAAATAGACGTTGAACCCACTATTTGATAAACTTGCGGCCAAACTATCTGGCAAATCGGCGATACTTCCTGGAGTGGAGGACGGCAGCTATGAAGAAGGTTATCAGCGAAATCAACGGAGCCATCTTTAGCTTGCCCTGGCTGGTGGCCAGGGACGAAGGCCTGTTCGAGGCCGAGGGCATCGACATGGAATTCGTCACCGCCGTCAGCAGCGGGCAGGTGGAGCACACCGAGAACCCCGAGGAAGTGAATCCTGTACTGGGCCACGTGGCCTTCGAGGATGCCAAGGTTTCCATCTATCGCGCTTGAGAAGAGGGTCAGGTCCGTCGGGCCTATGAAAGCAAGCAGGGAGCCAGGATCATCGCTCTTCGTTCCGCGGTAGCCAGCCAGGCCATCCTGGTGCGCGGGGATTCGCCCCACTACTACCCCGGCACCCTGGGCAACAGGCCGGTCGCGGTGCAATTCCACGCCGGTTCCCACTACGTGGCCCTGCGCCTCCTGTCCGGGTACCTGCCAGAGGAAAAGCTCAAGCTTGTCCACTACGGCTCTCCCCAGTACCGCTTTGAGGCGCTGATGAACGGCGAGGTGGACGCCGCCGCCCTGATGGAGCCCTGGATTACCCTGGCCGAAAAGCTGGGCTGCCGTCCCGTCTGCGAGGGCCATTACCTGGGCGCCGAGAATGCCAGCGACAACATGGACGAGGAAACCTTCACGGCCATCAACCGGGCGGTAGTCAAGGCCGTGGACATGATCAATGCCGACAAGCGCAAGTATCTCCACTACCTGATTGACGAGCCCAGGTTCGCTTCCGTGGCGGTTAAGTACGGCGGCATTACGCCCGAGGACTTCCACCTGACCCGGATCCGATACTCCTACAACACGCCTTACAACGATGAGATTGTGGAGGACACCTACCACTGGATGGTCAAGTGGGGCCTGTTGACCGATGCGGCCTGCAGCGCTGACCTGGTCGACAACCGGATCGCGGAGCCTGTCCCTGCCGACGACTAGGCTGCCACGATTCTTCAGCTGCAATCCGGCCGGCCGGGGCGTCTCTCCGGCCGGCTTTGTTTCACCCAAGCCTTTTCCTATGCCGAAAACTAACTCTTGCGGCGGTTGGCTATGAAATACGACGTAGTAATCGTGGGCGCCGGTTCCGCCGGCTGTGTGCTGGCGGCCCGCCTGTCTGAAGACCCCGATCGGTCCGTGCTACTGTTGGAGGCCGGGCCGGACTACCCAGACTTTGAGCGTTTGCCCGACCACCTGAAGTATGGGTTTGCCGCCGCCCCGGAGCCTCCTTTGTCCCGCACGCCCAGCGGCCACCCGGATTGGCTGCCCACGGACGAACACAACTGGCAGTTCACCGCCACTTCAACGGACCTGGCTCCGCCTATGCTGGTGCCGCGGGGCAAGGTTACGGGCGGCTCCAGCGCCATCAACTCGTCGGCCTTCTATCGCGGGACCCCGGATGACTTCGACGCGTGGGCGGCCAGGGGCAACGACGCCTGGAGTTACCAGCAGGTGCTGCCCTTCTTCCGCCGGCTGGAGACGGACGTGGATCACGGGGACGACTTTCACGGTACTGAGGGGCCGACCTTCGTCCACCATTCCAACCCCGAAAACTGGCACTCTACCCAGCAGGCCTTCTACGACGCCTGCATTGCCTCCGGGTTTCCAGCTACTGAGGACCACAACAACCCGGACGCCGCCGGCGTGGGGCCAGGCGTATCGAACAACCACCAGGGCATACGGTGGAGTACCGCCCTGGGCCATCTGGACCTGGCCCGCCACCGCCTGAACCTCACGATCCGGCCCAATTGCCACGTCAAGCGGATACTCTTCGAAGGAAAGAAGGCCACCGGGCTGGAAGTGGAGTCCGGCGGCGATTCTTTCACCGTCGAGGGGTCGGAAATAGTTTTGTCTGCCGGGGCCGTAGGTTCGCCCCACTTGATGCTGCTGTCCGGCGTTGGCCCAGAGTCCCACCTGACGGAAGTGGGTCTTCCCGTCGTCCATAATCTGCCCGGTGTTGGCCGCAACCTCAAAGACCACCCAAAGGTTTATCTATCCTGGAATATCGCCGAAGGCTATCCACCGCAGAGCCGGGCTGCCCCGGGCGGCGCCGCCCTGCGCTTCACCGCGCCTGACTCGGACCTGAAGAACGACTTGAGCATCAGTCTGGGCTGTTTCGTACCCCCACGAACGGGCGACCTTCAAACGGCCCCTGAAGACCCGGATTTGGTGCCACGGTCAGTGGAGATGATGGTTGCCCTGCTATTGCCCGTCAGCCAGGGTGAACTCAAGCTGACATCTGCCGATTACCGGGTTCAGCCAGCCATGCACTACAACTACCTGGCCGACCCCTTTGACCGGGAGCGGCTGCGGGCCGGCGTGAGGATGGCTGCGGAGCTGGCCGGCCGCCCGGAACTGCGGGAGTTCGTGGGGGAGATGGTGGACCCGCCGAAAGATGATCTGGCCTCGGACGACGCTCTTGACCGCTGGCTGTTACGCGAGGCGACCACCTATTCGCACATATCCTGCACCTGCAGAATGGGGCCGGAGGGCGATGACCAGGCTGTTGTTAACCAGTTTGGCCGCGTTTACGGCGTGGAGGGACTGCGCATCGTGGACGCGTCCATTATGCCCGATTTGGTGCGGGCCCCCATCAACCCCGCGGTAATTATGCTGGCCGAGCGGATAGCCGAAGCAATGCAGGCCGGTCACTAGCGCTGTTGGGACAAGAAATCCTTCGCCTTTTTCATAGTATGTTCACATCCTGCTATAATTGGGGAGTCCGGGGTTCTTGTGATTCTATAACCCGGACATTATCAACGAATCAATACAGGGAGGAACGCTGAATGGCCGATGAGTTGTTAGTCCTCCACGAAAAGCCGGAAGGAAAGTACCTTATTGCTGGTTGGCGCCGCCAGTGGTCCAACGGCGGGCGAATATCCAGCGGGCTGCCCCGGTACCTAGTCGAGAAGCTGGGAGCGCGGCACATCGGCCGCCTGGGCGACCGGGTGTCGGCAATGTGTTACCCCTTCCAGGTGGCCGGAACCCATGACACTTTCCGGCCGGCCGCCGCTTTCCAGGATGGCCTGCCCTCCAGCCCCATGACCAGGGAGAACGACTTCTACGACGCCGGCAATGGCCTTATCGTCTTTATGGGAGAAGAACCGTGGGCCCGGATAGACATATACGGTGAGGGCTTTTTCCAGGCCGTTCGGGAGTTGGGGATTGAGCAGACGGTGGCCGTGGAGGGGGTCAACGGTCCGGCGCCTCCGGAAATGGAGCGGCGCATAAACTGTGTCTACAGCCGCCCCGAAATGAAGGAAAACCTGGAGCGGCACAGTGTCATAATGTCCAGCCGGGGCACCGAGGGACGTCGCGGACCCACCATTGGCATGGCCATGGTTTCCATGGCTCATTTCGACTACCCGGAGGTCCAGATGTTCCGCCTGGGTGCCATGGCGCCCATGTATCCCTTCGTTGTCTCGAACAACGAGCAGTTAGGAATTTTCCGAGACCACCGCTCCTTTTACGACATCATGCGGCGGTTGAAGTCCATCTTCAAACTGGACATCGACCTGAGCGAATTGCTGGCGCTGGGGGAAACGGAGTCGCGGGAACTGCAGGCCAACCTGGACCGCATTGCCGAAAACAACGACGAAGCCAAGCGCATAATCGAGCAGGTTCGGGCCGACTACAACGTTACCCCCTACGTGGAACCGGTGGACCTGGACCCGGCCCTGGATCGTACCCTGGAGGACATCCTCCTGGGCTTGTCAGACCCGCCGGAGGGCCAGCAATAGCGGCGTCAACTGCGCCATTGACTCACATAGCAAGTGGGGCGGGAGTTTTGCTCGCCCCACTTTCGTCTGGCTCTTGGTGTCTAGCCCGGTATTCGAACTAGGCGTGACCCGCAGGCATGGCCGGCCGGTTGCGGTGGGACTGGGCGTCTCTGGTCGTGTTCAGCGGCCCGTTGGCCGAGTAGTATTTCACTCCCGCCACCATTAGTTCCTCCGCCGGGAACCTGGTTATGACCTGGGGACCGTCGGCGGTTACCACCACCTCTTCCTCAATACGGGCCGCCGACCAGCCATCGGCGGCAGGCCAGAAGGCCTCCAGGGCAAACACCATCCCCTCCTCAATGGGCTGGGGGTGCTCCAGGGAGAACAGGCGGCTGAAGATGGGGGCCTCCCAGATGTTTAGGCCCACCCCGTGGCCGTACTGCAGGGCAAATGCCGCCTCCTCGTTGGCAAACCCGAACTCCTCGGCCTTGGGCCAGTGCTGGACTATGTCGGCGGTGGTAATTCCTGGCTTCACCGCGTCGATCGAGATGTCCAAGATCTCCCGGCACTTCTTGTAGGCATCAATCTGGGCCTGGGAGGCGCTGCCAATGGCCAGGGTACGGTAATAGCAGGTGCGGTAGCCCATGAAGCTGTGCAGAATGTCAAAGTAGACTTGGTCGCCTGGCCGTAGAATCCGGTCCGCGAACAGGTGCGGGTGGGGACTGGTCCGCTCGCCGCCGATGGCATTAACTCCCTCCACGAACTCGGAACCCAGCTCATACAGGACCTTGTTGACCAATGCCACGCCATCATTCTCGCGTATGCCGGCGCGCAATTCCTCATAGAGGACGTCATAGGCGGCGTCCACCATGGCGCAGGCGGTGTTCAGCAGGGTTATCTCGTCCTGTGTCTTGATGCGGCGGGCTTCCAGCATAATCTGCTGGCCATCCACCACGTTGATGCCCTCCTTCTGCAGGGCGAACAGGACCACCGGCTCAACCACGTCCACGCCGATGGGCTCGTTTTGCAGGCCACGCAGCTCCAACTCGACCTTGATCTTCTTGGCCACATCCTCAGCCAGGTTGGCCGAGGGCGGAGTGGCGCCTCGCAGGGTGGAGATTCCGGCGCGAGATCGTTCTCCCAGCCAGGGACAGTAAAGCTGATGGTGGCGGGCGGCAGAACCGAAGTCCCACAAAATGGGCTCGTCGTTCTGGGGGAGCAGACAGAACCGCACTAGCTTGTCCAGCGCCCAGGTACCAATGATGGTAGCCGTAAGATACCTGATGTTATTCATGTCGAAGGACAGGATTGCTCCCAGTTCCGACTTCTCAAGCAGGCCTTTGATCCGGTTCAACCGCTCAGTGCGAAGGCGTTCGAAATTAACGCGCTCCTCCCAGTCGACGCTCATGGTTCCAAAGCTCTTGATCTGTGTCACAGTATTCCCCTTTCTTGATGATTGCCTTGATGGATGAAAGGAATCCCCTTGGCTATCTGGCGGCGTGTCCCGAGGATTGCGGAAGTTTAGTAGGGGAGGGCAACGCTGTCAACCAGCAGCTAACGGGGGATCATGACTAATTTATAATGAAGCGCCGCGCGGCTCTGTTGCCGGCGTACATCCAAATGATTCTGGAGGAACCCAAGTTGACCGAGAGAATTGAAATCATCCACACCGCCGAACGAGACCCCTCTGTGAACCTGCCCTACGCCCCCGCCGTAAAGGTAACGGGCGGTTCCTTGCTGTTTCTGGCAGGTGTAAACGCGGCCAAGGTGTATCATAGCCACCCTCACATCGAGTCCGAGTTTGATGACATTCCTGAGGACATGGAAGGGCAGACACGTATGGCCCTGGATAACGTCCGAAAAGGCCTGGAAGCCTGCGGGGCCACCTTCAGCGACGTGGTGCAGGTTACAAGGTACCTGACCAACGTGGATGAGCAGGACCAGATGAACGTCGTGTGGTGGGAATACTTTGGCGACCACCGTCCCGGCACCGCTACCATCGAAGTTACGCGGCTGGCCACCCACGAAAAGCTAAAGGTGGAGCTGGCGGCCATCGCGGTAGTGGACTGAATCGGGCGCACTACGGAAGAGGCGGCCCAGATCAGGATACGTGCCAGCTGCTGCGGTCCTGCTCCGGGGTTCAGAAGTCGTATGACTGGTGGACTGTTCGGCCGCCAAGCATTGTCAGGTGGGACTGAATGTTTGGAATCTCCGCCTCAGGCATTTCGAGCAGATCATCAGACAGGACCGCCAGGTCGGCCAACTTCCCCGGTTCCAGGCTGCCACGCAGGTCCTCGTCAAATGAGTATTTTGCTCCGCCCACGGTGAAGGCCCGCAGCGCTTCCAGGCGGGTCAAGCACTGGTCGGCGCCCAGCACCTTGTCCGTTACTCTTTCACGCCTGGCTACGGCGGCCCAGAGGGTGGCGAAGGGATTGTAAGGCTTGTTGTCGGTGCCGAAGCTGAAGTCCACGCCCCGCTCCAGGTAACGGCGGTGAGCGACGGCAGTATCGGCGAGATCGGGGTTGTCCAAATAGGGCGTGCCCCGGAGCCAAAGCTCGGTAAGGGGAATCGTCTCTACCAGCAGGCCCATGTTTCCGATTCGTTCCAGTTGACTGTCGGTGGTCTGGAGGACGTGGGCCAGCGTCCACCTTCTCCCCTTTAGAGGGATGTCTCGGTCGACCGCCTCGAAAACATTCAGCACCTCTTCAAGGGGTTCGCGGACCAGCGTGTTGACCCTGATGTTGGTTTCCGCCGCCAGCCTGACAGTATCCGCGAAGAAGTCAGGAGAGTGGTAACTCTGGATGAACCCGGCCCAGCCGGTGTAAGGGAGGAGCGCGGAGCGGGCCTGGGCCGTATAACGATTGCCTCCATATTGGATGAAGTAACCGCTGACGCGAAGAAATTCGTCGCCGAAGCCCGGTCCAGAAAATGAGTGGCCCCAGGACTCCATTTCGCCTGCTGCCTGTTCGACGGAGGCCCAGTGGGGGCTCACGGTGAGGTTGGCCCGGACAGTCATCTCGCCGGCGTCCCAGGCGGCCTTGTAGGCCTGCAAAACCTCGGGAGCAACACCGTGGCCCTCGTAGGTGCCAGTTGTGCCCACAGAGTTGTAGAGGCGCATGGAATCTTTAAGGGCCTGGACTCGCTGGGGCACGGTAAAGCGGGGCACGGCCTGCATCAGGCTGAATTCGACAGATGGATATCGCCCGGTATCAATGAAGACACCCGTGGGTTCGCCTTCAGAGTCCTTTTCAATAGTAACGCTGGAGTCGGGGGATTCAGTATGCCGGTCTATGCCGGCCAAACGGAGGGCCGCGGTGTTGGCAATTGAGACTGACGGAGGCACGTTCCATGGCGTCCAAATGCCCTTGATGTAAACGGGGTTGCCAGAAGCTACCTCGTCCAGGTCGTGGCGGTTTGGGAATCGGCCCTCGGCCAGGGTTTGGGGCATGTCGGCGTAGTTGGGTGGATCACCAATGGGCATAGTTACGACCCACTCACCAAGCGCTTTGTCCACCGCCAGGCCCCTGATACGTTCCTGGATTTCAGAAATGGAACGCAACCCCTCGAGCGATGGATAGATGGACTTCAGGCCCTCCCTGTCCAGGTGGGCATGAATGTCCACGATGCCCGGGATGACGGTGTGCCCCCGCAGGTCAAGGGTCACGCTGTGGGCCCCCGCGAGGGGAAGAATGTCGGCGTTGCTGCCCACGGCCAGTATTCGGTTGCCTTGAATGGCGATGGCCTGCTGAATTGAATCACCAGGGTCAACGGTTATAACTCTTCCGTTGTGGAGGATGGTGTCCGCAATTCCAGCGGGTGTTGCAGCCATGTCGTGAACCCCCAATCTATCCACCAGGCCAATTGTACGCCTGGCATTTGCGGCCAGCCCTGTTTCCACCGCTTCAGGTGACAGTCACCCGAGACTATACACTATCAGCCAAATTGACACCCCCAGACCGCACAATTAGAATCAAGCCAAGCAATAATCTGGCGAAAAAGGGAGGGAAATATGACTCAATTGCTGGGAAGAGTCAGCCCCGAAGAGGAAGAACAGTTTTACGGGAATACCGAGGCTGCCGGCCTGCGGGCAGCATGGATGGGTCGCCGCCTCGAGCGAAAACCCCAGGTTGAACCCTTTGCCTGGCGGTGGGCCGACGCCCAGCCGCTGGTACTGCGCAGCGGAGACATCGTGACGCCCGACCGAGACGTAGAGCGGCGGGTGTTGCGCCTGGCCAACCCCGGGCTGGACCATGGCACGACCCATACTATTTCGGCGGCGCTTCAGCTGCTCCTGCCTGGCGAGAACGCTCCGGCCCACCGGCACACCCCTACGGCGATTCGATGGGTACTGCAGGGTACCGGCGCCTACACTACTGTGGAGGGCGACAAGTGCTACATGGAGCCCGGCGATCTGGTTCTTACCCCTTCCTGGACTTGGCACGACCACAACAACGAGGGCAATGGTCCCATGATCTGGTTGGACGGACTGGACACCCCGCTGGTCAACAACCTGGAAGCAACTTTCTACGAACAGTTTCCCGAAGATCAGCAACCCATCGTGGGCACAGGCGAGTCGGTGCGAAAGTACGCTTCCGGCGCTCTGCGTCCGGCATGGGAAGAAAACAACCTCCCCTATTCGCCACTGTGGCACTACAAGTGGGAGCAGACCCACGCCGCCCTGCACAGCCTGGCGGAAACGGACTGCAGTCCTTTCGACGACGTAGCCATGGAGTTTTCCGACCCGGCCACAGGCGGGCCCGTGCTGCGGACAATGGCCTGCTGGATTCAGCTGATCCGTCCTGGGGTGAACACCAAGGCCCACAGGCATACCAGCAGCGCGGTTTACCAGGTCTTTCGGGGCCAGGGCCACAGCGTCATCAACGGGCAGCGGTTTGACTGGGGAGAAGGCGACTTCCTGGTGGTGCCGTCATGGGCGTGGCACGAACACGCCAACGACACCGACGACGAGGCCATCCTCTTCTCCATCCAGGACATCCCTGTGATGAAGTCCCTTTCCCTTTACCGGGAGGAGCCCTACGCCGAGAACGCCGGCCACCAGCCCATTACCTCAGCATTTGAGCGGTAGCCACGGCGTTTATTGCCAATACGGCAGGGGCGGGAATGATTCCCGCCCCTTTTCTCGTAAGAAATTGGGAAAGAAAATCGGGGCAGGCACTGGGCCTGCCCCGTTCTTCCTGGTTGACCGATCCGGTGTGGTTACGGCTTGAACAGGGCCACACACTTGTTGGAATTAAAGATGTAGGACTCCACGTAGTCCACAATCTCCGTCTTGTAGTCCAACTCCTGCATAGCGCCGGCGATGCACATCCAGTTCAACAATTCCTGTTGGCCTGCATCCTCGACCTGATCAATGGAGATTCGGCTCCAGGCAGCGTAGTCGCTGTCCTTTAGTTCCTCGAAGCGGGCCCGGTCGGACTCGACGTCGGGGTAGAATCGGTGGTGCTTGTCGGTCAGGAAGGCGTGCGACCAACTGGACGATGCGATCAGGGCCACCCTGTATGGGCTGTCCTTAAGCACGCGGCCGACTGCGGCCCCCACTTCCATGCAGCGCTTGGGTGAAGGACCAGGGGGATCAAACTCCTCCTCGTACTGGACGGCGCCGCCTCGGTTCCGCACCACCCGGCTGCCATAGCAGTTGACCAGGAAGGGAACCACTGGATAGTTCCAGCCCTTGCGGTCGTAGTCCAGGTAGAGCAAGGTGTTGAGGATGGCGTGGCCCAGGCCGCCCTTTTCGTGCAAAGGCTTGTAGGCATAGGACATGTCGATGCCTTCCTCGATGAGGCCGCGCACCAAGGCGCGGGCGGCGGAGCGGTTGCCCTGGTACTTGAAGGTGGTATCGCCCGGCTCGTTCCAGACGTTCAAGCGAGTACCGCCGTCACCGGTATGGAAGGGCTGGCACTCCATCTCGTCGTAGGCCATGACGCAGAAGGGCGGGATGATGTCTTCCTTGAAGTTCTCATACTGGTCGTCGCCCCAGATAATGACGAAGTCGGGATTGAATGCGTCCAGTTCCTCACGGAGCTTGCGGAATCCGTTAACCAGCCGCTCCCTGGCCTTGATGGCCGAAGAGAGACCTTCGTCCTCGCCAAACTCTATGCGCATGGGTTCCGGCCAGTTGGAGGGATTTCTGAGTTCCTCAGGCAGGTTGGGGTTTCGCAAGCTGCGGAATACGGAATAGTCTTTCTCCTCGTCAGGCTTGATCAAGGAAGGAGAATGGGTTAGCCCAAGGCCCAGTATTTCTGCCATATTGTTGCCTCCTGTCAGCAGTTTAGGCTACCTGTATTTGGGAAAACTATACGCCTTTCGACCTGATTTTGGTAGTCTTGTCGCCTTTCTCTAACGCCCTCCGCAGCCAATGGCAGATTGCCCTTGCCAGCGCCCCAAGCTGACGCTATTATCCGACGAAATGCAATTGCCAATTCTCTCCGGGAGGTTAACCCATGCCACAAATGACTGGAGCGCGTTTCCTGGTGGAAACGATGCAGGCTTATGGCGTGACCCATGCCTTTTACATGCCAATGGTGGTAACCAGAGCCCTGGTTGAAATGGAACAGGTGGGCATTGCCCGGATAATGGCTCACAGCGAGAAGGCGGCGGCCTATATGGCTGACGGCTATGCACGGGCGGCCAGGCGACCCGCGGTCTGCATGGCCCAGAACGTAGGAGCGGCCAACCTGGCGGCGGGACTGCAGGACCCTTTCCTGGGCGGCGCGCCGGTGGTGGCGCTGACCGGCCGGGGGGCGCCCTCCCAGCAGAACCGCAACTACTACCAGGAAGTCGACCACGTCCAGCCCTTCAATGCCGTTACCAAGTTCAACGCCTTGGTAGACAACCCGGATGAGTTTCCCAGGCTGCTGCGTCAAGCTTTCCGGGAGGCAACCGCAGGCGCGCCCGGCCCTACGCACCTGGATTTACAGGGTTCTTCAGGGGCCTTGATTGTGGACGCGGAGGCGGACCTGGAAGTATTGGCGGAGGCGCCCTTTACCCACGTGCCGCCCTTCAGGGGCGAACCGGAAACGGAAATGATCATGGACGCGGCACGGGCGCTGACGGAAGCGCGACGGCCCGTAATCGTTGCCGGGGGCGGCGTACGGTCTTCCGGAGCGCAGCAAGAAGTAGTGGAACTGGCGGAGATGCTGTCAATTCCTGTTGCCACATCGCTGAACGCCAAAGGGACCATTCCCGATGACCATCCCCTGTCGGTGGGGGTCTGCGGAACATACTCACGGTGGTGCGCCAACCGGGTTGTGTCGGAGGCAGACCTGGTTTTTTTCATCGGCAGCCACACCGGCAGCCAGGTAACCACGGAGTGGCAGATTCCGAAGCCGGGGACGCCGGTGGTCCAGTTGGACATTGACCCGACGGAATTGGGGCGCAGCTACCCTATCCAGGTGGGACTGCAGGGCGACGCCCGGGCCTCGCTGCGCAAGCTGATTGAACACCTGGAACCCATTGGCAGTCGGGGTGATTGGGTCGGCCGCGCACAGGAACTGGTGAGAGAATGGCGGGACGAAGTTGAGCCCCTGGCTAACTCGGACGCCTCTCCTATACGTCCTGAACGGCTGTGCAAGGAAATTTCCGATTTCCTCCCCGACGACGGAGTGCTGCTGTCCGACACGGGCCATTCGGGCATCTGGACGGGGACGATGATCGACCTGTACAAACCGACCCAGACCTTCCTGCGGTGCGCCGGTTCCCTGGGCTGGGCCTTTCCCGCCGCGTTGGGCGCCAAGTGCGCCGTGCCGGACCGGACGGTGGTCTGCTTCACCGGCGACGGCGGCTTCTGGTACCACCTGAGCGAATTGGAGACGGCGGTACGCTACGGCATTAACACGGTAACAGTAATTAACAACAACCACTCCCTCAATCAGGAGAAGCGGGGCAACGAAAGGGCCTACGAGAGTGTGGGCGCGACCGGGAATGTAGACGAACTCTGGGTCTTCCCGGACACCAACTTTGCCAGGCTGGCGGAAGACATGGGCGGCTTTGGTATCCGGGTGGAACGACCTGAGGACCTGCAGGCTGCCATGACCGAGGCGGCCAATTCAGGAAAGCCGTCGGTGGTGGACGTGGTGACGGACATTGAGGGCATCGCACCGAGGGCGTGGGTGGGATAAGAACCCTTACCGAGGGCAATAAATTAGAGAGTCGAAGGGGTGACAATGGTCGATTCCCTTATTACGGATGAAGTGCGGGCGCTGGTGGGTACCGAAACTGAACCAGAGCGGAACCGGTTTCCTATCAGCGAGGAGATGGCCTTTGACGTGGCGGATGCCATAGAGGACGGCAATCCCCTGTACCGGGACGCCGATTATGCCAGCAAGTCCCGGTTCGCCGGCATCGTTTGTCCGCCTTTGGCTACCTGGAAGGACATCGGGCCGCCAATCGGTTACTTCGGAGCAGGGCAAGAGTCGCATTTCCAGGTGCCACTGCCCTTTAACAGCTACGGCCTGAACGGAGGTAGCGACTGGCAGTTCCTGCGGCCAGCATATGTGGGTTCCTGGATAACCCGGCAGTTCAAAGTCCTGGACATTTTTGAGAAACAGGGCCGGTCGGGACTGCTGGTCTTCGTAGTCAGGCAGGAGACACAGACCAACCAGTTGGGGCAGACAGTAAGCCTGGCCAAGCGGGTCAGCCTCCACCGCAGCTTGCCGGACCAGGACTCTGCCGACTCAGATGACACTGCGGGGACGGTGGACTTGGCTGAAGTACCCCTTTCTCCGCCCAGAGCCGACATCATCCTACCCAAGCCAGAGCCGGTTACAAATATCCAGCGGTACTTCGAGGACGTTTCTGTGGGCGACCCGCTGCCGCCCGTGGTAAAGGGGCCCATGACTACTACCCATCTGGTGCGGTGGGCGGCAGCCAATGGAAACTACGCCCGCATCCACTGGGACCTGCCCTTTGCCCAGTCGGAACAGGGACTGGCTAACGTGGTAGTAAACGGCTCACTTAAGAACCAATACCTGGGTCAACTGCTCATCGACTTTGCCGGAGAGGAGGGCTGGTTCAAACGTTTCTATGTCCAGCACCGAGGCATGGATTTTCCCGGGGACGTACTTACTACATCCGGCGTCGTTACCGGCAAGCGCGAGGGCGACGGCTTCGGGCTGGTAGAATGCACCGTGGAACTGACCAACAGCCGCGGCCACCAGACCGCCGCCGGCCAGGGCACCGTTATCTTGCCCAGGCGCGGGCAGGCCCTGCCTCTGATTTGGCCGGAGGAACCCTGGTAGGTATGGACCTGCTGGATGGTATCCGGGTGCTGGAGCTAGGCGGCGACACCTCCGCTCCTTTTTGCGCGAGGCTGCTGGCCGACTACGGGGCAGAGATCGTCAAAATTGAACCTCCGGGAACTGGCGACCCAGCCCGGCGCAAGGGACCCTTCGCCGGCGACGACCCGCATTACGAGAAGAGCCTGCCTTTTCTCTACCTCAACACCAACAAGCTAGGGATCACGCTCGACGTCTCCTCCGGCACGGGCCAACACATCCTGGCTCGCCTGGTAGAAGATGCCGACATAGTGGTGCAGAATTTCAACCCATCCGAGTTGGAAGCGCTGGGAATGGACTATGCCAGCCTTTTCAGACTCAACCCAGCCATTGTCGCCGTTTCCATTACTCCCTTTGGCTTGAGCGGTCCCCTGAGGGACTGTTCCGCCACAGACATTGAGGTGTTTGCTTGTAGCGGGCACCTTTACCATTCGGGCGATTCTGACCGCGAACCGTTGCGGAACGCCCTGGAACAGTCCTGGTACGTGGCCGGGGTCAACGCCGCCACCGCTGCAATGGCTGCCCTTTTCCAACGCCTCTTTACAGGTGCCGGGCAGCAGGTTGAAGTTTCCGCCGTCGAGTGTCTTGCCTCCCACATGGTTCAGGCTGTGCCATATTACGACTACATGGGGGCTATCAAGGGCCGGCGACCGGTTCGGGGCTCCGGCTTCGAGGAATTGATGCCGGCAAAAGACGGGTTTGTGGTCCCCTCGGTACAGGGTTCGCAACCGTGGTCCGTGGTAGCCGACCTGATTGGCCTGGAGGAACTTAAAGACGAAAGGTTCGCCAGCGGGTCAGGCAGAATTGAACACGGCGAGAACTTGAAGGAACTGCTAATCCAGGGCCTGGCCGAGTGGGACCGGATGCCCCTGTTCGAGGCCTCTGGAGAACGCCGTCTGGTATTCGGCATGGCCCAGGACGCCGGCGACTTGTATGACTGTCCGCACCTGGCGGAACGCGATTTCTTCGTAGAAGTAGACCACCCGGTGGTCGGCGCGGCCAAATACCCGGGTTCCGGGCCCAGGTTACAGGGTGAACCCAACCGGGTCCGGCGTGCCGCCCCGCTGCTTGGAGAGCACAACCGACAGGTCTATTGCGGCAGGCTGGGCCTTTCAGATGAAGAACTGGTTCAACTGCACGCCAATAAGGTGATTTAGGTGAGTAATTCCCCACTGGCCGGGATACGAGTTGTTGACCTCAGCCGGGTGTTTGCCATGCCCTACGTGGGCGCGTATCTGGCCGACATGGGCGCCGAGGTGATAAAGGTCGACACTCACCACGCATCCTTCGTTGATACCACGAGGACCCTGACCGGCCCCTATCCCGACAACGAACCAGGCGAGGACTTCTGGAACCGGGCCGGCACCTTCCAGACGCTGAACCGGGGCAAGCGCAGCCTGACCCTGGACTTGCGGTCCAAGGACGGCATGCGACATCTGCTGGACCTGATCGCCGTCAGCGACGTGGTGCTTGAGAACTTTACACCACGGGTTTCCAGGCGATTTGGCCTGGATTATGCCCGCCTGAGAACTGTGCGGCCCGACCTGATACTGGTGTCCAACACGGGGTATGGTCACAGCGGGCCGTGGAGCGATTTCGGAGCCATGGCTTCCGCCCTTGAACCCACCCATGGCTCCGGAGCCTTCATGGGGTACCTGGAGCCGGCCCAGGACGGAACTCTTACCGGAAGCTCCACGCCTAATAAGATTGGCAATTCATACACCGATTTCCTTGCCTGCTGGTCGGCCCAACTGGCAATCATGTCGGCGCTGTGCCAACGTGCCCTGACCGGCAAGGGAACATGGGTGGATCTGGCCATGTACCTGACCGGCGTTTCCTTCCTTGGGGAGGGCCTGCTGGACTTTGCATTCAATGGCCGGCGAACCCGTCGCCTGGGGAACCGTGATCAGTCCAGGTCTCCCCACGGCTGCTACCGGTGCAAGGGCGAAGACAGTTGGGTGGCGTTGTCCGTGAGGGATGACCCGGATTGGGTTGCTTTCTGTCAAGCCCTTGGGCAACCAGGCCTGGCTTCCGATCCCCGCTTTGCCGACCCACTGATCAGGTACGAGAACCAGGACGAGCTTGACTCCCTGATAGCCCAATGGACGGGTAACCGGGCCCAGAATGACATCGTAGCCGCATTACGAGCGAAGGGAGTGCCTGCTGCGCCGGTCCAGAACGCCTCCCAGCTCTTGCGGGACGCACATCTGAGAAATCGAGGACTGTTCGAGAAGGTAGATTTCCCGCAGGCCAGCGACCTGGGTTCCCGCATATTCCTGGGCCGTGGGTGGCAGCTTAGCGATGCAGAAGTCAGGGTCAGGGGGCCGGCGCCACAGTTGGGAGAGGGAAACGATTATGTGCTTGGCGAGATGCTGGGGCTCCCGCCGGGAACAATAGAGCATCTCCGCCAAGAGCAAGTGATCGGCGAGCAACTGAAGGGCGGAGCGGCACCAAACGTGGTGTCCCTGGCGCGTCAGGCGGAGTTGGGTTGGATTGCGGGGTATGAGTCTGGATACGACTCGCCAGGGGAATCCGGGGAATGAAACTGAAGGTTGGCCGCAATTTTTTGGGCCGGCCGCCAAGTGTTATACTCCCAGCAACGGAAGAGCGAGGTACAGGATTAACCAACACAATCGCTTTTCTTGTGTGTGAATTTTCTCTCGTTGACAACTTTCGGGAGGGCAGGAAATGGAGAACAAGGAACTGGCGCTGATGGCCCACCTGATGCGGAGAGCCGGTTTTGGCGCAACACGGGACGAGCTGGACACCTGCGTCGCCCAGGGCTATGAAGCAACAGTGGATCAGTTGCTCCACCCGGAACGCGCGCCCGTGATGGACGAAGACCTGATTCGCCGGTACCACGTAGACCAGAACAGCCTGATGTTGATTGAGAGTTCCCAGGCCTACTGGCTCTACCGGATAATCAACACCCAGCGGCCCCTGGAAGAGAAGATGGCCCTGTTCTGGCATGGTCTCTTCGCCACTGCCTACGGCAAACTGAACCACGCAAAGGCGGTGGTCAACCAGACCAACACCTTCCGCCGCTGCGGGCTGGGCGACTTTCGCACCCTGCTGCTGGAGTTGTCCCGTGACCCGGCCATGATTTTCTGGCTGGACAACAAGGACAACCACAAGAACGCGCCTAACGAAAACTACGGCAGGGAACTTCTGGAGCTCTTTTCCATGGGCATCGGCAACTACACCGAGGATGACGTCAAGGCCTGTGCCCGGGCCTTCACGGGATGGTCAATAGCCAATGCCGACTACATGAGCATCCGCGCCTCGCGGGATTCCATCTGGCCCCATGGCCGGCTGGACTGGCAGTTCGTTTACCTCCCCGAGGATCACGACGACAGCGACAAGACTTTTCTCGGGCAGACCGGACCCTTCAACGGGGAAGATGTAATCGACATAATTTGCCAGCAACCTGCCACCGCGTGGTTCGTTGCTTCCAGGCTATACAGTTTTTTCATCTCAGACACTCCCAACGAAGACGCGATCCAATACCTGGCAGACAAGTTTACGGAAACCTCGGGCGACATTCGGAAGGTAATGCGCGCGCTGTTCCTCTCAGACTTCTTCAAAGGGGATGAGGCAAGGTTGGCCAGAGTAAAGAGCCCCACCGAATTGGTGGCCGGTACAGCCAGGTTGGCGGGCAGCTACCAATTCCCCGAGTGGGGTATCGTCAACCTGGCCATGGACGTCAGCTTCATGGGACAGGAAATCTTGAACCCACCTACTGTAGAGGGATGGCACACCGGCCAAGAATGGATTGATACCGGCAACCTTGTGGAGCGAGTGAATGCCGCAGCCCTGGAAATGGGAGATTTGGCCCGCCCTGGCGTGCAAGGCGCGCTGGGCAAGGTAAGAAGAGCCGGCGACAGCCTGGGGCCCGGGGAGTTTGTGGATGCGTGCCTGGATGCCCTGGGCCTTTACGACATTACCGACGCAACCAGGGACAGCCTGGTAAGCCATGCAGCGCGAAGCGGTGACCTGGAATTTGGTGAGGTGGGCGCTGCCGATTGCTCGAACAGCCGGGTAGCGGAGATGCTGCAATTGATCGTGGCAACCAGGGAGTACCAGCTGGCCTGAGGACTTTTGCCAATGACGACGACATCTTGCCTCCAATACAGCCACACCATGGGCTTTATGGCCAATCAGGGCAGGGGCTTCAACAACCCTGTGGACCTGGCGGTCAATTCCAAGGGAATACTCTACGTCCTGAATCGGGCAGGCCCTGAGGTGGGCGTGAGAATCGCATATAAGCGAATTACGCGCTGCACCTCGGACGAGCAGTACCTGGGAGAGTTCTGCACCGGCGGTACCGGCGACGGTGAACTTTGGTGGCCCAGTTCCCTCGCCTTTGATGACGAAGACCACCTATACGTAGCGGATGAAGCCCTCAACCGAATTTCAGTCTATGACGAGGACGGTATTTTTGTTGGCAAATGGGGAGTAGGAGGCGCCGGAGCAGGCCAGTTCAACCGGCCTTCTTTCATTGCCTTTGACCATGAGTACAATCTCCTGGTCGCAGACAGTCTGAACCATCGCATACAGAAATACACGAAGGAAGGCCGTTTTCTGAACCAGTGGGGGGAATACGGCAGAGGAAACGGGCAGTTCAATATGCCCTGGGGGATTGCGGTCGACTCCCAAGGCCACATCTATGTTTCCGATTGGCGAAATGACCGTATCCAGAAGTTCGACGCTGACGGGGCTCTTGTGGACACTTTTGGCGGCCCTGGACAAGGAGATGGGGAATTCAACCGGCCGGCCGGTCTGGCGGTGGACCATCAAAACAATATAATCGTCGCCGACTGGGGTAACGAAAGGGTCCAGGTGCTGGACCGTGACGGCAGGTTCATGGCCTCCTTCCGGGGCGAATCCCGGGATTCCCTCTGGGCCCAGGACTACTTTGCCGCCAATCCGGACGAAGCGAATGCCCGCTGGAAAGCGCAACTGGAACCGCAAATCGAACATCGGCCAGAATTCGACATCCAACGAGGTTATGAATGGGAGAGGTCAGCCAACGTGGAGAAGCTCTTCTGGGGCCCGACTTCCGTGAAGGTGGGAGCAGGCTATTTGGTGTATATCGTTGACAGCCTGCGCCACCGTGTACAAATTTTTCGGCACACGGGTTGAGGAAAACCAAAAGTGGAACGACGTAAAAATGGGGCAGCCAGGGTGACTGCCCCATTCTTTTTCCAGTTATGCGAGCCTATACGGGAAGCAGCTTTTCGTCCCGTTCAGGAGGAAGCTCGGTGTCGAAGGCGTTGATGCAAAAGGCCAGAGCGGCATAGTTCCCCATGACCAGCGTCAGTTCAATAATTCCCTGCTTGCCAAACTGTTCGTAGGCAGCCTGCCAGGCGCCCCGGCTGACGTGATGGGTGCGGTAGAATTCCTGGCCGTAGTTGACCACCGCTTCTTCATCGGCCGCCAGGTCAATTAGTTCCTCACCTTCTCGCAGCGCGTCAACCAGTTCGTCTGGCACTCCCGCCTCGCGGGCGGAGCCGGCGTGGGCGTTCCAGATGTGCTGGCAATCAAATTCGCGGGCGGTTACCAGCATTGCCAGTTCCAGGATTTTGTCGGGCAGGCTGGACTCGCGGCGCAGGTAGTTGTTCAGGGAGGTCAGCCGCTGGGCCGCCTCGGGAACGTGGATGTAGACCGAGCCGGGGCCCCGGTTGGGGACTGGCCCATCACCGACCAGGGTATCGAATAAGTCGCGTTGGTTTTCCGGCACATTATCACGGGAAGCCAAGGGCAGTCTGGGCATTTTCTTTCCTCCAAATATAATGATATAGGAGTCACAAGGCAGTCTGGATGGCAGATCTCTAACGCACCTGTTGCTGCCGGGTCTTGCCGGTCTTCTCCTCGAACAGCTTCCAGGTGAGGTCGTTGAAGGGATAGTACTTGCCAGGGGAGCAGCGTTCAATTTCAAGCTGAGCCTTGATAACGCCTTCCACTTCCTCTCGCTCGTGGGCAATTGCGATAACCTGGTCAACTGCGGCTCTTGGTACCACGACTGCGCCGTCATCGTCGCCGACAATGGCGTCACCGGGCCGGACCAGAACACCGCCGCATTGAATGGCGTCGTTGACCTGCCAGGGCCAGAATTCGGCCGGCCCCTGCTTGGCAGTGGTGGAAGCAGAATAGACTGGGAAGCCGTACTCGATAAGAGAGTTGCTGTCCCGCACCGCGCCATCGGTTACCAGTCCGCCTACGCCCCGCTGGTGCAGGCGCATGAACTTGATGTCTCCGCCGATGGAACTGTAGGTCCAGCCCATGGCATCTATCGCCAGAACCTCGCCGGGGCCGCACAGTTCGTAGGCAACATATTCCGCAGACTGGTCACCCTTGGGTTTGTCCTGAGCCAGGTCGGGACGGTGGGGAACGAATCGCAGGGTTACGGCCCGACCGGACATGCTTTGCCCCCGCTGTAGCGGGCGCGCTCCCTCAATATAGCTCATGGGCCAGCCCATAACCCAGAGCCCATCAATAAGGGCTTGGGTCGGGATGTTGCGCAAGACCTCCAGAGTTTCATCGGATATGGGTTCGCGAGTTGACATGGAGCACCTCTATAACAGTTGCGGGAGACCTGCCTGGGCCAACCCTGCGCCATTATAACAGGCAAGAAGAAGGGGACGACCGGCGCGGTCGTCCCCTAATCAGCCCAGTTTGAACTGTGGTTCTATACTTATTCCTCGGGCCAGCCTTCAGCGGCTTCACCGGCAGCCAGGGCAGCCTGAATCGACGCCATGGCATCGTCGGTCACCCAGCCACCCCAAATGTTGGGGAAGCTGTTAAGCCACCAGAGGGCGGTGGCCTGCGCGTCGGCTTCGGGGTTATCACCCTGCCAGCGAGCAACCTCTTTGTAGATGTCAATGTTAAAGTCCCAATTCCTAAGCATTTCCACCACGTCGGGAGCATTGCTGGGCAGGTCGGGATTAACTGCTATAAGGATAGTGGCGTCCTCGTAAGCGCATGCCTTGGTGGTGAACCAGCACTGATCGCTGTAAGGCGGCTCTTCAAGGCGGACCAGGTCCAGAACCAGGGCCGGGTCATTGGTGCCCCACTGGTAGCCCAGCCATGGTTCCTGACGTTCGTAGGCGCCGTAGAGGTCCGCATTGAGGGCAGAGCCGTCACCGGGATTGATGATCTGTACGTGGTCGTCGAGCCCATATCCGGTAACCTGCTTGGCATTTACCTCTTCGCAGGCCCAGCCAATGATACAGGAGACCAGCCTTGCCTTGTCGCCGGTCTCATTGGTCTTGAACAAGTCCTTGTACTGTTGTTCCTTCAGGTCTTCTACGCTGTCCAGGTCGGGATACTGCTCTTGCAGATAGGCGGGTATGACAAAGGCGGACTGCCAGTCATTGCCCAGGCTCTTGCCGACGGACAGAACGGCACCTTCAGTGCGGGCTTCTGCCCAAGCCTCGTCCTGGTTCGGAAGCCAAATTTCCATGGTCACATGAGTATCGCCCCGCTTCAAGCCCTGGAACAGAGGAAGAGTGGCTCCAAATTTAACGTCGGTGGGGTAGCCGTAGCCGTGCTCTACAATGTACTGGGCGATGCGGTTTTGGAGCAGTGCGCTGGACCAGTTGAGGTCACCGAATATGATTGTTTCCTTCGGCCCTTCAGGCGCCATCACTTCGACAATCTTCTCGACTTCGACCTCGACTACCTTCTCAACCTCAACTTCAACCTCAACGGGAACTTCCCTCTCGACTACCCTTTCGACTTCGACGGGAACTTCCCTCTCGACTACCCTCTCAACTTCGACGGGAACTTCCCTCTCGACTTCGACTACCCTCTCAACCTCGACCTCAACCGGGACTTCCTTTTCTACCTCGACGATCCTCTCGACTTCGACAATCTCTGGTTCAGCCTGGCAGGCCACCAAAGCGAATATGGCAAACAGGGCCGCCATCAAAATGAACAACCGGTACTTGGTAAACAAAGCTACTACCTCCTTAAATGTGGTCTGAAAATTGCGCGCATTTGACGATTCCGGAAATGCTCGCAAATGGTATCAACGACTCTCGTCACTGTCAAACTTTGGTGAAAAATGTGTGAACGAGCAGCCGACCCCTTCCTCTACACCATTCCCATGGACTCCTGCCGATTCCGTGCTGCCGATTGGGTAAGGCGGTCGATTACAATGGCCAACAAAACGATGGCAAGCCCGGCGATGGCGCCAAATCCTGCATCGTTCTTTTGCAGGGCCCGGAGCACCGGTTCACCCAGCCCTCCGGCAGCCACAAGGCTGGCAATGGTAACCATGGCCAGGGCCATCATGGTTGTCTGGTTGATGCCGGCCATTATGGTGGGCAACGCCATGGGAATCTGTACCTTGGTCAGAACCTGTGTTGGAGAAGCGCCAAAGGAACGGGCAGCTTCAACCGCCTCGCTTGAAACCTGCCTGATACCCAGATTGGTAAGGCGGATAACCGGCGGCGCTGCATAAATCAAAGTGGCGAATATGCCGGCCGGCTTACCCAAGCCGAAAAACAGAATGCCCGGGAGCAGGTAAACAAAGCTGGGCATGGTCTGCATACCATCCAAAATAGGCCGCATCAAATTGTCTGCCATCCGATTGCGTGCGCCCAGTACCCCCAATGGCAGTCCAATCGCCATGCAGATCGCTACCGCAACCACAATCAGAGCTATGGTTTCAATTGCCGGCGACCATAGGTCCATGAATCCGATATAAAGCAACGCCGCACAGGTGAAAACAGCCAAGCTCCACCTGCCCATGGCGAATGCCAGCAATGTCAGGCCAATGACCATGGCCGGCCACGGCATCCAGAAAAGGCCTTTTTCTATGTAAATCAAGGCATAGTCTACAATTGTGGTTATTCCCCCAAAGAGCCAGGCAGCCTCCCTGGTAATCCACTTTACCCCGTTATTGATACTGTCAGTAGTCGCCTGCCGCAGGGAGCGCTCGTTAACTATGGATCCACCCCCCACCGTTTCCAAAGTGGACCGGGAAACCGTGGTGGGAAACTCCATACCAGGTCCCCAAACAACCAAACAAGCGACCAGAGCAATAATCATCGCCGCCAACCCCGCTGCCCACTTGTACCTGACAGGGAGGGAAGCGAATGTAGCCGAGAGGGAAGTCAGTCCCCGGCCAGACTTCGCAATTTCGGAAGTAGAAGGCTGTTCAGGTCCGTCCTCAGTGGATGCGCTGTTTCGAGTTAAAGAAGCCATTTCGCCTCCATGATGGATGACTCTTAGGAGCTTTCAGCTCAACTCCAGTATAGGTTGATTGCCGGCGGCGCCAGACAAGGCTTGGAATTAGAAACCGGGGCTAACCTTCGTTGTTTTCGTTCTCCGCAGCCATGGCAGCATTCAATGCCGCATTAGCC
>DAOUHR010000003.1:0-62661 GCA_034428635.1 Dehalococcoidia bacterium
CATCCGGGAACCGTCCAACCCGCTCTGTCAGATACAAAAGTCCCGAAAGTGGGACATAATGGGACAAAATGGGCCGGAAACAAAAATTCTTGCCGGTGAACGTTCGACGATAGCCCGAAGAATCCCCTGTCGGACAGCATCCTCCACCGCGGTGCCTGCCGTCTCAACCGCTGCCCGGCGTGGACAACCAGTGGGAACCTGTCTATCCTTTGGTATCTATCTGAACAGAAGCGTTCAGTCCTTTCCCTACATCTGGCAGGAGTAATCTCTATGCAGTACGAAACGGACATCATCACAACCACCGCCGGCACCGGCGAGAAAGGCTACCGGGGCGACGGCGGACCCGCCGCCGCGGCGCACCTGAGCGAACCTTTTATGTGCGCCTTCGACAGCACCGGCAACCTGTACATTGCCGAGGCCACCAACCACTGCATTCGCCGCGTCGACGTGGATAGCGGCGTCATTACCACTATTGCGGGAAAGGGCGATCAGGGATACTCGGGAGACGGTGGGCCAGCCACCGGCGCCACATTTAACCAGCCCTACTCCTTGCAGGTCGACTCTAACGGCGACGTCTACGTCGTAGACCGGCTCAACTACGTTATCAGGAAAGTCGACGCCGCCACCGGCATTATCAACACGGTGGCCGGCACGGGCGAAGCGGGTTATGGGGGCGACGGCGGCCCTGGGACGATGGCCCAGTTCCGCGAACCCAACGACTGTTTCCTGGACGGCAGCGGCGGCCTGTTCATCGCGGACATCCAGGACCAGCGGATTCGACGCCTGGACTTGGCTTCTGGCATCATCACCACCTTTGCCGGCAATGGGGAAAAGGAGCGTTCCGGGGACGGCCTTCCCGCCACGGAGGCCAGCATCCTGGGGGCCAGGGCCGTGTGCATGGACAGCGCGGGCAACACCTACATCGCCGAAAGGGAGGGCAACGGCATCCGCATGGTTGATACCCAAGGCATCATGCACACCCTGGCCGGTACCGGCGAGTTCGGTTACGACGGGGACGGCGGCCCGGCGCTGCTAGCCACCTGGGGCGCGCCCAAGGCCATCCGCTGCGACCACGCGGGAAACCTGCTGGTGGTGGACACGGAGAACCACGCCATCCGCCGCATCGAATCCGCCACTAGTCTCGTAACCACCATTGCCGGCGGCCGCCGGGGCGGCGAGGGAGACGGCGGCCCGGCCACCCTCGCGGGAATGGACCGCCCCCATGGCCTTGACCTGGACACTGCAGGCAACATTTACATCGCCGACAGCAACAACCACCGGGTAAGGGTTGTAGGGATTTAGCTACGGAGACAGCGCACTTCAGTCTTCACTCGCGCTGCCAGCCGTCAGTCGTTCGCTCAGAACCCACAGATCAGACGCGAGACCAGCATCGTAGCTCAACTCGGAGGAAGGCACGGCCCGGCAGTCTATGAAGAACTTGCCGGTTACTGCCTCTACGTCAGAAGACGAAGCCAGGTACACCAGGGTTTCGGCCCCTCTGGATGCGGCAACGCCGCGAACGCCGATGAATAAGTTGGCTATACGTCCCAGGATTCCGTTATTCCGTGCGATGCTGGTCCGTACCAGTCCCGGGTGCAGGGCGTTGACCGTCACGCCGCTTCCTTCCAGCCTGCGGGCCAGTTCATAGGTGAACAGCACGTTGCATAGCTTGGAGCGCCCGTAGGCCTGATAGGATCGGCCATTACCTGTCCGGGGCAGGTCTTCCAACCGGAAGTTGCCCGCCGCATAGTGGGAACTGGAGGAAACATTGACAATCCGGGCCGGCGCCGATGCCTTCAGCAGGTCCAGCAACAGGGTGGTCAACAGGAAGTAGCCCAGGTGGTTGAGGGCAAAGGTCATGTCAACGCCGTCCACGCTGGTGCGGTTGGACAGGAATATGGCGCCGGCATTGTTCAGCAGCACGTCCAGCCGGGGCAGCTTGTCAATGACTTCGGACGCCAGGCGGCGCACTTCCCGCTGGGAGGAGAGATCCGCCAGCAAGAAGGATACCGACGGATTGCCCGTTTCCCTGGCTATGTTCTGCGCAGCGGCTTCCGTCTTCTCGGCGTTCCGGCCGGCGATTACCACCGTAGCGCCCATGCGCGCCAGCTCCAGGGCCGCGGCAAAACCGATGCCGTCGCTGCCCCCGGTTATCAGGCAGGTCTTGCCTACCATAGAAGGGCTATTCATAGCAGGAATTGATTCCAGGTCTGAAAGGGATCAAGACAACGCCGGACCTTCCACCGGATCAGGACGACGGTGGCGGGACAGGCCGCCCGCCCGGAAGCTGCGCGACATCAGAATGGATAGGGCTGTCCGCCACCCACGGCCAGCACCTGCCCGGTTATGTAGGAAGCGTCGTGAGAGGCCAGGAAAGCAATGGCCGCCGCCTGTTCGTCGGCCTCACCCCGCCGGCCCATGGGAATCTCCGACAGGCGGGTCTGCTGCCGGTAGGTTTCCTGCAGGTCCAGTTCTTCCGGGGGCAATTCCGGCGGATCGGCGGTAATTCCGTGGTTACGTGGAGTCACACGGTCTTCCGCCAGGGTACCACTGGGTGCCATGCAGTTGACCCGTATGCCCAGGGGCGCAACCTCCCGGGACAGTGAAGTAGTAAGCCCGATCTGCCCGGCCTTGGCGGCGGCATAGGGTACCCGAAAGGCGCCGGTCACCGCGTGGGTGGCCACATTGACGATGGCCCCTGACTGCTGCTCGATCATGTACGGCAGGACGGCACGGCAGCACCACACAGCAGTCCAGAAGCTCTTGTCAATCTCCGCCTGGATTTGCTCTGGAGTGTAATATTGAAACGATTGGAACCAGATAGTGCCCCCGGCCACGTTGGCCAGCACATCAATTTGGCCGAACTGTTCCTGGGCAAAGGCCATCAGCCGCTGGGCGTTGTCCCATTTGGACAGTTCACCCAGGCAGTAGGCCGCCTCGGCGCCGAACTCACGCAGTTCGTCGCAGACCCGCTGCGACGAAGCCTCCACCATATCGCCAACCACCACGGCGGCGCCCTCTTGAGCCAGGCGCCGGGCGGTAGCGGCGCCAATACCCTGTCCGGCGCCGGTGACCACCGCCACCTGGCCCTCGAACCGCCGTGCCCCCGCCGCCTTTGAATCAAGTATTTCTGGCATGGTTCCTCCTCGGGTAATTCTAAAAGGCCGGTATGCCTCAGTTTCTACACATTTACACTGCCCCAACATTAACAGGCCAATGTTACCCTTTCGACAACAGGGGGGCAACGACTGAACGCAAATGGCACATACGGATGCTCGAGCGCCTCGGCCGGCGAGGAGAGCTACCCAGTCATTAAATGCTTGCTTAATATGTACTCTATTTGTGCCTGTAATTCGTAACTTATTTGTAGTTTGGATACTAAACACAATAATTATTGCCATATACATTGACACCATACAGATACGGATGTATATTCCTGATGGTATGCCTCAGATGGTACCCATTACCTCTACACAAAAGGAGGAATATCTATGCGGAACCGATGGCTATTCAGCTCCAAACCGTTACTTTTCGTCTCGCTACTGTTCATCCTGACTGTGCTTGTAGCATGCGGCGCTTCAGCACCCGAAGCGCCGGCTCAGGAGCCTGCGGCAGAACCTCAGGCGGCACAGCAAACGGCGCCGGAACCTGCCCAACAGGAAGCGGCGGCCGCGCAAGAACCCGCCCCCACTGCAGAGCCAGCTCCAGCCATGGAAGCAGAGATGGCCGAGCCCACGGTGGTGAGATACGTTGAATCCCAGGGGGAAATCCAGGTAGAAACCAACCAGCACTGTGGCGGAAACCGACCTATCATCTCCCAGTTCCTCCCTTACGTGGAGTTTCTGGTTGAGGCGGACCCGGTAACTGCAGAGTTTAACCCCTGGCTTGCAGAGTCCTGGGAAACCACCCCGGACGCGAAGGTCTGGACCTTTAAGCTTAGGGAAGGGGTCCAGTTCCACCATGGTTATGGCGAATTTACGGCACGAGACATCGCCAACATTGCAGTAGCCAAGGGCGACGAGTCGTGCGCTTCAAGCACCACCAGCTTCTGGAAGGAAATGGCACAGGCCGAAGTGGTGGACGACTACACGATCAAATTCCACATGAACAACCCGTCGCTGCCAATGCCCAGCGTCGTTTCCAACCTGCCTACCGGTCTGGAGTTGATTTCCTTCAGCAAAGACCAGTTGGACGAAGTAGGTTATGAGAACTTTGACGACGTGAAGCCCGCCAGCACCAGCTACTACCAGTACAGGGAACGCAACTTGGGTGAAGGAGTCGTTTACGAGCGGGTCCCCTACGAGCACTGGCGCATTCAGTCCCCCTTCGAGGAAATGGAGATCCGTTGGATAGGTGAGGAAACAACCAGGCTCGCAGGGCTGTTAGCCGGAGAGATACACGCTATTGCGTTGTCCCGCGACCTCCAGGGATCAGCCATTGACGGCGGGATGAAAGTTATACCGGCGCAGCAGGCGTTCAGCCAGCTCAGCCTCTTCTTCGGTGGTATGTACTTCATGCCCGGCGATCCTGACTTTGACCCGACTACCCCCTGGGCTGACATACGGGTACGGAAGGCCATGAACAAGGCCATTAACCGGGATGAGTTGAACGACTATATCTTCAAGGGTGAGGGGCAGCGGATGCATGTAACAGCCTGCTGCCACCAGGTCCTTGACCCGAAAATATACAATCCCGAATGGGAAACCCGCTGGGACGAGGCCTACGGCTATGACCCGGAGGCAGCCAAGCAACTGCTGCTCGAAGCCGGTTACGGACCGGACAATCCGGTTAAGGTGGAGATGCTCAATTACCGCACCTCCGGTGAACCGGAATCACCTCTTGCGGTGGAGGCATTGCCCCAATACTGGGGTCCGGTTGGTATTGACGTTACCATCACAGACATAGACTCCGGGGCCTATTCAGACCTGCGGAGGGCCAAGAAAATCCAGCACATGATGTATGCCAACGTATTCAGCTTCCGGAAAATCCAGGACCGGATCCGGACCAACGCGCCCTCCAACACCTCGTCGCACACTTTCAGCCACCCCTACATGGAAGAGAAGTACCAGGAAACACTGAAGGTCTTTACCCAGGAAGAAATCGATGTGATTGGGCGTGATGTTGCCAACTTCTGGTATGACCAGTACTGGACCATTCCTGTCTTCTGGTTCAGGTTCAACTTCACGGTCAACCCCGAGGTACTGGAGGACTGGGTGTATCTGAATCGCGGTTACTACTGGCACAATCAGGTTCCAGCAACCAAGTAATGACTGGCTGACAGACACTTCCAGCCATTACCGGCGAAATCAAGGGGAAATGCCCCCTCTGCACTCACGAGTGGGGAGGGGGCTAGATTAACAGGCAGAGCCACGAAGGCAAACTGGCATAGGCAAACCGGTTCCAGTGGTTTGGCGTCGCCATAGTTCCAACTCCATGGTAGAAAGAGGACGGAATTATACGCTTATCCTGGAAAGCCCGTAACAAAGCTAAGGGAATATTTCCGAATTCCCTGGTCGGGAATAGATTCCATGACCGATGAGCAATCCCTCAGAGGATAATCAAGATGCAGCGTTACATTATTATTCGTGGATTTCACGCCATCATAACTCTATTTGCGATAAGTCTGCTTATCTTTGCCCTCACCCGGGCCAGTGGCGACCCGGCATCCGTGTTGCTGCCCGAAGAAGCGACCATGGAAGACTACGAACGGTTGGAGGCCTATTGGGGCCTGGATAAGCCGCTTCACGTTCAATACGCGGTTTACGTGGGCAACATCTTGACCGGCAACCTGGGGGAGTCCATAAAGTGGCCTGGCAAGTCTGCCGGTGAGTTGATTCTCCAGCGGCTGCCGGCTACGGCCAAGCTGACCGTGGTTGCTTTTACGGTCAGCGTAATGCTTGCCCTCCCCCTTGGCATCTTATCCGCAGTCAAGAAGGACTCCATCTGGGACGCCGGAGGCAAAGCATTTGCCTTGCTGGGGCAGGCCGTTCCCAATTTCTGGCTTGCGATTATGATGATATGGGTCCTTGCGGTGGACTGGAACTTGTTCCCAACTTCAGGAAGTGGCGAGGGGTTCGTAGACAGCACGCATCACCTGATTCTGCCGGCGATCGCCCTGGGGGCATTTGGATTGGCCGCCGGTATGAGGTTAAGTCGCTCCGCCATGTTGGATGTGCTTGACAGCGAATATGTAAAGCTGGCCCGAATCAAGGGTGTTCCCGAAGGGAAGATTATCTGGAAACACTGCCTGCGCAACGCTGCCCTGGTTCCCATCACCTACTTCGGATTGCAGTTTGCCGGGCTTATCACCGGTTCGGTCATTACGGAAACGGTCTTTGCCTATCCGGGGGTGGGCCTGCTGGCCATCGAGGCTATACGGTCGCGCGATTACCAGGTGGTGCAGAGCGTGGTGGTCGTCTTCGCCTTCATATACGTATTTGTCAGCCTGCTGGTGGATATCCTTTACGCTTACCTGGATCCCCGAATCCGGTTGACTTAACTACTGCAATTGTCGTTGCCATTTGCTTTGTAGTAAGGAGATCACCTGATGGCACTTAACGGGTTTATTCCACAGTCCGCGCCAACATTCGTAAATGGCAGATTTATCAGAGCGTGGGGTACAGCACGGCGTTATCCGCTGGTGCCCCTGGCAATCCTGATTTTCGTACTGGCCATCCCGGGGGTTTTCGCCACTCAGATAACTGATACCTGGCTGCAAGACCCGTTGGAAGGAAGATTAACCGAACGGCTTACGCCCCCCGTTTGGCAGGAAGGAGGAACCTGGGAACACCCCCTGGGTACTGACAAGGTGGGATACGACGTCGCCAGCCGCATAATCCACGGCGCGAGGGTGTCCCTGATAGTTGCCGGCCTTTCAATCCTCAGTGGCGGCCTGGTTGGCACGGCCCTTGGCCTGATAGCCGGTTACTTTGGAGGTTGGTGGGACCACGTCATAATGCGACTGGTAGACATCAAGCTTTCCATTCAGTCGGTGCTGCTGGCCCTGGTACTAGTCAGCGTTATGGGGCCAGGGTTCCATACGGTGATTATCGTCATTGCCCTGGTCCTGTGGGTCCGCTACGCCCGGCTGGTGCGCGGGGAAGTATTGGCGCTGAAGAACCAGGACTTTGTGGCCAAAGCCAAGGTTGCCGGCGCCTCCAACTTCCGGATTATGAGTCGCCACCTGTTTCCCAACGTGGTGAACACCATCATTGTGCTGGCGACCCTGGAGGTGGGGCAGGTCATCCTGCTGGAGGCCGGACTCAGCTTCCTGGGCGTCGGGATACCAAGGCCTACGCCAGCATGGGGACTGATGGTGGCCGACGGGCGAAACCTGATTGCAGCCGGCAATGGATGGTGGATATCACTCTTCCCCGGGTTGGCGATCCTGCTGACGGTGCTTTCAATGAACCTGCTGGGGGACTGGCTACGGGACAGGCTGGACCCCAAGCTACGGAACGTGTAGGCACAGTTTCCGATACTAAGCCCGATGGAGCAGAAGCTGCGGGGCGGGATTTCATCCCGCCCCGTTTTTTCGTGAGCCTGGATGGCAGCAGCGCGCTTACTTGAAGGCGGGCATTACTTCCTGGGTGAGGAGTTTGAGGCTGCGCTGTACCGCTTCCTTGGGCAACTGATTTCCGGGGTTCAGTTCGGCGGTGAAGCCGGTGATGCCCAGCTTTTCCCGGTACTGGTGGAGCTTATCTATGACCTGGTCGGGGCTGCCGACGATGACCTTGGTGTCCAGGATTTCCTCGTAGGTCATGGCCTCAAGGCGGGCCAGGCGGGCGCGGCGGACTTCGATCAAGTCCCCGCCGCCGGTGACATCGGCAAGGGCTTCCTCGAAACGGCCTTGCTGGAAGCGTTCCCGCATCCGGCGGAAGTAGTTTTCGATGGTCTCCCGGGGTTCCTCCAGGGCGTCTTCCTCGGTGGGGGCGATGTACATGGGAAAGCGCACCGAGATGTCGCCGCTTTCGCCCTCGTGGCCGGCCTTCTGCCAGGCGGCGTGGTAGTTGACCATATTGGTTTCCAGTTCGTTCACGTCCATTCCGCGCATGGAAAGGAAGATGGGGAAGCCCAGCCGGCCGACGCGCTCGAAGCTGTCCTCTCCGCTGGAGGCGATGCGAATTTTAGGGTGGGGCTGGGTGTAGGGCCGCGGGGTCAGGCGGGCGTTGGTGATGTGGTTATATTTGCCCTCGTAAGAAAAGGTCTCTCCACTGAAGGCCTGGGTGATGATTTCCAGCGCTTCCTGGAAGCGGTCCTTGCTCTCCAAGTAGTCGATGCCCATGGTGTCGTAAGCGCGGATGTTGCCGCTGCGACCCACACCGAACTCGAAACGACCCTCGCTGACCTGGTCCACTGTGGCCGCTTCCTCGGCGATGCGAAGGGGATGAATCAGGGGCAGCACATGCACCGCTGATCCGACCCGAAGCTGCTTCGTGCGAGAGGCAATGGCGCTGAGAATGACCATCTGAGCGGAATGTACCGCCCGTTCGGGGGTGAAATGGGTCTCGCCCAACCACACAGTGTCCAGGCCCATTTCGTCGGCCATGTCCACCAGTTCAAAGGTATCGCGGAAGGCCGCCTCGTGGGGGCCTCCACCCGTCGGAAAGTCCAGAAAGATTCCAAAATCCATCAGGGTTTACCTCCTGACTTGCTTAGTTGAGGTATGCGGCCCCACTGGAAACCTGGATTACATGATTTCATTTAACGGCAGGGGCTGACGCCGTTGCAATTAGCTACAGTTTAGTCCCTTTTTATTGACTGGTCAAATAACATTCAATGAATAGTATCGGAGTTGCCCTATCAGCAACCCCGATCATCTACTCTGACGAAATCCGACTAGTTCGGCGAGCCGAACTAGCCCGGAAGGTCCCACCCAATCCAGCTACAGAGGGCCCGGCCCATAATGAGTTCCTTGTCGTTCTCATTGAGCCAGGACAGTTCCTCGGTGAACATGGTTATGCACTGTTTCCAGGAACAGGGCATGCGGGTAATATCGGTTCCCCAGAACATTCGCTCGGGCCCAAAGGCATCGTACACCTGGTGGATGTAGTCGTGGATGTTGGCATAGGGGTATGCGGCACTGGAATAGCTGGGGCCGCCAGTGGCCTTGACGGCTACGTTGGGATACCTGGCCAAGGCCAGCAGGTCGGGCAGGTTGGCCCAGGCAGCCTCGTCGGTGGCGCCGCCGCCGCGACCGAAGTGGTCGACAATGAGCTTAACGTCGGGGTGACGTTCGGCGATGGGCCCCACGTCGTTCAGGAAAGCCGAGCAGGCAAGGGCCACGGGCAAACCGGCGGCTGCGGCGGCGGGCCAGAGCCACTCCATGGTCCCGTCGCTGGGCCAGGAGAGCATGTGGGGCTGCTGGAAGGTGAAACGGAGGCCCAGCATGCCGGGCTGCTGCTTCCAGCCATCCACCAAACCGCGGCTGGACTCCTGATCCAAGGGGAAGTTGCCGAGGATGGACAGGCGGTTGGGGTGTTCGGCGGCAGCCTCCAGAGCCAATTGACCGGAATTGGGGTCCCAGCCCGGGGGATGGATGACCGCGGCATCCACGCCGGCCTCGTCCATCTCCCGCAGCAGGTCATCCCTGGAAAAGGAGGTAATCTGGCGGTGTGCCGGATTGGTGGGCAGGTTAGCGCCCCACACATGCACCTGGGCATCAACTATCAGCATGGTCAGCTCCTTGTCATTAAGGGTCAACCGGAGAGGCGACTCCTGTGCGGCATCGGGGAGGGAGCCGCCATACCTTGGTCGGTTACCGGAAAGGGGCTAACTCGCTATCTCAAAGCCGTTCAAAGTTGCAGTTCACCCCCATCCTAACCTTCCCCCTTGACGGGGGAAGGGATTCCAAGACAGTTTCTAACTACTGGGCGACGCCCCGTTCCACCAGCTTTTCGGGGGTGGCGACTTCGTAGATTTCCAGCAGGTACTCGTCCAGCAGTTCCTGCAGACGGGGGTTGTACTCGCGGACTGTTTGGGGGACTTTCGAGAACCAGTTGGGCTCGATGGAGTCCTGGGTCCACTCAGCATAAACCCGATTGGGGGTGCCGGGCAGGCCCTGTCCCTCGATGTAGATTCGGGCCTTGTCGCGGCCATTCACTTCGTAGGCCTCGCAAATCTTGGCCAGGTAACCAGCGACGGCCCAGGCCTGACCAGGCTTGGTCTTGCAAACTCTGCGTACCAGGTACATGTTCAACGCTCCTTTCGGAAGATGGCGCTATTATAAGGCTGGCAGCGGTTCCGGGCCAGTGATATTTGCAGAGTTTGACTGTTCGGAGCGGAACGAGGCTCAACGGTTTTCTCCTGTCTACGAAGGGATGCGAAGGCGGGATTTTTTGAAAAGTGTCCCATTCCGTCCCATTTTGCCTCATTTTGACCTGGTTTTGCCCTCACGCCCTGTGCAACCGGAGGGGAAGGGATTTATCCACGAATGGCCACGAATATTCACGAATGGGAGTTTTTTATTTTTCGTCCCATTTTGTCTCATTTTGTCCCATTTTGTTCCGGTTTTGCCCTCACCCCTGTGCAACCGGAGGGTGAAGGGGTGAGGTATGTATCCGGCGACATTGACCTGCCGGGGCAGGGCGGCCACAAGGGCCGCCCCTACGAAGGTTGACGCAGACGGGGCAGACACATAGGTCTGACCCTACGATGGGGGTTTTGCCATGGTTCGGGCCTTATGCCATGGCGAACCAGCGGGCCCAGAGCAGGGACAGGTCGGGTTTGGGCTTGGGGGCGGGCAGGTCCCGCATGAGCAGGTGGTCGTATTTGCTCTCCCAGGCCCAGGGCAGCAGGGCCAGCAGCATGCGCCGGGGTTCGGGGATGTCTCCCTTTTCCCTGATTTTATCCAGGTAGTTGTGCAGGTGCATCCAGGTGGTGAGGTGGAATCCCTTGTCGGCGATCTTGCGGATTACCTCCAATGGCTTGGGCGGTTCCTGCTGGTCGGCCACGGCGCGGGCGTAGTCGTTGTAGACATCTTCGGTGACGCGGCGCATGCGGTAGATGGTGAGTTGGCGGTGGTATTTGCGCTGCAGGGCGCGGATTTCTCTTCTGATTTCGCTGAGGGTTCTCATGGTTGTCTGTCTCCTTTTGTTTTCTATCCACGAATAGACACTAATGTTCACTAATGGGCTTTTTTTGAAAAGTGTCCCGTTTTGTGCCATTTTGTACCGTTGTTGCCTTCAAGCCTGGGGCCTGGTTCCGGAGTGTGACGGGGTATTGTCCCTCGACCAGGGCAGACACGCAGGTCTGCCCCTTCGATTGCGGCGGTTGGGCCCGGGCAGACACGCAGGTCTGCCCCTACGATGGGGAGTGATTACCTCCGTTTCCCTTTTCAAGTCTGTATTCTTATGGTGGGGATGGGTTATGCGGGGTGGCAAGGGGGATATGTCGGCAATTAAAGGACAGGATGGGGAGGGTACAGGGTTCCAAATCAGGGGATTCCTGTGTGAGACCAGGGCAGACATATTGGTCTGGCCCTACCCTTGTGGCCTTAAGACCGCCTAGGGCGTGTCGTCATATTCAATGTCATTGCTACTAAGGCAGGAATCTCGACCTTAGCCCATCGAGGTTCCCGCCTTCGCGGGAACGACGAAAAGGGACGCTCGGAGAGTTCTACCTTCAATTTGACGACAGCCCCTAAACCGAGACGCTGCCGAGGAGGGGCATTCAGTTGCCAGATGGTACGGGCCTGTTCATAATGCCGGAAAGCCCATTTCAGGTCCCCAGCGGGGGCAATTATCGGAGGTTTTATGCAGTTGGAAGGAAAGACGGCGCTGGTAACCGGTTCCGGGCGGAACATCGGCCGTTCCATCGCTCTGGCCCTGGCCAGGGAGGGGGCCGACGTTGTAGTGAATGCCAGGTCGAACCAGGCTGATGTGGATTCGGTGGCAGCGGAAGTAAAGGAGCTGGGACGCAACGCGCTGCCGCTGCTGGCCGACGTGGGCAATCGGGAGGAACTGGAACAACTGATGGAGACGGCCCTGGGAGAGTTCGGCCACCTGGACATTGTCATAAACAACGCTTCGGTGCGGCCTCACAAGCCCTTCGCCGAGATGAGCTATGACGACTGGCGCGGCGTGCTGGCAACCGACCTGGACTCGGCATTCATCACGTCCCGGGCGGCGGTCCCGGGGATGCTGGAACGGGGCTGGGGTCGGATTATCAACCTGGGCGGCCTGCAGGCTCACCAGGGACGGCACGGCGGCGCGCACATTTCCGCCGCCAAGGTGGGGCTGGTGGGTTTCACGCGGGGTTTGGCCACGGAACTGGGCCCGCAGGGCATACGGGTCAACTGCGTGGTGCCGGGGATGATCGACACATCGCGGGACGGGGGCAATGCCCCACGAACCGGCAACAGGCTAGCCGACATTCCGGCGGGGCGCATGGGCAGCACTGACGACATTGCCAACCTTTGCCTGTTCCTGTGCACGGACGCGGGGGACTATATTTCCGGCCAGACAATTCACGTCAATGGCGGGGAGCGGAACTTCGGGGGGTAGGTAGGTAGGGCTCCAAGTCAGGGGGCTTCATTGGTGAGGCCAGGGCAGACACTTAGGGAACCTCTGAAAAACGTCGTTCCCGTCTTTACGGGAACCTCGATTTGTAGCTGGCGAGGTTCCCGCCTGCGCGGGAACGACGTCATACAGGGAACTTGTTCAGACTTTCCTAAGGTCTGCCCGCTACCGTACCGTTGGTCCACGCCACCTGAACAAACCTTACCGGGGTCATTCCGCGACTTGCCCATTACCGAATTCGGTAGTAAAGTCAAGAATAACCGGAGATATTCACCGAAATCATAAGTTGGGGAGGGCTGTATATGTCCAGAGTTACCCTTATCCAGCATATAAACATCCAGGTCAGCGATCGGGAAAAGACGCGCAGGTTTTACGAAGATGTCCTGGGGGCGGAGTTTCTGGACCGCGGTCCGGAAATGAACGAGCGCCAGCTTCAGCTGCGCATTGGGAACGGGGAGATCCATACCACGGACTCCCGCAACCCGACTCCCGTACCGTCGGCGCACTTTGCCGTGGAAATCAACGACTGGGATGAACTGATCGAGAACCTGGAGCGGTTGGGAGTCCCTTACACTACTACGCCGGGCCGCCGTAACGAGACGGAGAATTCCTGGGGCCGTCGGGAATACAGCAGCGGCTGCTACACCTACATCCACGATCCCGATGGCAACATGATCGAACTGGTGCAGCACCCCATGGGGATGGAAGATGCGGATGGCAACGAAGTCGCGATTCCGCACTACGACGAGAGTCCCCAGTGGAGGCGGCATGCCCAGTACAATTCGGCGCCAGTTCCCGCCGACTAAGAAACTATCTCAAAATTATTCAAGGCAGAGCATTGGGCAAAATGCGACATCAACAGAGATTGCTTTTCACCCCCCAACCTAACCTTCCCCCGTCAAGGGGGAAGGGATTTTGAGATAGTTACTAAACAATCCCGAACGGAGGAGACAGCATGGCTACACAGATTGAAACCGGTTCCCGGGTGTCCCAACCCCTGGTAACCATTACCGAAATGGACCACATCGTCCTGCGAGTAAGTGACGTAGAGGAATCGCTGCGGTTTTACTCGGAAATCCTGGGCCTGGCTGTGGAGCGGGTGGACCAGTGGCGGACCGGGGATGTGCGCTTTCCGTCGGTCCGGCTGAATGCCGATACCATCATTGACCTGTTCGCCAGCGACCAGGAACCCATCGGCAAGGAGGGGGCGAAGAACCAGGACCACTATTGCATGGTTATTGAGCCCACGGACATGGAAGCGCTGAAGTCCGAGTTTGAAGCGCTGGGTATCGAAATCCAGGCCGGGCCGGGCAAGCGGTGGGGTTCCCACGGCGACGGCATGTCGCTGTACATCTATGATCCGGACGACAACGTGGTGGAGTTGCGGCACTACTAGGCCAGGCTAGGTATTGCAAATGCGTTACGTGGGGCGGGAAAATAATCCCGCCCCGCTGCTTTACAACTGATCCGCTTACGGGCAATCTGGCGGGGAACCGGTCGTAAGAGTTTTCGATGAACCACAGTCCCCAGTGGCCGATACGCCACATTCTGGTTGGTATTCCAATTGTCCTGGCGATTTCGTACCTATGGGGCGGGGCCATAAAAGGGTGGGGCCTGAGTGATGAAACTATTCTAACCAGCGCAACGCTGGTCTCCGTAGTAGGAGCCGGCTATACTTTTCTCGTGACGGTTGTGGAAAGGAGCTACTACATGGTGTTTTGGGCTAGAGAGAAGATCAAGACCCAGTTGGAAGAAGCCAGGCGAGAAGCAGCGGTGGAAGGTGCGGCGAAAGGTGCGGCGAGAACAAACCGAGCCTGGCGGGCCTGGTATGAACGCATGCGGGCTGCGCAACGCGAGGGACGCCCCTTCGACGAACTGCCTCCCGATGCTCCTGGCCGCGTAGAAGAGAGGTAGAATCGCTGTCATCGGCCACCTTCACCCAACGATAGGGCACTTGGCAATACGGAAACTATTCAGGGCGAGCGCAATGCTCGCCCTGTTCTTTTGCGGCAGCAGGAAGCCGGATTAGCCTCCCGTTCTCCGGTTGATCATGGCCTGGGCGAGGGGGCTGGCGCCGGGGCGGACAGCCACGTTGACCAGGGAAGGGCGGCCGGAGTTGATGGCCCGCTCGACAGCGGCACCAACCTCTGAGGGCTTTTCCACGTATTCCGAGTAGCCGCCGATGGCTTCCACGACCTGGTCGTAGCGGATGAAGCGCAGATCGGTGCCCACGGCGCGGCCGTAGTAGGCAAGCTGGAAGGTCTTGTCGATGCCCCAGTTGGAGTCGTTGCCCAGGACGGTGGTGATGGGGAGGTTGTGGCGAATGCAGGTGTCGTACTCCATGGGGTAGAAGCCGAAGGAACCGTCGCCGCAGAAGACGAAGACCTTGCTTTCGGGGTGGGCCAACTTGGCCGCCATGCCGTAGGGTATGCCGGCGCCCAGGTGGCTCAAGGGGCCCAGGCGGAGGAAGCGGCCGGGCTTGCGGGCGCTGAAGTAGGAGCGGCCCCACTGCACGTAGTCGCCGCCGTCCATGACGATGAAGGAGTCCTCGTCGATCAGGTGCTCGATGCCGGTGTAGACGTCGAGGGGGTGCATGGGCTCGTCGCCGGTGGCGTTGGCACGCAGTTCGTCAAGCCAGGCCTGGCGGTCCTGGCCGAGTTGAGTGACCCAGTCGCTGATATTGGCGCGGCTGCCCTGGCCGGCGGCGGCAGTCAACTGCTCCGTCATGGCGCCCAGATCGCCCAGCAGGCCAACGGCAACGCCCCGGTTGCGGCCAATCTCGGCGGCGGAGGGGTCGGCCTGGATAAGCTTTGCATCGGGGCTGAAGATCTGGCCGTAGCGGTAGCGGTGGTCAAGGCGCTTGCCGAGGAGGAGAACCACGTCTGCCTCGCGGAAGCGGCGGGCGGCGGTGTTGAGGGCGCCGTCGGCATAACCGAAGCAGAGGGGATGTTCGTCGTCGATCATGCCCCGGGCCTGCTCCACGGTGAAGGCGGGGATGCCGGTGGCTTCCACCAGGGCGGTCAACTGCTCCTGGGTGGCGCCGTAACGGGCGGGATTGCCGACGATGATCACCGGACGCTGGGCGTTGCGAAGGAGGTCGGCCGCCTGCTGGACGAGGGCGGGATCGCCCTGGGGGCGGCCCATGTTGCGGTACTCGCTGGGCAAGAAGGGAGGCAGTTCCTCTTCGGAGATGGGTTCATCCTGGATGTCGATGGGGAGGGTCAGGTGAACCGGTCCAGGGCGGCCGGACATGGCAGTGCGAAAGGCGGTGGCGACGAATTCGGGAATGCGGCGCCGGTCGTGAATGAGCCAGGAACCCTTGGTGACGGGAGCCGTCATGCCGATCTGGTCCACTTCCTGGAAGGTGGTCATACCCTTTTCGGGAAGTTCGGCACAACCGGCCACGAAGATTACGGGGCTCTCCGAGGTGTAGATGGCGGGAAGGCCGGAGATGGCGTTGGAAAAGCCCGGGCCGCCGGTGAACAGGGCCACGGCCGGCTCGCCGGTAATACGGGCGTAGCCGTCGGCCATGTGCATGGCGGCGCCCTCGTGGCGAGTGTCGATGAATTCGATCCCCTCGTCGGCCGCAGCGTCCACCAGGGGGAGGACGGTATCGCCGACGATGGTAAACACCCGCTTGACGCCCTCCTGCTTCAGGCAGCGGATGAAGAGGTGACCTCCGTTGAGGTTGGGCATAAATAACTCCTTTGCAAGTCGGCCTGGCACGGCCGGGACTGGTAAGAGCTTACCTTGACGGTCTGAATTCGGCAAGGGAGGGGCGTACGGGCGGCAGCGTTCCGATAGTCCATACCACCTGAAACGATGCCCTAATTATTGGACCTGGCGCGGCGCTTTGCCTGGTCCTCCGGCTCTACTCTTCCAATGAGAGTGGAGAGTTTTCCACGAAGGGACACGAAGGGACACGAAGGGACACGAAGGGACACGAAGGTGGGAAAATTTGATTATTGTCCCGATTTGTCTCATTTTGTCCCATTTTGGGGTTTTCGGCACTGGGCAGGGCAGACACATAGGTCTGCCCCTACAACGGCTGTCACCTCCATCCCAGCCTTTCCCGGCAAGGAAAGGGGGCTTTCAGACGGGGCAGACACGCAGGTCTGCCATTAAGGATGCCATCACCTGCGGGCAGGGCGGCCACAAGGGCCACCCTTACGAATACTGGCCGGGGCAATGGCGTGGCGACTGGGTCATGGTTTTATGGTGGGCATGGGTTATGCGGGTTGGCAAGGGGGGCGGGAGTTAATAGTTAGGAGTTAACAGTTGGGAGTTAATAGTTGAGGGGTGCCTTGGAGCGATTCTCGGTTTCAGATTCGTGGTTGATGACCTCTATTTTGACATTGGCCGGCTGAAGGGGCAGGGGCTTTTGAGTTTGTTGCTATGGTTTGAACCGCTTCGCACGGCAGTATATAGTCCCGTGCATGGGCACTTTGTACGTTGTGGGGACACCTATCGGGAACCTGGAAGATGTTACCGTGCGGGCGGCACGGGTGCTGGGGGAGGTTTCGCTGGTCGCCGCCGAGGATACGCGGGTTTCGCGGCGGCTGCTGAATCACCTGGGGGTGCGGGTTCCCTGCGTTAGCTGCAACGAGCATAACTGGCGGCAGAGATTGCCGGAGTTGCTAAGGGCGCTGGAGACGGGGGACGTGGCCCTGGTAACGGACGCGGGGATGCCAGGGGTAAGCGACCCCGGCGCAGCTATCGTAGCTGCCGTGGCCGACGAAGGGAATTCAGTGGTGGCGATTCCCGGGCCGTCGGCGGTTACCACTGCCCTGGCCGTGTCCGGCATGCAGGCCGACTCCTTCACCTTCCTGGGATTCTTGCCACGGCGGGGTCGAGAGCGGCGGGAGAGGCTGGCGGGGGCGGCGGCCATACCGGACACCCTGGTCATCTTCGAGTCTCCACACAGGTTGCGGGCCACGCTGGCCGATTTGCTGGGGGTCCTGGGCGACCGAAGGATGGCGGTATGCCGGGAATTGACAAAGCTGCACGAGGAAGTCTGGCGGGGCCGAATCTCCGAGGCCATTGATTACTTTGAAGCGCCCAGGGGAGAGTTTGTACTGGTAGTGGCGGGAGCGGGTGCGGCGGTTGAGTTGGAAGGGCAAGCGAGTCTGGAAGAGGCACAGGAAATGCTGGCTGCCCTGAGGCAATCGGGCAGCAGGGCCAGGGAAGCGGTGGCGGAAGTAATGGCGGCCACGGGACTGCCCCGCAGCGAGGTGTACCGGATGTGGGTGGAGACGGGGAGGGGTTGAGGACGTACCCAAGGCTTCGAGAGTGGCGATGTTCAGATCGGAATCGCCTGAAAAAGGTTCGGGAAGGAAGCCAGGGCGGGTTTGAAACCCGCATCTATTGGTTACAGAACGCCCGAAGAGCGAATTTATCCTCGTCTCTAGTACTACGGTCGCACATGGGATAGTTCGGTAATTTAGGCCTTGCCAATGGCGCTATTTCGTAATCATAGGAGACTTTGTCCGTAGCTGGGTGCTAAAGTAATCTAAGGATGACCAAGACGTCAGGAAACCAACTGCGGCTGTAGTACTAGCCGGGAAATTCTTTTCCAATGGGAAGTGGTTGGTTGAAAACACCTCCATAGACGAGGCAACTATATTGCGGCTAAGGTCCGTGGCCTCCCTTTTAGTTGACGGTATCAGCGTCAAATATGACGCTGTCGTTAATAGCAAAAGGGAAAGTCTCTATCTCGGGATCGCCCAAGAGAGCGTCAATGCAGGCGGCGCTTCCCCCTACATAGGTATCCATCGAATCTATTTCCGTACCCACAATCCACGCCTTGTCCTCCGGCCACCAAAGGTTAGGTCCCTCCAACATATTGCCGTCCTTTGCCAGCTCTAGCACGCCATCAATGGGCCCCGCAAAGGCTAGATAAGTCCGGGAGGGTAATACAAGCTTTGCCGTCGGCGGGTAGAGAAGCTCTATCCCCCCGTAACCCTCCCATACCAGCAAATAGCATTGCTCCGGGGTCGCGGTAAAATCCTGCAAAGTGGCCGCAACTCGCTTGGTCTCCGCTTCGGGTAACTGCCCTATAAAGGGTTGGCCAATTGAACTAGGACAATGGTAAGGGTCGTTTGACCCGAATAGCCGGCCAAACTGCATCAAGGGATGCGCTGTCTTGCCGTGCCTGGCTGCCAGATCTGACCACCGGATAGGGTCGTCTGAAGCTGGTCGGTAGGCGGGGTGAAGGATACGGGCATAGGCGGGATATCCGTCCGGCAATATAAGCCTCAAGGATACAGTCTTACCTATTGGCAGGATGTGCGCCGCAAGCCAACTAAGGGGTTCAAGGCCGGTAACCGGGCTCACCGATTCAGGAAAGTTCCTAACCAGGTCGCTTGATTTGTGGGGCTGCCCGTCGCTGCTTAGAAAGGCAAAAGATTCAACCATCTGCTTCCCTCCGACGCCTAACAGTTAACTCACACTTAGTATAAGTCAAGGTTCGAGGGCATCCTCTGCTCGCTGGCAGAGCCACCGGCAATCGGACCCGAACGAGGTCTCGTCTCGCCTCCGGCGACTTTTGAAATCGCCGCGGTCACGAGGCCACCGGACTTACTCCGCCAGCAACCTATCGCACCCGCCCTCACTCATCAATAACTTGGCCCCCTAATCTATCTACCTAGACCTGTTTTTGTAACAACGTCGGTTTTGTGCATATGCTCGGGAATTCCTTGAGTGAGACGCCATCAGGTTACTCTGAACATTGCTCACTATCTGTGAGCCTAAAGAACGATGTAGGGCTCCCGACTCTTTATCTTCCGGAGCCCTATTCTATCGTATGCCGGAAAAACGATTTCTCAACAGCATTTGTTAGTACTACAGTCGCACATGGGATAGCTCAGTAATTTAGGCCTTGCCAATGGCGCTATTTCGTAATCATAGGGGACTTTGTCCGTAGCTGGGCGCTACAATAATCTAAGGATGAACAAGACTTCAGGAAACCAACTTTGACTGTAGTACTAGGGCAATGGCAATTGGAATCGGTTGACCAGATGGCCCTTCCCTTGATAGCTGAGACTAGTCTGCCCCGAATTCGAGGTTCCCTCCTCCGAGGGAACGACTGACCTACCCCAGGCTGAAATGCGATTGCCCTGCCGTCATGTCGGACTGTTGCCGGTAAGGCGGTTTCCCTGTGGTAAACTGACGTTTTGCTGAAGGGTGGCGTGCTGACCGCAGCATCTCGCCCATCAACGGCAGTATTTTCCTACTTACGCGAGCACAACCTTGGGTCTGGCAAGCCAACTAACTTCCGATCCCCAGCGGGCGCGGGGCGTTTTTTATGGCTGGTGGCTGGTAGTCATCAGCGGGTTCACCATGACCATTGCCACGGTGCCGCTGTACCACGCGATGGCCGTATGGTCGGTGGCCCTGGAAAGTCAGTTTGGGTGGAGCCGTGGTCAAATAGGACTGGCCCTCACGTTCACCCGCATTGAAGGCGGCTTGATGGGACCCCTGGAAGGTTATCTGGCTGACCGCCTGGGCGCCCGCCGCATGATCCTTATCGGCCTGCTGATCATGGGGGTTGGATTCCTCATTTTCGCCGGGGTCCAGAACCTGTGGATGTTCTACGTGGCGTTCATAGTGATGGCGCTGGGACAGGGGCTGGGAAGCTGGCTCCCCCTGATGACGACCATAAACAACTGGTTCTCGCGCCGGAGGGCGACGGCCATGGGCTGGTCCAACGTGGGGGGACGGCTCGGCGCCTTGCTGCTGGTGCCGGCAATAGCCTGGGCCATAGATCCGGAACATACGCGGCTCGGCTGGCAGCTGACGGCACTAATTCTAGGGATATTCACCCTGGTTATTGCCTTCCCCCTTACCCGGCTTATCCGCAACCGCCCCCAGGACTACGGTCAGCTTCCGGATGGCGACAGACCGGCCCCCGCCTCTCCTTCAAGCGCCGAGGCAGGGGCGGGGCCCACCGGCAATCGAGCCGAAAACACCAGGCAAACGGCCACTGCCGCCCGTCGTCCAGCCACCCATGATGACGGGGACCTGACCGCCGGGCAGGCATTGAGGACGCCGGCTTTCTGGCTGATATCCTTCGGGCACGGCTTTACCTCAATGATAATCCTGGCGATTATGACCCACCTGGGACTGTTGCTGAAGGATGAAGGGTTCGACGTGCAGACCACGGGCTGGATTGTGGTGGTGTACACGGCAACGGCCATGGTGTTCCAGCTGGTGGGGGGCTACGTAGGCGACCGCTGGCCCAAGAACATTACGCTGTTCATCTTCACCACTATTCAGGCAGCGGCGGTGGTGGAGCTGACACTGGCCTCGAACATCATGATGTTCTATCTATTTGCGGTGTTGTTCGGAATTGGCTTTGGGGGCCGCAACCCGCTGACCACCGCCATCCGGGGTGAGTATTTTGGCCGGACGTCCTTCGGCCGCATTCTGGGCCTGTCCACGGTGCCAATGAATGTGCTATTGCTGATTGGGTCGCCCCTGGCCGGCTATATGCGGGATGTTCAGGGAACCTATGACCCAGCTTTCCTGCTACTGGCGGGGTTTAACTTCCTGGGCGGGGTGCTGTTCCTGTTTGCGCGGAAGCCGAGGGTGCGGGGGGATTAAGACATGGATTAACAGGATGGACAGGATAATCTGACAGCTTTCGGGAAACCTTTGTTGCCCGGTCAGGCTGTCATCCCAGGGCAAACGCATGAGTGTCCTGCTGCCTGGTAGGTCATACCTGCGAAACCAGGAATCCTGACTTAGAAACTATCTCGAGATTATTCAAGGCAGAGCATTGGGCAAAATGCGACAGCAAAAGAGATTGCTTTTCACCCCCATCCTAACCTTCCCCAGGGCAATCGCATCTTAAACGGTCACTGTCCACTAGAGCCAGAGTTCAAGTCGCCTTGACCTTGCCGAAGGGCCCAAAATCCTTCCTCTCAAGACGGCCATGAGTTCCAAGTCCACTTAAAGGGTTGGAGTTTAGATTCTTCACTCCGTTCAGAATGACAGTTAATTTAAGACGCGATTGCCCTGTCTTCACCCTCATCCTAACCTTCCCCCTTGACGGGGGAAGGGACTTATTCGGAGGTTCCTTAGCTGTCATCCTGTGTATCCGGTTAATCCACGTTTGAATTTCAGGCCGGGGTTATTTCCCGTTCGTGGATTTCTATGTTGTGGATCTGAATCCGTTCGGAGGGCGCGGACCGCTCACCGCCGGTACCGGAGCCCACGGGAGAATTGGCCAGAGTGTCGAGGGTTTCCTCGCCTTCCACCAGCATGCCGAAGATGGTGTAGTTGGGAGGCAGACCAACGTTGGCGCCGTGGACGATGAAGAACTGGCTGCCGTTGGTGTTGGGGCCGGCGTTGGCCATGGCCAGGGTGCCCTTGACGTAGGGGCGACTTACGGTTTCGTCCTGGAAACGATAGCCGGGGCCGCCGCGTCCGGTGCCTTCGGGGCAGCCACCCTGGATCATGAAATCCTTGATTATGCGATGGAAAGAACCGTCTTCGTAGAAACCCTCGCGGGCCAGGAAGACGAAGTTGTTGACGGTGCGGGGAGCTTCATCGGCGAATAGCTGGACAAGCATGTCACCGTGGTTGGTGCTGATGCCGGCAAAGTAAAGCTTGGTGGGGTCCAGTATCAATGATGGTGCGCTGGCGTATTGCTTCGGGGGCATGATTCCTCCTTTAGTGGTGGTGCGAACAGCGCCCAGTTTACCACAGGGCGCAGTGGGGCAAGGAGGATGTGTGAATGGCCAGTCCCGGGAATTTCACCTGGCAGAACAGGCATCCGGGCCAACATTAACGGTCAGGACCCGGTAATCCTGACTGCCCTGAGTGTTGAATAGCGTCATAGGGGGTCAGAAAGTCCGGGCTCCTTCGCCGAACCACTTGTCGATCAGGTCATTTAACGAACCATCTACCTTCATTTCGCCGATGGCGGCGTCGAGCTTTTCCCTGAGTTCGACGTCTTCCTCTCTTATCCCGATTCCCGTGCCTTTATCCAGAGGGATTTCCGTTCCGACAAAGGATAGCCTGCCTTCACTCTGAGCCACGATGTCCTGGAGGTAGGAAATGGACGCGAAAGTGGAGTCGGCCTCGCCATTCAAAACGGCTGCCACGGTGTCTGCGGCCAGGGGATACTGGAGAAGCGCGGTTATTTTACCGTCCAGGTAATCGGCCTGGACTGTGGCGGCCCGAACCGCTACGCGGCCGCGGGTGGCCGCTTCCCCGGCGCCGGTCAGGGCCGCGAAGACCGAGGGCTCAGGAGGAAAGTAGGGCTGGGTAAAATCGATCACCTCGTCCCGTTCCTCGGTAATGCTCATTCCGGCCATAATGGCGTCGTACCTGCCGGTGCGGAGATTGGTAACTATAGATTCCCAGTCGTTGGTTACCCACTGGCATTCTACCTTTGTGCGCCGGCACAGTTCGTTTCCCAGGTCAATCTCGAAGCCCTCCAGTTCGCCGGCGTCATTCAGGTAACCAAAGGGGGGATAGGCCCCTTCCGTGCCAATGCTCACAGGGGCGGGTCCGGCGCAGGAAATCGTCAATGCCATGACCAACAGGAGGCATGCAATCAACGCTTTTGCCTTGTTCATGTTCCAAGCTCCTGGCTGACGGGACGGGAATCTCCATTTCAATAGGACTATGAGCATTATATGCCCCGAGGCTATTTCCGATACTGGGGCACTGCAGGGCAATCGCGTTTTAGATTCAGACTATAGGTGGTAGACATCCGGCAGGCGTAAGTCATGTCGTTCTGAGCTTGCCGAAGGGCCTGGAATCCTGCAGGTCGGCCCGGTTACGGGTCCCCTAGTCGGCCTGTGGGATGGAGTTTAGATTCTTCACTCCGTTCAGAATGACAACTTAAAAATAATGCGATTGCCCTGGGGGGCACTGACAGTGAGTAGAACAAGAAAGCGGGGTGGACACCAAGGTCACACCCCGTTTTCCGTTAAGGCAGCGGGCGGGCTTGATACTGCAGCCGCTGTAAAGCCAGGGCCGGTTGCCGGGACTAGCCCCGGTTGTGGGTCTTGGTTTCGGCCCAGGCCACGATCTTGGGCATGGCGGCGTTGACGTCGCGCTGGTCAACGGAGCGGGCGACGCCGTCGGCCTGGCAGCGGATCAGCATGATGGGCAGCCGGTTGCGGATCTTGTCCAGGGTCCAGGACAGGGGGTCGCCCTCAGCGGTGAAGTCCAACTCCAGGCGGACGTTCTGGTCCATGGGCTTGTTGCGATAGTGGTAGTGGGGGTTGATGCGGAAGCAGTCGAAGCGGAGCAGTTCCTTGTCGTTGCCCTCAACCTCGTTGCCGTAAACGTGGATGCAGATGCCCTCGTCGTTCATCGCGCCCACGTTGGTGCGGTACTCGAGGCCGAAGGTGACGGCGCCGGCCTGGACCAGTTCCTCAGATCCGCTGGTGGAGCCTCCCATCTGTGCGTGCATTACCTCTTGTGTCATGGCTCAAAACCTCCTGCTTTCGTTGAGTTCGGGATCATAAACGTCCTTTCGGACTGTTTGAATTGATTATACTACCTGCTTTCGCAGGCGCAAGGGTTGAAGGGAAGGATATCCGCGTGATGCTGAAATCAAGACAAGAGGCGCTGAATTCGCGTGGGGTTGGCTGAGCGCCAGGGCAGACTGGCAGGCCTCGCCCTGCCTGGCTTCACCACCTGACCAGCTGCACGGGACGCTGCCGAGGCTGTTGGCAAACTTTTGCCTCCCGGTGGTTTATGCTATAATTCAGCTTCCCGCTAGTAGTGGCTATCCCCCGTTGCGCCCTGCTCGGACCACCAATTTACGGAGTGAAGTTTGGTGAAAGTTTCGAAGGAATCGTCCAGCCCGGTTGAGATCATCCTGAATATTGAAATGGACGCAGTGGACGAAGACCCATATATTGATCGATCCTACCGACGCACCGTTGGCCGCCTGAACATCCCCGGGTTCCGCAAGGGTAAAGCCCCCCGCTCGATTGTTGAAAGCTACGTTGGCCGCATGGCCCTGATCCAGGACGCTCTGGACTTCATGATTCCCGAGACGCTTAACCAGGCCCTGCAAGACGAAGAGATTCAGGCCTTTGTTGAGCCGCGGGTGGAAGTTACGGAACTGGAACCAGTTTCCTTCACGGCGACTGTCCCCCTGGAACCCACGGTGGACCTGGGGGATTTTTACAGCGTGCGGCTGGAGAAGGAACCGGTAGAGATCTCCGATGAGGAGGTTGACCAGGTACTGGAGCGGATACGAAGGGAAATGGCGCCGTGGGAACCGGTCTCGCGCCCTGTGGAGTTCGGCGACCTGCTGAACCTGAACGTCGAGGGAGAGATGGACGGCGAGGTTCAGGTCAACGACCAGGAAATAGATTATATTCCCGAGTCCACCAACGTCTTGCCATTCCCCGGCTTTGCGGAGCACCTGGAGGGAATGGAAGAGGGGGAACACAAGGAATTTATCGTCACGGTGCCCGAGGACTACCCCCGCACCGAGTACGCTGGCAAGGACGTGGCCTTCAAGGTTGATGTCCTTTCCATCAAGGAAAAAGCCCTGGCCGACCTGGACGACGAGTTTGCCAAGGGAGTGGGAGAAGGGTTTGACGACATGGCAGCCCTGCGAGCCCACATCCAGGAACGGGTTACCAGCGAGGCCGAATCACAGGCTGATTACGCCTTCCAGGAGCAGAGCTTGAACTCCCTGCTGGAAAGCGCCACCATCACCGCCTCTGACCTGCTGCTGGAGCGCGAAATCCAGAGTATGCAGGACGAACGGGAGCGGATGCTCCAGAACCAGCGCCTGGACCTGGATACCTACCTGACCTACGTGGGCAAGACCGCGGAGGAATTCCAGGAAGAACTTCGCCCCATAGCCGAAGACCGGCTGAACCGGATGCTGGTGGTACGCAAGCTGGCCGAAGCGGAGGAGCTGGAAGTAACGCCCGAAGAGATACAGGCAGAGATAGAGTCCATCCTGTCGGGAGCTACGGACGAGAACGAGGGCGCCATGCGCCGTGCCCTTAACTCAGAGGGCACGATGTCGTCAATACGCTCGTCGCTGCTGAACCAGAAAGTTATGGCCCGCCTGGTGGAGATAGTACAGGGGCTGGAACCGGGCGCCAGTGCGGCCTTGGAAGAAGCCACCGCTGAAGATACAGATTCAGAAACGGAAGGCATCGCCGGCTCGGACGCCGCTGATGCCGAAATGGACAGCCCTGACGGCCAAGAAGACCCGACGGATGCTGAAGAGAGTAATGAAGGAGCATAACCCAATGCTGTATAACCCGTCACAACCCGCCAACCCTGAGAATCGATCGCTAAGCCCCGCAATGTGGCAAAACGGGCTTTTCAGCCTGGGTGGCTCCGTGGATTCAGGACTGACAATCCCCCAGGGAATAATCCCGATGGTGATTGAAACCAGCCCCCGGGGCGAGCGGGCCTTTGACATTTACTCGCTGCTGCTCAGGGAGCGCATAATTTTCCTGGGCACACCCATTATGGACCAGGTGGCGAACACGATAATCGCCCAGTTGCTTTATCTGGAGCGGGAGGACCCGGACCGGGGGATCAGTGTCTATCTAAACAGCCCGGGGGGTTCCATCACCGCCGGTCTGGCCATCTATGACACCATGCAAATGGTCTCTCCCGAGGTTTCCACCGTCTGCGTGGGTATTGCGGCCAGCATGGCGACGGTGCTGCTGTCGGGCGGAGCCAAGGGCAAGCGGTACTGTCTGCCCAACTCCACCGTACACATGCACCAAGCCCAGAGCGGCACCCAGGGTGCGGCCTCCGACATCCAGATCGCGGCGAGGGAGATTACGAGGCTACAGGACTTGCTGCGGGGAATTCTCTGCAATAACACGGGCCAGCCCATGGAGAACATCGTTCGCGACAGCGACCGGGACAATTACCTGACGCCGGAGCAGGCCATGGAATACGGCCTGGTTGACGAGATTCTTGGCATAACCAAGGAGGAAGAGTCCTCCAATTCAGAGGCCAGCGAATAGCAGCCCTCCAGCCCAGTTGCAGGTCACTTCGGGCGAGCCATCGGCCCCCGTCGCTGGCGCCTCGACGGAAGCGCTGGGAGGGCGTCCATACTGAGCCAGCCAACTCACCGTGGATGGCCCTTTAACGGGATTAGCGGGCAGCCTTTAGACAAACTTTGGGGGCACCCTCTGACAAGCTCTGTGGGCGTCCCTTTGATAAGCTTTAGAGGCACCTTTTGACGGGCTTTGCGGGCGACCCTTCGACAAACTCTGCGGGCGACCCTTCGACAAGCTCAGGGCGAACGGGATAACAGGCTGTAAATCCATAGCAAGCGAATCGGCGGGCAATCAGACTCTGGCGGGGATCACCTATGGCAAGTCCGGATGGCAGGGAAACTAGAGGAAGAAGTGGGACTCGGCCCTTACAGTGTTCCTTTTGCGGGAAAGGAAAGGCCCGCAGCGAGTTGTTCCTAGCCGGCCAGGGCCGCGCTTCGGTGTGCCATGACTGCATTCGGGCTATGGGTGAACTCATTCAGCCCCAGACTCCCCAAGCGCCGGCATATCACGCCAACTCGGAAGGCCCATTGGTACCCCGGGAAATCTACGCCAACCTGGACGACTATGTAATTGGCCAGGACAGGGCCAAGAAGACCCTGAGCGTGGCCGTCTACAATCACTTCAAACGCGTATGGTCGGGGTTGGCCGGTTCCGAGGTGGAACTGCAGAAGGCCAACATCCTGCTGATGGGCCCCACCGGCAGCGGCAAGACCCTGCTGGCGGAGACCCTGGCCCGAACCCTGGCGGTGCCCTTTGCCGTCTGCGACGCCACCTCTCTCACCGAGTCGGGCTACGTGGGCGAGGACGTGGAGAATATCCTGCTGCGGCTGATCCAAGCGGCGGACTGGGATATTTCCCGGGCCGAGCAGGGAATCATCTACATCGACGAAATGGACAAGATTGCCCGCAAGGAGGGCGTCAACAGATCTATAACCCGGGACGTATCGGGCGAGGGCGTCCAGCAGGAGTTGCTGAAGATCATCGAGGGCTGCGTTGCCAACGTGCCGCCGCAGGGCGGACGCAAGCATCCGCAACAGGAATTTCTGCAGATCAACACCCGAAATATTCTCTTTATTTGCGGCGGGGCCTTCGAAGGCTTGAACGAGATAGTATCCCGGCGCATCGCCACGCACGGTTCCCAGCTTGGGTTTCTGGGCGGGGCCCGGAATCGGGCGGATGTGGAGGACAGCGTTCTTTCCCAGGTTACGCCGGAGGACCTGCTGGCTTTTGGCTTCATACCGGAAATGGTGGGACGGCTGCCGGTGGCAACCAGCCTGGACCACCTGGACAAGGCCTCACTGATACGGGTGCTGACTGAACCCAAGAACGCCATCGTGAAACAGTACCAGTACCTGTTCAACATTGACGGGGTGAACCTGGAGTTTACCGAGGGAGCCCTGGAGGCGGCGGCGGAGCGGGCCCTTAACCACTACACCGGGGCGCGGTGCCTGCGGTACATAGTTGAGGAAACCCTGCTGGACGTGATGTACGAACTGCCATCGCTGAAGAATATCAGCCGCTGCATTGTTGACCGGGACGCTATTGAAAGCCGGGGCCATCCAACACTGGTAAGCAAGAGCGGTGAAATAGTCTCCCTGTACCCCGAACTGCTGCAGCAGTCTGCCTGATTATCCCTCTTTTCTCTTCTCAATAATCCACGAATAGACACTAATGGCCACTAATGTGGTGGGGTTGGTGTCGGCTTTCGCGTGAGCGTCCCGTTGCCTGGTTCGTCATACCTGCGAAACCAGAAACTGTGGTTTAACCTCGGCGAGGTTCCCGCCTGCGCGGGAACGACGGCTTATTCCCAAAGCTGATATGCAATTGACCTGGACTTATTCAGGGGTCCCATAGAACAGGCCGTCGGCGGCCAAGGCCCGGTCAATTTCTTTGTCCAGGCACAGGCCGGGAGGTATAGCAGTAGATACGGAATTGCCCTGATGGTCCAGGACGACACCGTCCCGCATCACTGCTCTGCCGTCGGCCACGGCCCGCAGGGTTTCGAGAATCAGGTAGGGCTCTCTCCGGTACTGGGCCTGGCGTATCTGCTGGAATAGGGCCAAGTCCTCGCCGCGTCCTGCCCGCACTTCATCCAGGTCCATTCCCTCCAACTCCCGCCAGGCAGCGTCGAAGTCGGGGCCGGTAATTGGCGCCGTACAGTAGGAGACCACGGGGCCACGGTCCAGTTCCTCGGTGGCCAGGTGAATCATGGCGCCGGTTTGAGAGGCCCGCTGGCGGATGAGTTCCCACGTAACCTCCTGCCAGGTGCCAATGGGGCCGTCGGGCAAGGCGGGATGAAGGTTGAGCAGGGGAAACCGACGGCACATTTCGCCGGCGAATATCAGCATATAACCGGCCAGGACACATACGTCGGGCTGAAAGTCCTTGAGGTCTTCGATGACGAGCCGGTCGAATTCAGGGCGCAGTTCCGCCCACGAAAGGCCGGAAGGACTGCGGGAACGGCGGTAGCGGGCTGATGAACGGGTGACCAGGGGAAGGTTGTAACCGTCTACCAGCTGGAAGAAGCGGTCGGAACCCTGGGCCTGGCCCCGGTCGCGGTTGCTGAATACGAACTGAATGCGGGCGTTGAGGAAACCGCGTTCGATGCGCTCCTGCACGAACTGCAAGAGGCCCCGCGAACCCTCCCCCCTGCCGGTGGAGAACCAGCCAATGTTCAGCATGGGCTAGTTGCCATCGGAAAGGTCCTCTTCCGGTTCCCATTCCTCGTCCACCGGAGGCATCTCGAGGTCTCCCCAGGAGAGCGCGTCCTGCTGGGCTGAGGCCGGGGAGCCACCGTTTTCGCGGATTTCGCCAATGCGCAGTTCCGTTTCGTCGAGAAGCTGGGTGCAGCGACGTACCAGGGCCATGCCCTGCTCAAACATCTGGGCAGCCTGGTCCAGGGGCAGGTTGCCGGCCTCCAGGGTTTCAACCATGGCGCCCAGGCGGGTGAAGGCTTCCTCAAAGGGGAGGGAAGCGGGATGATTAATGGTGTCGTTGTTTTGGGGTTCGGTCATATCAGTCCATAACCTGCAGCGAAGTAATTGGATTCGCGGGGAACAGTTTAACGCGGCGGTGGGGCTGGTGGAAGGGGTTACAACCGGCAGAACCGGCGGCCAGCGGTTGGGCTATCAGTTGCGGACTGGGAGCAGGACGTAGATAGCGAAGGCTCTTCGCATACTTACAGGAACCTTTTGAAAGCTCGAAATTGCCTCTTCGGCTCTGTAAATATCTCTTACTACGATGAACTTGGGGAAGACAGCTCCTGGGTCGTAATCTGCTTTATGACGCTTTTCCTGAAGATCTACAAACAAGTCAGCAAAATTTCTTATCCCCAGCGGAAATCTCTGCAAGCTCGTTATTCGTTGGCATCGCCTTCTTGCAGTGCCATGTTCCAGGGCACGATATGCTTGATTCCACGCAGGGCCCCCGTGGCTACTTCCAGCCTTTCCCACCAAGCTGTCGGCACAGCTTCCAGCCAAGCAATGAAACAGAGCGTAATATGTGGTGCTAACAGCCCGGCAGATATTTGCTTGCCTGGGGCGACCCCGTTGGAACTGTACCAACTCCTCGGCGACGGCGAGCAGGTTAGAGGGCGTCAACTTTGCCTCGCTTCAGATAGTATTGAAACTCCTTGCTATCAATGAAGTAAGGAGAAGGGAATTCATAAATTCCGATTTTGTCCAGCTTATCCCGAACACGGGTAATCAGGCCAACATCCCATTCGGCATCTAACAGATCCGTATTCCCGTTCACCACCAACAACACGCGGACGTAATCGTCACCATAATAGTCCACGTCGGGCTTGACGATAATGGGGTCGAATTCCAGCTGGCCGGCGTACCGCTCGTCCAGCGTTTCGGCGAAGATCTGCTTTACCTGGTCCATTGCTTCCGGCGTCATCGCGCTGTCTCCTTGCATAAGGCACGGGATAACTGTAGGGAAGGCGGGTTGGGGTGTCAATCGGCTGCTGTCAGTGGCAAAGAACGTCTGACGAAATCGAGAGGGAAGGGATTTCAGGAGTCTTGCCAGGAAACGGGTTGTCCGCTAAGAAACTATCTCAAACTATTTAAGCCAAAGCATTGGGCAAAGCGGGAAAGCAAGAGGGATTGCTTTTCACCCCCATCCTAGCCTTCCCCCGTCAAGAAGGAAGGGATATTGAGATAGTATCTAAATCAATCGGTCCATACCTGGAGATTCGGGGGGGCGGCGACGGCCCCGGCGAGTGTTCCTGGCAGGGGGCGGTGGCTCGGGAGCGGGAGAGTCGGCCTCCCTGGTGTCCGCGAGCAGGGAGGTTTTCTGGTCAACAAGCGGGGTGGCGGCTTGGGGAGCGGTGGCAGTCCCATCCCCAGCAATGGCGGGGAAGGCGCCGTCGGCCACGGTTATGGTGAGGGACTCGCCGCCGCTCACCTGTGCGACGCCGGAGATTACCTGTCCAGTATCAGCACGCTGCACCATGGCGAACCCCCGGCGCAGGGTAGCGGCCGGGTCCAGAGTGCGCAAACGACCCTCCAGGCCATCTACCTCCAGGCGGGCGAGCCTGAGGCGTCCCTGGAGGTTTCCGCCCAGAGTTTCGGCCAGATCGTCGACCTGGCGCTTTAGATAGTCCAGGTCGGGCAGGCCCGATTCGAGACGTCGCCCAAGGCTTGCAACATCTGCCCTGCCGGTCTCCACCGAGCGCAAAGCTCCCCGCCAGGCGCGCTCGGTCCAGGCCTGGACGGTCTGGCGGAGGATGGAACCGTCGGGGACCACGAGTTCGGCGGCGGCGGAAGGCGTAGGGGCGCGGCGGTCGGCCACGTAGTCGGCGATGGTGAAGTCGGTCTCGTGGCCCACGCCGCTTACCACGGGAATATGGTTACGGAAGATGGCCCGGGCCACGATTTCCTCGTTGAAGGGCCAGAGGTCTTCGAGGGAACCGCCGCCACGGGCGACGATTATCACGTCGCTGCTACCGTCCATGTCCAGCCGGTCCAGGGCGTCGGCAATCTGGGGCGCGGCGTCCAGGCCCTGCACCTGGGTGGGGGAGAGCAGCAGGCGGGCCAGGGGGTAGCGTCGTCGGATGACGTTCTGGATGTCCTGCCAGGCCGCGCCGGTGGGGGAGGTGACCACGCCCACCACTTCAGGGAACTGGGGCAGGGAACGTTTGCGAGATTCCTCGAACAGGCCTTCCTGACCCAGGCGGGCTTTCAGGCGTTCCAGTTCCTGGGCCAGGGCGCCCTCGCCCTCGGGCAGGACGCGGTCGACCATGAAGTCGGTGGAGCCGCGGGGTTCGTAGAAGCTCATGCGGCCGTGGGCGCGGACCGACTTGCCGTTTTCCAGGATTCCGGCGCCGCCGTGGCCCCGGAAGAGGACGCAATTGAGCGAGGCAGCGCTGTCCTTGAGGGTGAAGTAGGAATGGCCCGATGACGAGGCGCGGAGGTTGGAGACCTCGCCAACGATCCACAGGTCGGAGAGGAAGGGGTGGCTTTCCAGCAACTCCCGCAGATGAACAGCCACCTGGCTGACGGAGAAGACTGCCTGCTGCGGGAGGGTCAAAACGCTAGCTTACCCGCTCCGTGTACTGGCCGTTGCGGGTATCCACCTTTACGATAGTACCAGGGGTGATGAACATGGGCACGTTGATGCGCAGGCCGGTTTCCAGGGTGGCGGGCTTGTTGCCGCCCTGGGCAGTATCGCCCCGGAAGGCGGGGGGAGTATCGGCTACCGCCAGTTCAACGTGGGTGGGCAGGTTCAAGTTGATGGGCGAACCCTTGTAGAAGACCATTTCGACGATCATGTTCTCTTTCAGGTAGTTCAGGGTGTCGCCGAGAGTTTCTCGGGTCAGCTCGTACTGATCGAAGGTCTCCTGATCCAGGAAATAGAAGTAGGTGCCGTCGGTGTAGAGGTACTGGGTTTCCCGGTTGTCAATCTCGGCCACGGTGAAGTCGGTGTCGTAGCGCTGGAAAGTGCGTTCGACCACCGCGCCGGAGAGGAGGTTCTTCATTTTGATGCGGGTGACGGGGGCGCGCTGCTGCATCTTGTGCCGCTCGTAGTCCATGACCTGCCAGGGCTGACCGTCCAGTTCGATGACCATGTTGCGGCTGAGGTCGCTAAAGTTAATGCTCATATAGTCCTCTTACTCCTGTCCTTCCTATCCTATTCAATGGAATCAGATCAAGCGATCCTTTCCTCAATCTTTGGAGTGGTCGAAGCGATTGTTAAGACTGATCAACCTTGGTAAAGAGTTTAGTGTTCTCGTCTCTGTCCCCTTTACCACGCATAATGAGACCGCCTAACACTGAGTACGTTAGATAGTCCTTCTGCCTTCCCTTGAAAGCAGACCGCAAACTAAGGGCTTCCACTATTTCAGAGTTACGTAAGCCCTGAGGATTTGCATCCAGCAACCGTAGCATTGCTTCTTCAATTTGGTGAAGCCCGAACTGGGCAAGGTCTCTAGAGTCCTTATCAGCTACCATTCTTCTGAATCCGGATGGGCAAGGTTCATGTGTTCATGCAGGCACATGCTACAGGTAATTTCGTCGCATTCAACGCATGCCTGATTACAACTGTCACAGTATTGCTTCTCGCACATTGGGCAAAAGTAATCATACCTGGGATCAAGTGGGCGGTTACAATTGTAGCATTCCCAAATGATTTCGTACTCAGCTTCTAGTTGTTCCCAGGTTGGCTCTGGCCGCAACTCATTTGCTCCTTTGAATGTCTCCAATGGATTCACTTACGACGTTATGGCCGATGGCGCAACAGGACGAAACTGGCGAAACTACGTCGTTGGCTCCTATCTATGGAGAGGAATCTGTCAATAGCGGCTTCGGCCAAATCAATCTGTCGGATTACTTGTAACCGGGAAAAGGTTGCCAGAGGGTCGTAATCTGCAAAGTGACGCATCTGTTGCACATCTACGAACATCTTGCCAAATTCCTGGATTTCTAGCGGAAACCTGCTCATCGAGGACTGGTTGTTACACTGGTTCCTGGCCATGCCATGTTCTAAGGCTCGGTACGTATGTCTCCAGGCAGGATCTCGGCGGTTGGCCCGATTACTCCCGACCAACGTATCTGCACAAGAATTCGCCAATGCGTGAAATAGTGCGTAATAAGTGGCACTGACTGCTCGGCAGAGTTCGGCTTGCCGTGGTCTTCCGCGACGACTCCCAACCCTTCCGGTGGCCAGTTGCCTAGCAATTGCTATCAGATCACCAGGGTTCATCGGCCCTTGGATGTTTACTGTGGAAGACTTCCTCCCATTCGCTTTTTTCCACGTAGGAAACTAATGTGTTGCAACCTACTCCCAACTCTGACAACCTCGATTGGAGGAATATCGGAAACCGAAGGGTCCATTGTAAGTCTAGTTTTTCATAACCGCCTTTGTACACCACAAATATATCCAGGTATTCATCCCCATAGTGATCTATGGCCGGCTGGACCACTATGGGATCGAATATCAGGTCGCCTGCAAACCGCTCACGCAGGGACAGACCTACCAGTTCTTCTACTTCACCCGCTACTTCTTCACTTATCATCCAGACTCCCCCGTTGCCCGTGGCAATAAACCCCTACTTTCCAGCCTTGCTCAACGGCGTGGCGCCGTTTTCGGCGAGGATTACTATGTCTTCGATGCGAACGCCTCCCCAGCCGGGGAGGTAGATGCCGGGTTCGATGGTGAATACCATGTCGGGCTGGAGGATGTTATCGGCGCGGGGGCCAACCCGGGGGTGTTCGTGGACGGCGAGGCCGACGCCGTGGCCCAGGCTGTGGCCGAAGTTGTCACCGTAGCCGGCCTGGGCAATGATGTCGCGGGACAGGGAGTCGCACTCCTCGCCGGTCAGGCCGGGGCGCAGGGTGTTGATGGCGGTTAACTGGGCGCCCAGGACGATATTGTAAATCTTGTGGAACATCTCGTCGGGTTCACCCACAACGACGGTGCGGGTGATGTCGCTGCAGTAGCCGTTCACCTGGGCTCCCATGTCGATGACGATGGGTTCGCCAGGCTTGATAACCGTGTCGTCGGCCCGGTGGTGGACCATGGCCCCGTTAGGACCGGCGGCGACTATCGTGTCGAAGCTGATGTTGTCGGCGCCGAATTCCCGCATGGCCATTTCCATGCGCCAGGCCACTTCCTTCTCGGTGAAGCCCGCCTGGATGGCAGGGCAAACGGTCTCCATGGCGCGGTCCGAGGCATCAATGGCCTTCTGAAGCTCGGCCAACTCTTCCTGGTCCTTGAAGACGCGCAGCTCATCGGTGATGCCGGAGGTGGCGATGAGGGAAATCTTTCCCAGGTCTTCTTCCTCCTTCATTGCGTCCAGCACCCGATTGTAGGAAGCGACGGTTATGTTGTCGCTTTCAAACCCGACCCTTCTGACGCCGGTCTCCTTCAGGGCATCCAGGAGCCAGCCCAGGCCGGGCTGCATCTGGACCACCTCGAAATGAGGGGACTGGCTGCCCGCCTGCTCGGTGTAGCGGGGGTCGGTGAGGAGGACCTGCCGCTGGGGGGTGACCAGCAGGTAGCCGGCCGAGCCGGTGAACCCCGACAGGTAGCGGCGGTTTTCGGGGGCGGAAATGAGAATGGCGTCCAGTTCCTTTTCCGGCAACTGGGCGGCCAGTTGGGTTACGCGATCTTTCATGGAGTAGTTTCTTCTTCGATGATACCGACCATAATTTCTATAGCTGAAGTATAGCTTCTCCAGCCAAAGCCTGCAATTTGACCACGGGCGATGTCGGCCACCACCGAGTGGCGGCGCCAGTCCTCGCGGGCGTGGATATTGCCCAGGTGGACCTCGATGACCGGCACTACGGCGTCGATCAGGGCGTCCTTGAGGGAGTAGCCATAGTGGGTGAGGGCTCCAGGATTGATGACGATGCCGTCGATATTGCCCCAGCTTTCCTGTATCCGGTCGATCAGCGCTCCCTCGTGATTGGACTGGAAGAAGGAGATGTCCACCCCCAGGGCTTTGGCCTGTTCGGAGATGAGCCCGTTTATTTCATCCAGGGTCAAAGTCCCGTAAATGGTGGGGTTGCGACGTCCCAGGACGTTGATGTTGGGGCCGTTGAGGACGAGTATGCGAGTCATGGTGTGCCTGCTTCCTTTCTGAACTGTTGGGTCTGAACTGGCGTCGAGCCTTTGCCTTTTTCCCAAGCCACTGGACAATGAAGAGCGGTTCAATTGACACAGGGTACTGACGAATCAGTGTTCAAGTATATACCAGCGGGACAACTGACCACGGAAGGAAGTTCTGCAGCAGGGCAATCGCGTTTTAGATTCAGACTATAGGCGGCAGACATCCGCCAGATATAAGACAAGTCGCTCTGAGCTTAACGAAGGGCCTGAAATCCTGCATGTCAGCAAGGTTACGGGTACCCCAGTCGGCCGGTGGGATGGAGTTTAGATTCTTCACTCCGTTCAGAATGACAATTTAAACATAATGCGATTGCCCGAAGTTCTACAGTAATCTCCGGCAGGCTCAGTCGGGCAGGATTCTGGATACCGGCTTTTGCCGGTATGACGGTTGAGGTGACCCCGCAGCTTCGCGATCAGCATGAATCAAAAGGACTGCAACGTTTCAGGGCCTGGAGATGATTTCTCCAAGCCCTGGCTACTCATCGAATATGCAGCTGCCCGCGCTGGCTAAGGGCTGTACCCAGAATCAGCGGGACGCGGCGGTTCCGGCGGAATGAAACGGGTCATGTGGTCCAGCAGGTAGCCGAAGTCGCTGAAGGCCGTCAGGTGGCCCAGGTCACCCTTCAAAGTCCGCAGCCTGCGGTTCAGTTCCGAAAGTTCCCAGTTGAGGGAACCGTAGTCCATGTACTGTGGATAAGGGAGGGCGCTGTACCGGTCGGCCGACAGGGCAACTATGGATCCCAGCTTCAGGTAGGGGTCGTCGACGGCGTCAAAGTCCTGGCGCCATTGGCCGGAAAGGGAGGCGTACTGCTCTCGGGATGCACCGGTGTCGGGCTCGACCCAGCGGAGTTCGACGTCCCCCAGGCTGGCGGTGCTGGCCGACCGGCTTTCAAGCTGGCCGGTGAGTTCCAGTTCGTAGAAAACTGTGGTGGCAGCCCCGGAGGGAAGTTCCGCGAACTCCTTGCGGTTCTGGGTGAAATATTCGTCGGGAGTTACCCGGTTCTCGTAGCCAACTATGCGCCACGAGTGGACGAAGTCGGGGTTCCAGGTAACCTGGGCGCGGGTCTGGTCGGCGAAGGGGACGGCCAGGTTCAGCCAGTTTTCGCGGCTGAAGGTCTGCTGGGCCTGGTGAACGTCGTCCAGGTAACGGTACCAGCCATTGCCGTGCTGGGCCAGTTGTTCCAGCAGGTAATCGTTGTAGTTGGCAATGCCCACGCCGATGGTGACGAGGCGGATGGGGTTCTGGCGCTGGTGGTCGCCGGCCGACTCCAGGATGGCGAAGGGGTTGGTGGCGTCCACGTTGGCCACGCCGTCGGACATGAGGATAACGTAATTATAGGAGTTGGGGCGGCGGCGGCGGGCATCGTCGGCCAGTTCCAGGCCAAGGTTAAGGCCGGCCTGAACGTTGGTGGATCCGTTGGGTTGAAGGCGGTCTATAGATCGGCGGAGGTCCCGGTCATCGGGGTCGGTGTGCTCCACCGTCAGGCGGCCGATAACGGTGTCGGTAAACTGGACAACGGCGAGGCGGTCCTGGTCCCGCAGGCTCTGGCGGATGGCATCGGCGGCAGCGCGGGCAATCTCAACCCGATTGCCGTCGGCCATTGAACCGGAGGCATCCAGCACCAGGGTGACGTTCAAGGGTCGGGAGTCGTCGCGCAGGGCGGGGGCCTGGAAGGCTACCCGGGCCAAGTGCTTGCGACCGTCCAGGGGATGGCGGTAAACGTCGGTGTAGATGGCAAACTCGTCATCCCGGGAGGGATGGGGGTAGCCGTAGTTGAAGGAGTTGATCCACTCCTCCGCCCGAACTGAGTCGGGCTCCACGTCGTATCCCTGGTTGGCCCAGTTCAGGGCCAGGCGATAGGAGGTGCGGTCGGTATCCAGGCTGAAGGTGGAGACAGCATCCTCGTAAGTAGTTACGGCAGGAATACGCCAGTTGTCCTGGAAGGTGGTGGCCCCGGGCTGGGACTGGCCGGCTACTCCACCCCTGGCTGCCGTGGCGGGAACAGGCGTGGGGGCGGAACCGCTGGACTGGGAAGCTGTGGGACCAGCCGGGCCAGCCGGGCCCAATGGGCCCCGAGCCGCTACCTGAGCAGCGGGAGCTGGCTGTGACTGGGGGGCAGAGGCAGAGGCAGAGCTGGAGGCTTCCTGTGGCTGCGCGGGGAGAGCGGAACCGGCATTGGCAGAGGCTTCCACTGCCATCTCCCGCTCAACCTCTTCTGTCCTCTCCACGGAGGCTGGCTCGGGTTGGCTCATAGCCTGTGGGGCCGAGGTAGGAGCGGGCTGAGAGCCAGAGAAGAAGTCCTTGACAGTTCCGACTAAGCCGTTGGAAGAATTACCTTGCGCGCCGGCGGGACCCTGCGGGCCGGAGATACCATCCGCTCCGGAGTCACCCGCTGTTCCAGGATCGCCTTGCGGGCCAAGGGGACCTCGGGCGCCATCCGCGCTGGCGGGACGCGCTGGTCCAACGGGACCGCGGGCGCCATTGGAACTTGCTGTGGTAGAAGGCTGTTGCTGTTCCGCCGCCGCTGAACGGGAAGAAGACGCGGGTTCAGCAGGTGAGGGAGACTGGCTGCCGCAAGCGACTGCAGCGATGGTAAAGAGGGACAAACCAAGGATTGCCAAGGTACGTCGTATCGGGAACATTTCGACCAAACCTCCTGAGGTTTATTCGTTACATCCCTTATGACGCAAGGCACTCGGATTTTGTTCCCGAGTTTTGGGTTGATTTTGCCTCTGATTTAGAGGCAGACTTCGGGTCGCCGTTTTGCTAGGTTTCGAGCAGGCTACCAAGACAGGTAGCGTTTCGATTCAGGTGGCATTGTCCTTTGACCTGGGCAGACACACAGTCTGCCCCTACAGAGTCCCAAACCAATCAACCTGACTTAGAACGCTACCACGACAACTTGAAGAATATCCCTGCCGGACCTGCCTGCTGTATGCCGGCGTTAGTCCTTCCTGGCTCGGGGGTGGAAGTTCAGGTAGGCGGCCCTGGCTTCCTGCTTGGTGATGTGGGTGTAAATTTGGGTGGTTGTAGGGCTGGAATGGCCCAGCAGTTCCTGGATAACCCTCAGGTCGGCGTCTCCCTCCAGCATGTGGCTGGCGAAGGTGTGGCGCAGGGTGTGGGTGTGGACGCCGTCCCGCAATCCGGCCCGGGCGGCGTAGCCCTTGACCAGCTTTTCGATGGTACGGCGGGAAAGACGCTGGCCGTATCGGTTAAGGAAGAGGGCCTCGGTGGGTCCGTCCAGCAGTTGGGGCCTGACCTGTTCCAGGTACTTTTGCAGGGCGTCGGCGGTGGGCTGGCCGAACAGCACCCAACGTTCCTTGGAGCCCTTGCCCTCCACCAGAGCCTGGCGCTGGTCGAAATTGATGTCGGGCAGGTCCATGCCCGTAATTTCGGCCAGGCGAACCCCGCAGGAATACAGTACCTCCAGGATGGCGCGGTCCCGGATGCCGTACAGGTCTTCCTCGTCCGGGGCTTCCATCAAACGCACCGTTTCCTGTTTGCCGATGAAGGAAGGCAGGGGCTTTTCCACTTTTACCTGAAGGCTACGCCCCGACGGAACGGGGCAGTGTTTGAACATTCCCTGCTGGACCAGGAACTGGTAGAAGGAACGCAGGGCCGTCAGCTTGCGGACGATGCTGACGCGGGCATACCCTTCCTTCTGCTTGCGGCCGGAGTAGGGGTGCCTGGTCTCCCGCGCCTCGGTGGCCAGCCAGGCCAGGTAGCTGCGGGCCATGCGGCGGTTCATGTCCTCAAGGATCTGGTCCGATTCGTTGATGTAGCGGACGAAGGAGTCCAGGTCAGTCAGGTAGACCCGGACGGTGTTGTCGGAAAGACCGCGCTGTCCCCGAAGGTAATTCTCGTACTTGTCAAACAGTTCATGGATTCGGGGAGACACATCGACGGTGTCGGTAAGGGTGGCCATGCTGGACTCCCGTTGGGTTAAGTATGAGTCCAGCATATCCAGGGAACAGGGGAGTTGCATTGCTTTGGAATGCCCCGTTTGGGCGAGTTCCAAGGGTTTACGGGATACCAGCGATTCACCCTTTGAGCAGCACAGGGCTAATCAAGACTACGGAAAGACTTTGGGGCCAAGCTCTTTAGCCTGGCCCCATTTGGGCGAACTTTGCCTGATTCCTCAACCCAGCAAGTCAGTCTCCAACCGCCGCCAGTTCCTGCTCGGTGCTGGGGGCCTCCACCTTCCAGGCGCAGACGGTGCAGGCGTGGCTGCCGTCGCGGTTGACTACCATCAGACCCTGGCACTCGGGACAGGGGTCGGGCAGGGGCCGCCGGTTGCTGGTGTACTTGCACTCGGGGTAGTTGGAGCAGCCAAAGAAGACGCCGCGCCGGCTTCCCCGTTCCACCAGGTCGCCGCCGCAGGTGGGGCAGGCGGCGCCGGTCTTCATGGGATGGGTGTTCTTGCAGGTGGGGTAGTTACTGCAGGCGATGAACTTGCCGTAACGGCCCGTCTTCAGCACCATGGGCTTGCCACACTGCTCGCAGACCTCGTCGGTCTCGACGTCGGCGACAGCTTCGGTACCTTCTTCCTTTAGCTGGCGGGTGGTGCGGCACTGGGGGTAGCCGGTGCAGGCCATAAAGCGGCCAAACCGACCCGTCTTGATTACCATGGGCAGGCCACAGTTGTCACAGACCTCGTCGGTGGCCTCATCGTCGGGCTTTACCCGGGGCATATTTTCGTTGGCGTTGAGCAGTTCTTCGGCAAAGGGGGCGTAGAAGTCCTGGAGCATGGGAATCCAGTCCCGTTCGCCCTGGGAGACCTCGTCCAGCTTCTCCTCCATCTGGGCGGTGAAGTCGGGGTTCATGATGTCGGTAAAGAACTGGGCCAGCAGCTCTGACACGGTGGTGCCCAGCAGGGTGGGGTGCAGGCTGTTGTTCTCCTTGTTGACGTAATTGCGGTTCAGCAGCACGCCGATGGTGGGGGCGTAGGTGCTGGGCCGGCCGATACCCCGCTCCTCCATGGCCTTGACCAGGGTGGCCTCGGTAAAGCGCGGGGGCGGCTGGGTGAAATGCTGGTTTGCCTCCAGCTGATTGCAATTCAGGGTATCGCCCTGGGCCAGTTCCGGCAGGGAGTTAGAGTTTTCCTCGGCGTCGCCCTCGTCCCTGCCCTCCAGGTAAAGGGTGCGGAAGCCGGGGAACTTGAGCACCGAGCCGGTGGCGCGGAAGTTGAAGACGCGGCCCGCCTCGCCATCAGGCTGGGCTTTGCAGGCGGCGTCGATGTTGACGGTGGTGGCGTCGGACAGGGCATCGGCCATCTGGCTGGCCAGCATCCGGGCCCAGATGAGCCCGTAGAGCCGGAACTGTTCGGCGGACAGGTGGTCCCTGAGCGAGTCCGGAGTGCGGGCGATGGACGTGGGCCGGATTGCTTCGTGGGCCTCCTGGGCCGCCTTGGTACGGGTGCGGTAACTGCGGGGCTTATCGGGCAGGTATTCCTTGCCGTACTTGCCGCGGATGTACTGGCGCGCTTCCTGCACCGCAGTCTCCGCCACCTGGGTGGAGTCGGTACGCATGTAGGTGATCAGGCCAACGGAACCCTCGCTGCCCACGGCCAGGCCCTCGTAGAGCTGCTGGGCCACGGACATGGTGCGCTGGGCAGTGAAGCGCAGCTTGCGGCCGGCTTCCTGCTGCAGGGTACTGGTGGTGAAGGGCGCTGCGGGCCGCTGGCGCACCTCGCGCTTGCGGACATCGGCCACGGTGTAGACGGCATCCTTCAGTTCGGCTTCGTAGGCCCGGGCCTCTTCTTCAACGCCGATGGTCAGGCGACGACGGCTGCCCTTGATGGAGTGCAGCGCGGCGGGAAACAGGTTGGCCCGGGTAGCCGGGTCGGCGGACTTGTGCAACTGGGCGTCCAGCGACCAGGATTCCTCGGGGACGAACACCTGGATTTCCTTTTCCCGGTCGGTTACCAGCTTGAGCGCGACGGACTGGACACGACCGGCCGACAGGCCACGCTGGACCCGCTTGGCCAGCAGGGGACTGATCTGGTAACCCACCAGGCGGTCCAGGATGCGGCGGGCCTGCTGGGCGTTGACCAGCTTCATGTCGATTTCGCGGGGGTGCTGGAAGGCCTCCTCCACGGCGTCCTTGGTTATTTCGTGGAAGACCACCCGCTTGGGAACCTTGGCGTCGGGCTTGTCCCAGCCGGCGGCGGTCTGCAGGTGCCAGGAAATGGCCTCGCCCTCCCGGTCAGGGTCGGTGGCGAGGAAAATGTCGGCGGCCTCGTCTCCGGCCCGCTTGATTTCCTTAACCAGGGGCATCTTGTCCCGCATGGTGACGTAGGTGGGCTGGAATTCATTCTCCAGGTCCACTCCCATCTTGCTCTTGGGCAGGTCGCGGACGTGACCCTGGGACGCGGTGACAACGTACCGGTTGCCGAGAATCTGGCCGACGGTGCGGGCCTTGGCCGGAGATTCTACGATCACCAAGCGCTTGCCGGCCGTCTTGCCCAGGCCCCCGGATGCACGGGAAGTGGAGCGGGAGCGGGCGGCGGTGGCGCGGGTAGTCTTGCTGCCCGCGGCGGCCTTGCTTGATGACTTGGCTGAAGCTTTGCCGGTGGCCTTTCCCGCAGTCTTGCTGCGGGTGGCCTTGGCCTTGACCGTCTTGGACGTCATGCTGTCGGGCTTCTTCCGGCTTCCGGACTTGGCCCTGGTTGAAGTTGTTTCCTTAGTTGCCATAGGCAGGGGTTGCCTCCCCGATGCGGACGTAGTGCATAGCGCCCACCTGCTTAACCAGGCCTTTCAGTTCCAGCATGGTCAGCAGGCTGCCCACCGTGGCGATGGGCATGCTTGCGCTGCGTCCAATGTCGTCGATATGCGTTGGTTCGTGATCCAGGCAGCGGAGCAGGTCCGCTTCGCCTCCTGCGTCCGGGCTGGGCGGCATATTTTCCGCCAGCCGCATTTCTATTTGCCTTGTTACTACCGTCAGGTTCAGTTCTTCAAGGATATCATTGTGGCTGGATACCAGCTTGGCGCCGTCCTGAATAAGGCTGTTGGTCAGGCGGCTTGCCGGGGAGAATATGCTGCCCGGCACACAGAACACTTCCCTATTTTGCTCCAGGGCATGGTAAACCGTCCAGCGGGCCCCGCTCTTTTCACCGGCCTCCACCACCAGAGTGCCCAGGCTCATGCCGCTGATCAGGCGATTGCGGCGGGGGAAGCCACGGGGGTCGGGCCTGGTGCCCAGGGGGTATTCGCTCACCACCGCGCCCTGGTCCGCGATCTGGCGGGCCAGGCCGGAGTTGTCCCGGGGATAGGTGATGTCCAGCCCGTTGGCCACCACGGCGATGGTGCGGCCTCCCTGGGTAACGGCCGCGCGGTGGGCCACGGTGTCCACACCCAACGCTAGTCCGCTGACGATGGTGATGCCGCTGCGGGCCAGGTCACCGGAGAGCGCTGCGGCCACCTCCCGACCGTAGGATGTGGGACTGCGGGTGCCGACGATGGCCACCGCCCGTTCATCCTCGGGCATGAGCGTCCCTTTAACGTATAGCACGGGCGGCGGGTCGTCAATCTGCTGCAGGCGGGGCGGGTAGGCAGGATCCCGCCAGGTCAGGGCCTGCACCCCTGCCTTTTCCAGCCGTTCCATCTCGTCGTCGGGCGAGATGCGGCCGCGCGCCTCCACCAGGGCGGAGACGACGCCGTCTTCCAGGCCGGCGCTGTGAAGTTCGCGAGGGCCGGCTGCCCAGGCGCGTTCCAGGTCCCGGAAGTGTTTTTCCAGTTTCCTGAAGCGCACGGCGCCCAGCTTTTTAACCTGGCTCAATGCCACCCAGTATTTGGTCTGGTCGGTGTCCATGGCGCGATTCTAGCACAGGCCGAAAACCACCAACAATAACCGACTGTCAGGAGTTGTGGGTAGAACCTGGCAATAATGCCCGGAACTGGTCAACCTTACTATGGGCGAAAACCTGCGCCGAATGCCAAAATATTACCCGATCATCGCTACGATGGTTTCGACAACGATTCGCAAACTGGGCAGGAGACCGGCGCGGGGCGTCGTGCTGGAAAGCCGTCTCCCGGACCAAAGGCTGCGACATCATCCGCAAAACTACATTTTTCAGAGCGCCCTTTGCATGCTGGCGCTGCTGGCGATCATCCTGGTGGTGGATGTGGTGCTCCGGGCCGCGATCGTGGTGGGCGTTGCTTCTTCCGCTTTTATAGTCTTCATGCTGCCCCACAGCCGGGCGTCCAGCCCTCGCCGGGTGATAGGCGGGCATGCCGTAGCGGTAGCCGTTGGTACGGCCCTCTCACTGATGTACCTGGTCCCGGGCTGGGGAGACCTGGCAGCCATGTCGCCGGCCTTCCAAAACCTCATGGCCGTGCTGGCGGTAGGCCTTGGCTTTCTGGTTATGATTTTGACCAACACCGAGCACCCGCTCGCCGCGGGGACCGCGCTGGGCCTGGTGGTGGCGGATTGGACTTTCTCGGCGACCCTGTTAGTGCTGGTGGGCATGTTGATGCTTTCGAGCATACACATGCTCTTGCGCCCCTGGCTGAAGAACCTCCTCTGACCCTCGGCTATCTCCCTGCGCCTCTCTACAAGGTCAGGACCTGGCATAGCAACCTTGCGGGTCCGCAGCACTTCTTTGCAGAGCATCCTGGTTCGGGTTTGGTAAAATTCAGGCAGGACAGGAGCGACCGGGCGGCAGTCCTGCCGGACCTCCACCTACCCGGCACGCAGGGCAGCAGAAAACGCCCAAGGCCACGTCGGCAGACTAGTTTTACGATTCAAGTGCTTTTATCTGCTGTCAAAATCGAAACACGGCAGAATTGACCTTAAAACTCGCGTCAAAGCGGAACAAATCAACCAAACTGAAACGTAACCGGTCGGCTGTTTCCCGTTGACATCATATCTGGGCAACGCTAATATTAATTGTTGACTCATTTGGTCAACAATTATTTACCGGCATACATTCTGCGCTCAACGGTAAGGTGTTCGAGAAATGCCTGCCGACGTATCAGCAACCTCAGGAGGGGCGCCTCATGACCACCCAACGGGTCATTTCCCGGGAGTCCACGGACATAGACACCGAATACAAATGGGGCTTTACCATTGACATCGAGCAGGACACAGCCCCCAAGGGTCTTAGTGAAGATATTGTCCGATTCATTTCGGCCAAGAAGGAAGAGCCGGAATGGATGCTGGAATGGCGATTGAAGGCCTACCGCTACTGGATTACGCTCAACGAAGAGGAACCCAAGTGGGCTAACATCCACCACCCACGCATCGATTTCCAGGATATCATCTACTACGCCTCGCCTAACTCGAAGGACGGCCCCAAGAGCATGGACGAGGTGGACCCGGAGTTGCTGGAGGCCTTCGACAAGCTGGGCATTCCCCTGGAGGAGCAGAAGCAACTGGCCGGCGTGGCGGTGGATGCGGTCCTGGACAGTTCCTCGGTGGCCACCACCTACAAGGATACGCTGGAAAAAGCCGGGGTTATCTTCTGCTCCATGAGCGAGGCCATCCGCAACCATCCGGACCTGGTGCAGAAGTACCTGGGTTCGGTGGTACCCTACGCCGACAACTTCTATGCCGCTCTCAATTCCGCCGTGTTCAGCGACGGTTCCTTTGCGTACATCCCCAAGGGCGTGCGCTGCCCCATGGAATTGATGACCTATTTCCGCATCAACGCCATGGACAGCGGCCAGTTCGAGCGGACGCTGATCGTGGCCGAGGAAGGAGCCTACGTCAGCTACCTGGAGGGGTGTACCGCCCCCATGCGCAAGTCCAACCAGCTTCACGCCGCGGTGGTGGAACTGGTGGCGCTGGACGACGCGGAGATCAAGTATTCGACGCTGCAGAACTGGTTTCCCGGGGACAAGGAAGGGAACGGGGGCGTCTACAACTTCGTGACCAAGCGGGGCAAGTGCCAGGGCAGGAACTCCAAGATTTCCTGGACCCAGGTGGAGACTGGTTCGGCCATAACCTGGAAGTATCCCAGCGTAATCCTGCAGGGGGACAATTCCGTTGGCGAGTTTTACTCGGTGGCGCTGGTGAACAACTACCAGCAGGCGGACACGGGCACCAAGATGATTCACCTGGGGAAGAACACCAAGAGCACCATCGTGGCCAAGGGGATTTCCGCCGGGAAGGGTCAGAACACCTACCGCGGGCTGGTGAAGATAATGCCGTCGGCCACCAACGCCCGGAACTTCACCCAGTGCGATTCCTTGCTGGTCGGCGACAAGTGCGGAGCACATACGGTGCCGTACATTGAGGTGCAGAATCCCACGGCGCAGTTGGAGCACGAGGCCACCACGTCCAAGGTGAGCGACGACCAGCTTTTTTACTGCCAGCAGCGGGGAATATCACCGGAAGAAGCCAACTACATGATTATCAACGGCTTCTGCCGGGGCATCTTCCAGGAACTCCCGTTCGAGTTTGCCATGGAGGCGGGGCAGTTGATGAAGGTGAGTTTGGAAGGGACGGTGGGGTAGGGGCTAAGCCCCGGGTAGCAGCCAGTTTTTGGCAAGAGTCAGGGCAGAGAGCGAGGAAACAGTGATTCGCACCGTCAGAGCAATTGTTGACGCCCAAGGCAACGTGATATTTCTTGAGCCTGTAGATATTGCAGTTACTTGCAAGGCACTGGTAACCATTCTCGACGATGAGGAGCCCGAGAGTGCTTTGCTTAGTGAGGAAGCCCTGGCAAGAGACTGGCTACGGCCGGAAGAGGATGAGGCTTGGGCCCACTTGCAACAGGACTAGTGGTGATGGTCCGGTTTCCCTTTCCGGATCTGTCCCGAGCGAAGCGGCGGCCAGCCCTGTTGATTGCACCTGCGGGTTATGGAGACTGGTTGTTGAGCCAGATTACCAGCAACCCCTTTGGGGATGACAGAGCAATTGCCTTAACCGATGCGAGCTTTGAAGTAGGGTCTTTAGAAGTTATCAGCTATGTCCGGCCAAGGAAACTATTCACTGCCAGCCCTAGCCTGATTAGAAGCAGGGTCGGCACACTCAAACCTGATGTATTCAACGCGTTTATTGACGAAGCGATTCACTTCCTAGAAACGTATCGATTGCCAATTTAAGGAGCAAAACCACCAAAATGCCACCCATTCTGGAAGTCAAGAATCTCCACGTTTCCGTGGATGAACAGGAAATACTTAGCGGCGTCAACCTTACCGTCAACCCAGGCGAGGTTCACGCCATCATGGGGCCCAATGGGTCCGGGAAGAGCACCCTGGCCAGCACGCTGGCCGGGCGGGCCGACTATCAAGTTACGGCTGGGGAGGCCGTCTATCGCGGGATGGACCTGCTGGCCCTGGAACCGGAGGAGCGGGCGAGGGAAGGCGTTTTCCTGGCCTTCCAGTACCCCTTGGAACTGCCCGGCGTGCGGGCCTGGCAATTCCTGAAGGCCGCCGCCGACGCCGCCCGCGTCCACCGGGGAGAGGAGGAGTACAGCGCCCGGGACTTTGACCGGATGCTGCGGGAGAAGGTCAAGCTGGTGGAGATCGACCCGGAACTGGTGCGTCGTTCCGTCAACGAAGGCTTTTCCGGCGGCGAAAAGAAGCGCAACGAAATTTTGCAGATGGCCATCCTGGAACCCAAGCTGGCCCTGCTGGACGAGACGGACTCGGGCCTGGACATTGACGCCCTGCGCATCGTTTCCGACGGGGTGAACAGCCTGCGCAACTCGGAGAATGCTATCGTCCTGGTGACCCACTACCAGCGGCTGCTCAACTACATCACGCCCGACCAGGTCCACGTGCTGCTGGACGGCCGCATCGTCCGGTCAGGCGGCCCGGAGCTGGCGCTGGAACTGGAGGAGAAGGGTTACGACTGGATCAAGGAAGCGGTGGAGGCCGGCAACTAACTATGAGCACCGCGCCCACCATCAACCACCCGTCTTACTACGCCGACTACCAGGCCCTGCGTGAGCAGCTTGCCACTGGAAGTCCAGCCTGGCTTAACGACCTGCGCGCGGCCGCCTGGGAGCGATTCGATTCCGCCGGTTTCCCCACCGCCAGGCGGGGTAACGAACCGTGGAAGTACACTAATGTCAGGCCTATAGCTCAGGGGCGGTTTTCTGCCTCGATGTCCGACAGCAATGGCCCAGTGGCCTTGTTGATAGGGGCCGACGGCAAGCCCAACATTGGTGATTTCCTTAAGAGCTCCTGGCCCAAGCTAATTTTCCTGGATGGGCGTCCGCTAATCGGGCAGCAACCAAGCACACCAATGGTAAGCACCATAGGCCGGGCCCTAGCATCCAGCGCGGGTGATAATGCGCTGCGGAGCAACCTTGCCGCTCACGCCAGTATCGAGGAAGATGCTTTCACCGCCCTGAATACGGCGTTTCTCAGTGACGGTGCTTATGTAAGGCTTCCCGATGACTACGAGGAAGAAGTCTTTCTGAACATAGTCCACCTGCGCCAAGGAGCGGATTCAGTAGTCTACCCCCGTACGCTGATAGTCGCGGGACGCAATACACGCTTGACCGTGTTTGAATCTTATGTTGGCGCCGACCCTGGGAAGTCTTCGCAGTACTTTACCAACGCCGTTACCGAGGTTGCCGTGGGAGAAGGGGCTAAGGTAACCCATTATCGGCTGCTGGACGAGAGCCGCAACGCCTACCACGTGGGCACGACCCGCGTTACCCAAGCGCGGGACAGCAGCTACGAGTCGGGTTCCTTTGCCATGGGGTGCGGCCTGGGCCGCCACGACCTTTCGGTGCTGCTGGACGGGACGGGAGCTTACTGCTCGCTGAATGGGCTGTACCTGACGGACAATACCGAGCACATGGACAACCTGGTTTCCATTGACCACGCCCACCCCCACGGCACCAGCAGGCTCTACTACAAGGGCATACTGGACGGCCGCTCCCGGGCGGTGTTCGGGGGCACGGTGCTGGTGCGGGAGGATGCGCAGAAGACCGACGCCCAGCAGACAGACAAGAACCTGATTTTGTCGGACCGGGCCGAGGTGGACAGCAAGCCCAGCCTGCTGATCTATGCCGATGACGTGAAGTGCGGCCACGGGGCCACAGCCGGTCATATTGACGAAGATACGCTCTTCTATATGCGCAGCCGGGGCCTGGACCCGCAGACCGCCAGCCAGATACTGATCCACGCCTTTGCCAGTGAGATTATCGACACCGTGGAGCATGAGCCGGTGCGGGAATACCTGGACGGCCTGTTCCTGGACACGGTTAGCGGCAAGGTGATTTCCGGCATGGGCGGCAGCAATCCCGTTTCCCGCCAAAGGCAGGGAGGTGCCTAGATTGACAACATCCGTGAACTCTTTTGACGTGACCAGGATTCGGGAGGACTTCCCCATCCTGAAGGAGATGGTGCACGGCAAGCCGCTGGTGTACCTGGACAATGCCGCCACCACACAGAAGCCCCAGGCGGTGATTGACGCCCTGGTCAATTACTACATGACGGAGAACTCGAACGTACACCGGGGCGTCCACACCCTGAGCCAACTGGCTACCGACGCCTACGAGGGCGCGCGGGAAACAGTGCGGCAGTTCATCAACGCCGAGCACGACAAGGAGATAATTTTCGTCCGAGGCACCACCGAGGGCATCAACCTGGTGGCCCAGACCTACGGGCGCGCCAACATAGGGCCCGACGACGAGATAATCATTACGGCCATGGAGCACCACTCCAACATTGTGCCCTGGCAGATTCTTTGCGAGGAGAAGGGCGCCCGCCTGAAGGTAATCCCCATCAACGACGAGGGGGAACTGCTGCTGGATGAGTTCGAGAATCTGCTTAGCCCCCGCACCAAGTTCGTTTCCGTCGTCCACCAGTCCAACGCTCTGGGCACCATCAATCCCGTCGAACAGGTAATTGAACTGGCCCACGCCCGGGGCATTCCGGTGCTGCTGGACGGGGCGCAGGCCGTGGCCCACGTGCCCATTGACGTGCAGAAGCTGGGCTGCGACTTTTACGCCTTCTCGGGCCACAAGCTTTACGGCCCCACCGGCGTGGGGGTGTTGTACGGGCGTGCCGAACTGCTGGACGCCATGCCCCCCTACCAGGGCGGCGGCGAGATGATCCGGTCGGTTAGCTTCGAGAAGACCCTGTACAACGTCATACCCAACAAGTTCGAGGCGGGGACCCAGAACATTGCGGGCAGCGTGGGTCTGGGAGCGGCCATCGACTACGTGAACAGCGTGGGGATGGACAACATAGCCGCTTACGAAAAGGAACTGCTGACCTACGGCACCGAGCGGTTGTCGGAGATTGAACTGGTTCAGTTGATTGGCACCGCCCGGCACAAGGGGAGCATCCTGTCCTTCGTGATGGAGAACGCCCACCCCCATGACGTGGGCACTATCCTGGACGCTGAGGGTATTGCCGTGCGTACCGGCCACCACTGCGCCCAGCCCCTGATGGACCGGTACGGCGTTCCGGCCACCGTTCGCGCATCCCTGGCCTTTTACAACACCAAGGAAGAGATAGACACCCTGGTCAAGGGCATTGACCGGGTTATCGAGGTATTCAGCCGCTGATGTCCAACCTGCACGAGCTTTACCAGGAAATCCTGCTGGAGCACAACAACAAGCCCCGCAACTACCGCAAGATGGAGGACGCCAACCGACAGGCCGACGGCTACAACCCCCTGTGCGGCGACCAGATCACCCTGTACCTGAAGTTGGAGGACGACGTCATTGCCGACGTGGCCTTTCAGGGAGTGGGCTGCGCCATCTCCCGGGCGTCGGCGTCCATGCTGACCCAGAGCATCAAGGGGGAGACACTGGCCAAGGCCGAGGAGATATTCAACGGCTTCCACGCCCTGATCACTGACCCGGACGCAGACGTGGACAATGACCTGCTGGGGGACCTGGAAATGCTGTCGGGCGTCTCCGCCTTCCCCACGCGCATCAAGTGCGCCGTGCTGGCCTGGCACACACTGAACGCCGCCATTGAAGGAACGGGAGATTCGGTGACGACGGAGTAGGGTGTCGGGAACTATTCGTCCGGCAGGGCGCTGGTTTCTCGAATCAGTTGGGGAAAGTACGTTTCCACCACACTCCATACCAGGTTGCCTTCCACATCGGCGTACCCGTAAATCAGAGGTTGCGGAAGGCGATTATTCGCTGGAAGTTGGAAATTTGGCGGGCCGTTCCTTCATCTATTGCCGCCAGTTTGTTCATTGCTTCTCCAATGATCTCAAACTGACGCTCCACTGCTGAGCGCAATAGAATGTCTTCCTGGTAGTCACTCAGGATCTTGCCAGACGTGAACCTCCGCACCAACCCCGCAGCCCGTTGAATGTCAGACAGGTACTTCCTGGATTCAAGCTGCATAGATCAGGCTCTTCGTCTGTTCAACGGACTGAAGGAAATACGGGTTCTTGATCGCACGCTCAACTACCAGGTCCACCGGCATGCCGAACAAGTCTTCCAGTCCTTCTAGCAAGCCGAAATAGTTGTCCGCATAATTGGGGTAGGCCCGGGGGAGAAATTCCACCAGGAAATCCAGGTCGCTGTCCCCTTCCTTGAAGTTGCCCGTGGCTACTGAGCCAAACAGTTCCAAGCGACCTACGGCGTAACGAAGGCAAAGCTCCTCGAGTTCAGCTGCGTGGGGTTCAACTGTGGGAAGCATTCCGATATTTTCCTAGTTCATTGGGGAAGTTTTGGGTTGAACACGTTGCCAATAACTCTAAGCCATAGACCCGCTAGTTTCACTCCAAGCTGAAACAAGCAGGGGTAAACCCTTTGGCTGCTTCTGCGGCCAACCCTTCACTTGCGGGCGTGAAGAGACCTCCCGGGGCACGGCCGAAGAACGCCACGCCAGCCCCCGGGAGGTCTCTTGATTCGCTTGGCTGAGCTTTTGAGACTACTTGCGCTTGAGGGAGTTGGGGTCGGTGTTCTTGAAGTAGTCGTAGTTCATTGCGATATAGTTTTGCCACTGGGCGGGAACGGCATCCTCGGCGAAGATGGCGGTGACAGGGCAAACGGGCTCACAGGCGGCGCAGTCGATGCACTCGTCCGGGCTGATGTAGAACATATCGTCTTCGTCGGTGGTGTAAATGCAGTCAACCGGGCAAACGTCCACGCATGCGGCATCTTTCAAACCAACGCAGGGCTCGGTAATTATGTAGGCCATTCTCTTTCTTGCTCCTATGAACTAAGGGTTCTTGAGTCTCCCGGCCGCTGGGGCCGCCTTCCCCGGCTGTTAAGAGCAGGACCGATGGGAAGGCAACGAAATTATAGCATAGCCCGTTAGGTTTGCAATAACAAGGGCTGGAAGAGGGAACGATTTGGTACGGCGCTCGCGGCCTTCGACCTGGCAGGGGCAATTCCCGCAGGGCTTGGTTCGACAGGCGTACGACGAGCGGGCGCCTTACATGGCTGGCCCCATGCTGGGGTGTTTCATTTGACGGGCACGGCCAGGGGTTGGCGGCAGAATTAGCGATGCGCCTTACGTTCCCAGAGAGAAAAAAGCGCTGAGGCAACCGGTGCGGCTGCCCCAGCCTTTCGTTTCCAGTACGCCGGAGGGACTAGAGGACCAGGCCGTAGGTCCGCTTTTTGATGGACAGGTTGACGAAGGTTTCGGTGCGCTGGACCCCGTCGATGGGGCCGATCTTGGTTCGAAGGAACTGGCCCAGGTTTTCCGCCGATTCCAGGCCCGCCCAGACGAAGACGTCGTAGGCGCCGGTAGTAACGGCCACGTAGTGGGCCTCGGGGAGGTTGATCAGGGATTCGGCGACCAGGTCAGACTTGCCGGGGCCGGTCTGCATGCCGATCAGGGCAGTGGTAGAGAAGCCTAGTTTTTCCAAGTTGGGTACGGCCACAACCCGCACCACATCGTCGTCCAGCAACTTGCGCAGCCGGCGGCGCACGGTACCCTCGCTGACCCCCACTTCCCTGGCGATTTTCGCATTGGAAGCTCGACCGTCCAGTTGCAGCAGGGCGATTATTTTCTTATCCAATTCATCCATTGGCTGGTACTCTCCCTAATGTGCTTTGTCGGAACAAGCAATACGAATATTAGACTAATGGCAGTTTAGTGTCAACCGGACACCAAAATCTTCGAAAATCGGACACCTAAACGGCGAAAATCTTGCTGGAGCTACGGATATCGAAAAAGAGGACGAGGCACAATTTCGTTACAAGCAAAGCAATATCCAGTTTATCCCGTCCGCGCCGGCAAAATGTTTCGTAAATGTTAAACTGGCTGACCAAATGCAGGCGCCGCAGAAAAATCCAGATTTCCCTTCCATTTCCTCTCATTTCACCTGTTTTTGTATCCGGCGCCAGGATGGGAGTGGCGGCCGATGGGCGGTTGGCACTCCGTTTTCCAAATAGGGCTTGGGACTCCGATGGCGGAAAATGGCAGGCTGATTTCCGGCTTCAAGGCGCATGATCCGGTTTCTGCCTGCGGCCTGCTCCCAACGGTCAGAAGGGGCAAACGAGAAGCCCCGCAGGGATTATGGTAGAGACAGGGATTCGGAGGCGGCAAGGGGTGGATGTCATGGGAAAAGGACGGACGGAGTCAAACAAGGTTGCGGCTGCGTTGGTGGAAGGCAGTTCCATTCAGGTGGTATTGCTGCAGGGCCAGGGCAGACAGGTCTGCCTCTGCCATTTGCCCGCACCATACCAGCTTAAGTGAAACACTCCATCTGAAGTGAAACGCGGCCTTGATGCCAGGGCAATCGCGTCTTAGATTCAGACTATAGGTGGCAGACATCCGCCAGGCATAAGACAGGTCGCTGCTAGCGTTCCGATTTAGGTGGTTTTACTTGTGAGACCAGGGCAGACACATATGAGACCAGGGCAGACACATAGGTCTGCCCCTACCGTTCCAATTGTCCATACCACCTGAAACGAAACCCTACCACAAGCCGCTCTGAGCTTAACGAGGGGCCTGAAATCCTGCAGGTCAGCCCGGTTACGGGTCCCCCAGTCGGCCTTTGGGATGGAGTTTAGATTCTTCACTCCGTTCAGAATGACAATTAAACGTATCAGGATGACAATTTCAACATAATGCGATTGCGCTGCCTTGGTGCAACCAATTCTTGACCTGCGTCTCAGGTTTGGATAAATTGGATTGAGGGACGATTTTCCGGGTTGCCGCAGAAGTGGGGCGGCCTGGAGTATCAGTAAGAACACCGCTGCCAGAGGTATGAGAATGACGATGATTAATCCTTCCGCCGGCGGAGGTTTCGGGTATAACCTGGCCGATGCGGACCGCATATTCACTTCAGCCATGACCGGCCTTTACGGCTGGACGGCCCTGGGCCTGGGCCTGGCGGGAGCCGTGGCCTGGCTGTTTGCCTCGACGGGCCTGTTTCTCCTGTTCACCGGCTTCCTGGGTATGATTTTGGGCTTCGTCCTGGCCATCGGCTGCCTGTTTGGGATGCAGTTCGCTGCCCGCCGGGGAGCGCCCCTGGCCGCGGTAGGGGCCCTGTACCTGGGCTTCACGGCTTTAATGGGGGCCACCCTATCATCCGTATTCGTCGTGTATTCGGGCGCCAGCATCGCCCAGGCCTTTGCCGGAGCTTGCGGCCTGTTCGCCATCATGAGCGTTTTCGGGTTCACCACCAAGAGGGACCTGTCCAAGATAGGGATGCTGGCCTTCATTGCCATAATCGGCATGGTGGTGGTGGGTCTCCTCAACGTCCTTCTGTTCCAGTCCAGCGGGCTGCAACTGCTGCTGAGCATCATCACCCTGCCGATCTTCATGGGCCTGACGGCGTGGGAAACCCAGGCGGTCAAGCAGGAAGCCGGGGAAGCCGCCGCCATGGGCAACGCCGACGCCGCCAGCCGTATCGCCCTGGTCGGTTCAGCTGGCATGTTCCTCAACATAGTGAACATGTTCCTGGCCCTGCTTCACATTTTTGGCTTCTTTGGCGGTGACGATTAGTGGTCACCGGCCCTAGTTTGGCTAGGGTGTTTAAGTTATTTGACCCACGCCTATGGATAGCGGGACAACACGCCTCAGGTTTAAATATCCGGCCATCCAGGTGGTCGCTGACGCCCGTTTTGCCGGTTGCGGTGCTGGCAATGGCTTGTGGCGGCGCTTCCGAGGCTGAGCCATACCGCATCGGTGTTATGGAATCCCTCACCGGGCCGGGCGAGTCCTACGGCACGGTGGCCAACCAGGCCAAGCAAATGGCCGCCGACGAGATTAATGCCGGCGGCGGCGTTGACGGTCGTCCCCTGGAACTGGTGGTGGAGGACTCGCAATGCAGCGCCCAGGGAGCGGTGGCGGCCTACCGCAAGCTGACCAGCGTGGACGGCGTCCGCATAATCCTGGGCACGTCCTGCAGCGGCGCGATGCTGGGGGCCGCGCCCCTGGCTGAGGCCGACGGCGCCATCCTCTTTTCCGGGTTGGCCAGCAATCCGGACATCGCCAGGGCCGGCGCCTACATTTTCCGCACCCAGATCAGCGACGTGGAGGTGGGCATCGGCACCGGCAATGTGCTGTGGGACGACGGCGTCCGGAGCCTGGCCACCATCACCGAGTCCACCGACTATGCCGAGGGGGTGCGTCGGACCACGGTGGAGCAGTTCGAGAAACGGGGCCGGGCAGGTGGTGGCCGCCGAACGGTTCTCCTCCGACATTACCGACTTCCGTACCCAGCTGAGCAAGCTGATTGCGGCGGAGCCGGGGGCCCTGCACCTGTCGCCGCAATCGGAGTTTGCGGCCGGGACAATTCTTAAGCAGGCCTGGGAACTGGGGTACGACGGGCCCGTTTACGCCGAGACGATTGCGGTGGGAACTACCGCCCTGGAGATAGCAGGGGCCGCCGCCGACGGGATGAAGGCCATAGTTTCGGACCTGGCGCCGGACAATGAGAAGGGCCAGCAGGTGCTGTCCAGCTTCCGGGAGCGGTATGACTACGTTACGCTCCCCTGGCACCTGGGTTCCGCCTACGACAACGTCTATATTGCCGCCGAGTGCCTGAAGCAGACGGGCGACGACCAGGACGCCGACGGCTTCCGGGATTGCCTGTACGACATTAGCTGGAGCGGGGCCATTGGCGACAACTACAGTTTCGACGCCGACGGCGGGGTGGTGGGCCTTTCCCGAGTGGTGGTGCAGATTCTGCCGGCGGGGGAACGAAGCGAAGAGCGGAAGTACGAGGTGCTGGGGCCTGCCCCCAGCGCGCCGTGAGCAATCGTAGGCGCAGCCGCAGTAGGGGCACGTGGGGGCGCCGGCCCCCAGCGCGCCGTGAGCAATCGCCGCCGTTGGTCGGGTTTGTGGCGGGAATGGTGACCGGTCTGCAGGGATGTGGTCAGCCCTTTCCTGGATTTTCCAGCCGAGAGGTGGGGTAGCGTTCCGATTTAGGTGGTTTTACTTATGAGACCAGGGCAGACACATAGGTCTGCCCCTACCGTTCCAATTGTCCATACCACCTGAAACCAAACCCTACCGAGCGGTGGGGATACGTTGACAGGGTTGCTGTGGTTGGTTTGCAGTGAGCAGGGGCGGATTTGAAACCCGCCCCTGCCAGCTTTTATCCACTCAAACCGGAACTTTATCGGACTTGTTTGGACCATCCCTAAAGGAAGCTGCCCCGGCGCCGCCCTCGGGAGTAGGCTATTCTCAACAAGTAGGTGAGGACACCGGCCAGCACTAGGATGCCCAGGATGATAAGAATGGGGACCCAGGCATTTATGCCGGTGGGCTGGTAAAGGTAAGTAACGTGGACCTGGGCGCCGGGTTCGCGGGCCTGTCTTGGGCCATCATCGGGGGCGCCTGGGCGGTCAAGGATTTCCCGGGCCGTTACCAGTCCCTGGCTTTCAATGAACTGGGCCGCCCGGTTCAGGTCGTCGGGGAAGACGCGGATGGAAATCTCGGCCCGTTCCTCCTCTCCTTCAGACGCCAGGTAGACTTCGTCTATCTCACCCAGGCGGGCGTCTACAAATTGGCGCAATCCGGCCACGCTGGCGGGCACCCCGTTAACCTCCAGGACAAAGGTGGCCGCCGGGCCTCGCTCAACCACCGCGCCGAGGGGGAAAAGGACAACCTGGATGGTGGCAAAGTCCACCTGGCGCTCCAGCAGTTGCAGCTGCCATTGCGCCCGCTCGATGTCCGTCCTTACCCGGGACAGTTCCCGTTCCACGCTCAACAGTTCGGACACGGAATTGCTGCGTTCCGCCAATGTAGACAGGCTATGCTCTTCCTGGCGAAGGGCAGACAGCCGGGCAGTAAGGTCAACGTGGCGGTCGGTTACGTCCTCGCTGCCCAGGCTGCGGTACTGGACCACGCCCAGGCCCTGGATGCGTTCCATGGCCCGGTCCAACTGGTCCTGGGGTATCTTGATGGTTAACTCGGACCTGGACTGCTCCGCCACACCGATACTTGTGAGGCGCTCAACGAAACCGCCGAGGCTGGCCGCGATGGACTGCACCTGCAGGGTTGCTCCCTCCACCGAGGCCACCTCCAGGTCCAGCCGTGCCAGGGAAATGGGGTCGCCACTGACTACGGCCGGGACGCCACCACCGAATCCTCCCATAAGCCCAGGGCCATATCCGACGGCAACGGGGGATGGAACCGAAGGAGCGGCGCCGGCGTAGTACCCGGCGTAGCCACTCATAGCTTCCCCGCCGGAAGCCGCCCGCGGGCGAATGTCCTGAACCGCTTCCCGCAGCGCCAGGCTGCGGCCGCTGTCTTCGTCCGCGGAACCACAGGCGGGGAACAACAGCAGCATGCAGGCTAGGAGTGGCAGAACCAACAGTCTGTTCATCGACGGCGCTCTTTGGGTTAAAATGATAATCAGGAGCCGATTTTACTATAAAAGGCGAAGGGCAAAATATGTAAATTTGTACCGAGATTGAGCAATCTTGACGCGGATATCCGGCAACAATCCATTCAACGGCGTTTCCGGCGATAAAGAACATTGAAAGCTGTGAAGCGCCCTGCCCGAAACCAGATTAACCGGAATAAACCCTCTCTTTGGAGGAGAACCCATGCAAAAGTTACGGGCCGCCCTGGGCTACGGGGCGCTGAGCGGGGCCCTGCTGACGGCTCCCCTCATCGGTCTGATGTTCCTGGCGGACAAACTGCTGGACCTGCCCTTCGTCCCCTTCGCCCTTTTTGACTGGATCGCCACGGTGACGCCGGGGCCGTTGATAACCTTCGGCATAGATATGATGATCGAGTCCCTGCTGCTGTTCAACCTGAGCGTGGCCGACGCGGCCAAGACCAGCGAGCAGGTGGCGGCGGTGCTGATGGTCTTCTTTATGGGAGTGGCAGCCGGGGCCATTTTCTTCGCCGCGCTGCGGTCCCGCCCCCCGGAGCCCGTGGGATTCGACCGGGGCTGGTTTGGCCGTCTCATCGCCCAGCCCGTGCCGGGCCTGGTGGTGGGCCTGATTTTTGGGTTGCCGCTGACTATAGTAAGCCTGCCAATGGGTCAGTCCACCATGAATCCGGTGGTTACCTTCATCGTCCTGATGGTCCTGTTCCTGGTCTGGGGCCTGGCCCTGGGCTACTTCCGCCGCCAGCTGGTCCTGTCGTCGCAAGCTGGAATTGGTGAGGGAGATGAGGAAGTGAGGTCGGTCAGCGTCATTGACCGGCGGCAGTTCCTGATCCGGCTGGGCGCCACCACGGCCACCATTACCGTGGCCAGCGCCGGTCTGGGCGCGGCCCTGGCCCAGGGGGAGCGGACGCGCATAGCCGAGTCGGTGGCCGACTCCATGCCTCCCAGTGAAATGGCGCCGCGCCGTGCCCTGCCCAACGACGGCGACCCCCTGACGCCGGCCCCGGGCACCCGGCCGGAGTACACGCCGGTGGAGGACCATTACCAGGTGTTTCTGCGCACCGAACCCACCTTTGTAGACATTTCCAACTGGGTGCTGCCGATCCACGGGCTGGTGGCGAATCCCAGGGAATTGACCATTGAGCAGATCCGGAACGACTACCCCACCCGGGAACAGTACGTGACCCTGTCCTGTATTTCCGGGCGTATTGGAACCACCCTGATCAGCACGACGCACTGGACCGGAGCGGCGATGCAGTCGGTGCTGGCGGACGCGCAGCCCTTGCCGGAGGCGAAGTACCTGGTCATCAAGTCCGCCGACGGCTTCTACGAGACGGTGGCCCTGGACCTGATTTCATCGGATGAACGGATCATGCTGTGCTACGCCTGGGACGGCGAGCCTCTGCCCTTCGACCACGGTTTCCCCCTGCGCATCTGGCTGCCCGACCGTTACGGGATGAAGCAGCCCAAGTGGATTGTGGACATTGAAGTCACCTCCGAGTACCGGGAGGGCTACTGGGTAGAGCGTGGCTGGGACGAGGTGGCCCGGGTGAAGGCCACGTCGGTCATTGACACCGTGGCGGTGCGGGATGTAGTGGAAGCAAACGGACAGCGCCTGGTGCCGGTGGGCGGCATTGCCTTCTCCGGGGCCAAGGAAATATCCGGAGTGCAGGTGCGGGTGGACGGCGGGCCCTGGCAGGACGCCAAGCTCAGGACGCCGCTGTCGGAGACCACGTGGGTCATCTGGCGGTACGACTGGCCCTTTGCCGCCGGCGACCACACCTTCGAGGTGCGCTGCGCCGAAGGGGACGGCACCCCGCAGATCGAGGAGGAGCAGGGCAACCGTCCCAGCGGCGCCACCGGCGTCCACAGCCGTAAGGCTACCCTGTAAGCAATACCTCCAGACCGGCCGCACGCACGACCCGTGCCGGCTTTCGAGGAGGAAGGGCCCAGGACACCACGACGGCCCTGGGTCCTTCCCCGTCCAGTAGCAATGTGGCTTCATCCGCCCCCTGGCGCGGCCGCGCGCATCTTTCGGGGCAACCTCCCCGAAAATTGCGTCCCCAAAGTTCCGGTTATCCGCCACCATTTTCCCTAGCGATTGTCTGTCCGTTTCGGGTAGCGTTTTCCTGTAGTTTTGCAACCAGCTTGTTGCGGCCGCGGGCGTCAATGTGACCGGCGGGCCTGGGAGGATGGGTATGACGCGATCATTCAAGACTGTCTTGTTCCTGGCATTGGGACTGCTGCTGATGGGCCTGGCGGCCTGCTCCTCGGAGGAGGCGCCGGTGACAACGCCGGATACAGGAGAAGTAACCTCTGGCAGCACGGCGCGGGCCCAGTCGCCCACACCGCAGCCCGCTACCGCGCAGGAACCGGCCCCCGCCGAACTGGACGAGGGCACTCCCAGGCGCGGAGGGCACCTGGTTCTGGCCTCCATGGCCGACTATCCCCACCGCGACGTGCACCAGTCCGCTCAGGAAACCCTGGCTACCCTGGGGCCCGGACTGGCCTACAGCCGTTTGATGCGGCTGGAAGCAGGGCCCGAGGTGGAGCAGCCCAACCTGACCCTGCAGTGCGACCTGTGCGAAAGCTGGGAGATGGCGCCGGATATGTCCTATGTTTTCCACCTGCGGTCCGACGTCCACTGGCAGGACCTGCCGCCCGTGGACGGGCGGCAACTGGTGGCCGATGACCTGGTGTTCAGCTACGACCGGATGCGCACGCCCGGCTGGCCAGGAGAGGCCCGGTTCGCCGATCGGGGCATAGGGGAGATTGAGGCGCTGGACGACGGCACCCTCCGGGTGGGCCTGGCGTTTCGAGACTCCGACGCCCTGCTGGCCCTGGCTGACGGCCACAGCAAGATAGTGGCCCCGGAGGTACTGGAGCAGTTCGGAGAGTTGCAGCGGGCGCCGGTTATCGGAACGGGCCCCTGGATTTTCGAACAGAAAATACCCAGCGTCGCCACAGAATACAGTCGCAACCCCAACTATTTCGAGCCGGAGCTGCCTTACCTGGATGTCATCACGGTTAAGCCAGTCGAGATTCCCGCATGGGGAAATTCGGTGAACCCAAAGAGGCTGGCCCTGCTGGAAGCGGGACAGATCGACGTGGTGGTGGCGTCGCCAACCGACTGGTCCCACCTGGAGCGGAGCAGCGTGGAGTTCAACTCCCGGGTCTCCCAGCAGCCGGAAATCGGCATGGTACTGTCCCTGAATACGGGACAGGAACCGCTGGACAACCTGGCCATCAGGCAGGCCATATTCCGGGCCGTCGATCCCTGGGAGTACGTTGACCTGGACTGGGGCGGCCAGGGGGGCGTCGGCATGGGCATGCCCGTTCCCGATCCCGAATGGCAGCTGGCCCAAAGTGAACTGCTGGCCGGATACCTGGGTTCCCACAGCGTGGCCCGGGACATCCTTCACGAGAACGAGATCATTTTCCCTCCCACGCTGGAGATTGCCGTTGCCGACCTGGGGCCGGACTACCGGCGGGTGGGATATCAGATCGAGCGAGACCTGGAGGCGGTGGGATTTGAGGCCAACGTGACCGCCATGGATCCGGCGGACCTGCAGGAGGCGATGTTCGGCGAGGAAAGGGACTACCAGATTGCCCTGGCCCCGGCGCCGCCCCATCCCACCACCAACGGCTACCTCTATTCCCTGCTGCACAGCGGTGGCCCGGGGAACATCGCCAACCACGACGACAAGGTGCTGGACGCCATGATCGAGGTGCAGGGGGCGGAACTGGACCCGGCCCTGCGGCAGAAGTGGCTGCTGGATATGCAGCGGCACGCCATGGAGCAGGCGTACATGTTCAGCCCCATCACCGGCTCATACCGCTGGGTGTTCGACTGGGACCTGGAGAATTTTTACCCGAACACGGCACTGTCGGAGTACCACTACTGGTCGGAGGCGTGGCTGCGGCCGTAGGGATAACGGCAAATCAACGATTTTAATGCAAATATGGCCTTCTCCCTAAGAGGGAGAAGGCCATAAACAGAGGTTCCACTTCTCACAAGGCCTGAGCCAGGTCTTCAATCAGGTCGACTGCGCTTTCCAGCCCCACTGACACCCGCAGTAGGCCATCTGGTGTCTCAGACTCCGGACCTTCTATGGAAGCCCTATGCTCTATGAGACTCTGTGTGCCGCCCAAGCTGGTCGCACGTACAAACAGCTTAACCCGTGCCGCCGCCTGCATGGCAGATTCTTTGCCACCCGTAACTTGGAAAGAGAGCATACCGCCGAAACCCGCCATCTGGCGCTCCGCAATGTCGTGCCCGGTATGGCTACTCAAACCAGGGTAATGGACGCACTCCACTCGTGGATTATCCTTAAGGAACTGGGCGACTTGCATGGCCCGCTCGCTGTGGGCGTGCATACGCAGATGCAAGGTTCTTATTCCTCTAAGGACCAGCCAACAATCGAAGGGAGACGGAACCGCTCCGCAGTTGTTTCTGATTAGCCTGATCCTACGAAAGAACTCCGATTCCTCCTTGCTTACAATCACTCCACCTAGGACATCCTCATGGCCTCCCAAATACTTGGTTGTGGAGTGCATTGCCAAGTCAACTCCCAGCGAGAGAGGTTGCTGCAATATCGGACTGGCCCAAGTGTTGTCACACACACATAGCGCCCCGCTACCATGGGCAATCCTCGCTACCTCGGCCAAGTCTGTGATTTTCAAGAGGGGATTGGAAGGGGTCTCGGTCCAAACCAGCTTGGTGTTCGTCTGCACTGCTTGTCTAACCTGATCCAGGTCCGTTATATCCACCCAAGTAACATCCAATCCCCAGACGGAAAACACGTCCCGGAGGACCCGTGAAGTGCCATGGTAACAATCGTTGGGTACGACCACATGGTCACCAGGCGCCAAAGCCTGGAATACAGTGCTTATGGCCGCCATACCTGAGGAGAAGGCAGCAGCCTCGGCTCCTCCTTCGAGAAGAGCCATACACTTTTCAAGTTGTTGCCGGTTGGGGTTATTGCCTCGGGAATATACGAAACCCCGAGAGTATTCCCCGTCCTCGTCCCTCTCAAAAGTGGTAGACAGGTAAATCGGTGGAGCTACCGCGCCGGTGGTCGGGTCTACGGCGTGCGCCGCCTGAGCTGCGATCGTTTCTATTTTCACTTCGGATTCTCGCTTGTGGCTAGTACTCGGTCAAGCTTGGTTATCAAGGGTACCGATAGGGGTTGACTGACAGTGGTAATCTTTGAGCAATTAAGGTTGGTGTGAGGTGGCGGTGTGGTCAGAGAGAAATTTACGGTCCGGCTGACGCCGGAGGAACGGGACCAGTTGGAGCATATGATCCGGGCAGGGAAGAGTTCTGCCAGGGTCACGACCCGGG
>DAOUHR010000004.1:0-20125 GCA_034428635.1 Dehalococcoidia bacterium
CCGTAGCCCAGGTGGGTGGTCTTGCCCCAGCCGATGTAGCTGTGGGGAGTGGTGCCGGTGTAGAAGGGCATCATGGTATCGCGGGGAGCGCCCGCGTCGTGGGTGACGATGCTGTTGACCTTGTCCAGGGTGCGCTCCAGTTCACCGATAACGCGGTAGTGGCTAATGGGGGTCTCCTCGGTCTTGAGAATGTCCTCCCACTCGGCCATCCAGGTGTCGCGAATCTTGGAAATCTGGTCGGCAACGTCGGTAGTTCCCTTGCGGCCGTTATCGCCGGCCTGGGCCTTAACCTCGGCGATCATGGCCTTGAGAGTCAGCTTGGCGTCGCCGGGCAGTCCCACGTCCACGGAGAAGTCCTTGTTGATGTCGTCGATGCTCTCCACGTTGTGGATGATTACCTTGCCGTCGGGTATGGGCTGACCGTAGCTGGTGCGGGTCATGCTGGAACCCACGGCAAAGAGGACATCGGACTCCTGGAGCCAGGTGCGGGCGGGCAGGGAAGTGGCGCTGCTGCCGGAACCCAGGGCCAGGGGATGGCGCTCGTCGAAGGAGGACTTGCCGGGCATTGTGCAGTAGACGGGAATCTCGGTAAGTTCCGCGAACTCCTGGAGTTCCTCGGTGGCGCTGGCCATCAGCACACCCATGCCGGACCAGATTACGGGCTTCCTGGCGTTAAGGAGCAGGTTGACGGCTTCCCTGACGTCGCTGGCCTCGGGGGCCTGGCGCATGCGCTTGGGCGGGTTGTAGTTCATGGCGGCTTCGGGGACTTCCAGGCCGCCAATGTCGGCGGGAATCTCAACTATTACGGGACCGGGGCGGCCATTGCGCAGGGCATGAAAGGCGCGGCGCATGACGCCGGCCACCTGGCCGGGCTGGGTGATCACCTCGCCGAACTTGGAGACGGTGGCGTAGGTGCGTACGGGGGAGAAATTGGGCTTGACGGAGTACTGGCTCATGGCCGGCCCGCCGGGAAGGTAGAGAATGGGCACGTTGTCGCTGTAGGCCTGGGCGAGACCGCCCATGGAATTTTCAGAGCCGGGGCCGCCCTGGGTGATGGTGACGCCGAACTTATCGCGGCCGTTGAGGCGGCTGAAGCCGTCGGCGGCCATGAGGGCGCCGCGCTCCTGGCGGAACATTATGGTGCGGATGCCCTCCTGGGCGACGTGCTCAATTAGCTGGTTGGATGGGAAGCAGGAAACCCACTCCACTCCTTCAAGTTTCAGGATTCGGGCCACGGCCTGCATTACATTCATACTGGTTTGTCCTCCATTGCTATATTTTTCGGAATTATTGGCCGATGGTGATTTTAACACAGGGGGCATTGATTGTTACGATACTGTGTTTGTTGCTGAAAGACGATGGCCCAAACGCTTCGACCGGCTCAGGGTAGTCCCAAGAAAAGCGGGAGGTACCAGTGCCAGCCACGAGCGGGGGCTGATGATAAATTTTTTGAAAATCGTCCCATTTTGTCTCATTTTGTCCCATTCCAAGTTTTGCCATCACCCGCATCCCAACTATCTTCCATCGAGGGAAAAGGGACTCTTGCACCGGTGGACACAAGGACCGCACATGGTGTTGAGGTTACTGGCCTGCTTTTCCCCTCTTGGTGAGTTGGCATTTTCATAGTGAAGCCGCGTCATTCAAGCTGGCAAGGGGGTAGCTTCAGTGTTATCGCAAAGGGCGGCATCGGACCGGTATTCGTCTTCCCGTTAGGCCTGGCCCTGACCAGGGATTCCGACGGGTAAGCAATTGACCAATCAACCCAGGGATTGGAAGCAAATCCGGCCTATTGGCAGACCTGGACCACTGGAAATACGCGAAATGCAGCCTGGAGAGCAAGTGATGGGAGTCACAGCAAACCGGCGTCGGAAACTTGGCGGCCGGGCGTCGATTTGTTAAGCTGGAAAGAGTTGAAAACCACTGCCATTGGGGAAGACCCTAGGAGCCTGCCTGGATATGCCCAGGGCATTCGCTGGGCAGGCCGGAAAGGGATAAATCCCCACAGACCTGAATTCGCGGAGAGGTGGCCGAGTGGTTGAAGGCGCCGGTCTCGAAAACCGGTATATCCGCAAGGGTATCGCGGGTTCGAATCCCGCTCTCTCCGCCATAATTTCTCCAATCTCAGGCTTAATGTTACCCTCTTTACCTTAATTTCCGTATTTGACAACTCTCCTTTTCAGCTCCTCAGCCTTCCAAGAGACACTACTGGAACCCGGTTAAGTCGGCGATAAATGGGGTAAGGGCGATGGTGTTTGGCGCTGGCACCTGGGATGGTGAAGCGCCGGTACTTGCGGATTTTAGCGCTACGCCCTCGCCCACATGCAGGGACTGGATCACCTGGGGCGCCGACCACCTCTCGCGGGTATTGAGAGCAAGATCCTGTCCCGGGTCGTGACCCTGGCTGAACTCTTTCCTGCCCGGACCATACGCTTTGTCTGGTCCCGTTCTTCCTGCGTCAGGCGGTTCGCAAAGTTCTCTCTTACCTCACGACCACCTGACACTAACTTTAATCGCCCAAAGATCACAGATACCCATCAATTACTCTTGCTGCCATCGAAAGCCACCTCTTTGCCTGCCAAGGTGACCATAGTCAGGGGATTGCAGGGCTTCCGGACACAGGCTATAACCGGTGTGGTGAATTGTTGGGACTACCGGACTGTGAGACGTTGCTCCCACCTGACGGCATTCACAGTTCAAGGAGTTTTTTGCTATTGAATCATTTGGGGCCGTTTCATATCTAAAATCAGATTTAGGATGACACAAGCAGGAACTCCGGTGGCCCTCTGGCGGGCCACTTTCGAGATAGGGTACCGTCTTGAAAATGGCACCGAATCGCCAACCCTGGGCCACGGCTGGAGGGACAGGTCAAACCGACGCTGACTCTGCCTGTGATCGCTATGCCAGCGAAGGGGAAAAGGACCACCTTTGAAGCTATGTTTGGGGGTGTGCATTCCTTGAAATCAAGGGACCGGTGACACCGGGCGGTATTTTGTTTCCAGGACAATCGCGTTGCACTACCGGCCGGATTGCCGGGGACATTCACGATGGAAGCTACGCTACGCGCCTGGTTCGAGGTGCCGCTGCGTGACGATACCATCACGCAGGGGAGTCCCTTATGGTTGACAACGGTCGCCCATTATTTCAATGAGTCTAGTTCAATACACTAAAGCCACAGTGGGGCATTCAGTTCGGGCCGACTGTTGCAAAAGATCGGAAACGAAATGGCCCAGTGCGTTATTCCCCAATCCACAATTATGAAGCGGTCGGAATCCTAGGAAGCCCGGGTTTCCTCCCGGTCGCGACGGGCGGGACTGGCCATCGGCTGTCCCAGGTCGCGGGGCGGCCGGTCGACGATGGCTTCCTTCTCGTCTTTGTGGCCGTTGAACAACGCGCCCAAAGCACGAGTCAGGGATGCCAACGGGTGGCGCAGCACCCCACCCACCTGTTTGAGGGTCAGGGCAAAGAGAGCGTAAATACCGCCTCAGATCAACACGGTAATGAAGGCGATGGCAGTGAGGATCCAAACGCTGTAGACGTATGCGCCGGGGTTGCCGTGGGTCTCACCGTGTAGCCAGAACCAGCCGGCTCTCAGGGTGGCCAGGATGCCCAGCATGCGGGATGAGGCATCTGCCAACTTGTCCAGGCGTCCATTGCCTGTAGGTAGGGGGCCAGCAAACAGGGCAATGTCGGTTATGATGGCGAACCCCGCCGCCTCAATGCCGGAACCGTGAAAGTCATTGGGTTGGTCGGGGAGGTGGAAGAAGGCGGAGGTGTCGACGGTCAGGTTTGCGACGGCAAAACCCACGCCCATCAGGGTAACCATTGCCTTCCAAAATAGGGGGTTCAACAGGGAGCTACAAAGCATTGCCATCCAGGCTGTTCCTTGATTCGGGAATTGCGGGATTCCTGTTGTCTTTAGGCAGCACAGCAGTCCAATTGCCCGGCCAAAGCCAAGGATTGCCAGAGCCTTTAAGGGGTTATTGAGGGGGCCAGGCAAAACAGGGGGAACCAAGCCGGGGAATATTTTTTACACGTCGCGGTACGAAATTTAATAGGGCAGAGCATTCTTACACTCTTTTCATCTCCAATGGCAGGGGGGGATGAAGTCAGGCATCGTTCCAGCCAGGCCAAATTGGATCGGGAGGGAACCCGAAGGCCAGCGAAGGAGGGTTTGAAACCCGGACATACCAGCTGTGGCCATCCTCAACCGGAACGACGCCTACTGAAAGTTGCCTATTGTGGGAACCCAGTCACGACCAATAGACTGGCAGAAGGAACCTATATCATTCGAACATCTAAGAGGTCAAGAATGGCGCTCACCCGCATGGCAGGTCCCTATTTCTGGGTTTCGTGGCTAAGCAAGCTGCTGGTTGGAGAGAGTTCATGCCAGTGGGGAGTATGGTTCAGGGCCCAGCACGAAGGCTCGTCCTGGGAGAAGGTCCCCTCCGATTTCGACCAGGTGCAGTGGCTGATCAGACACGCGGAACTTGTGGAGCAGACCCGCCGCTATTACGAGCGACAGGGTTATCTGGTGTCGGAGGCATCTCAAAATTCCTTCAACCTTAGAGGTACTACGGCCACGGTAGCCGGCCGGCCCGACCTGGTGGTGGCCAGGGACGGTGAGGTGGTGGTGGTTGACGTTAAGGTGGGCCAGCCCAACGTTTCGCATACTGCCCAGGTGATGACCTACATGTACGCGCTGCCCCGGGCAATGCAAAGCATGTTCCAGGGAGCCAGGATCACCGGTCAGGTGGTTTATCCCGACGGGCCGGTGGACGTTCCCGGGGCCGCGGTTAACCAGGAATTCGTCGATGCGCTGGGAGGACTGGTACGGGGCCTGGCTCTGTGCGAGGCCCCTCGAAAAACTCCCAGCTGGAATGAATGCCGCTTCTGTCCCATTGGCGGCAGGGACTGCCCAGAGCGGGTGGACGTTTGCGAGGAACAGCAGGTGGGAGTGACTGAAGATTTTTGAGGGAGTTCAGAAAGAGCGGGATTTGCGGTATCCTGTTCCAGGTGGCCGATGCCGCCATTTGACCATACTTCCATACTGGCGAGAGACTGACATGGAACGAGTAACGATTCAGGAAGCTTCCTATCGCCTGAACCTGTCGCAGGCGGAAATTCGGCGCTACATCCGGGAGGGGCGTTTGCAGGCAAGCAGGGAGGGAGGTTCCCGGGGGCGCACCTGGCTGGTGGAACTGCCCGAAGAGGGCTGGCTGGACGATAATAAAGCGCTTTTCCATGAGATGGCCCAGGGCATGCCACTGTGGTGGTGGCCCACCGAGGCCAGGAGCGGGTTGGCCCACTACATAGTGGACGTGGGCATCGAGGAAACAGTACCTGTTTTCTTGTGCGGTCTGGAGAGCGAGAATATCTGGGCGGTAACGGATATGTCGGAAGACAAGTGCTGTCGAGACTGCCTGCAGAGAGCCAGGGCGGGCGGAATGCCGCTGGACCTGGATGGCTGATCCATCCTTCACAATACCCAATCTACAACTAAGCGGAGGCACAATGGCGCCACCAAACATTAGAGCGCTGATTTTCGACGTATTTGGGACGGTGGTTGACTGGCGGGGCAGCATCATCGAACAATGCGCCGCCTTCGGCAAGGCCCGTGGAATTGAACGAGACTGGGGAGCCTTCGCCGACAGCTGGCGGGGCAAGTACCAGCCCTTCATGAACAAGGTCCGCACGGGGGAACTGCCGTGGACCAACCTGGACGCGCTGCACCGCATGGCCCTGGAAGAGGTTCTGACCGAGTTTGAGGTAGACGGGTTGAGCGAGGAGGAAAAGCAGGAAGCGAACTTCTTTTGGCACAATCTGCGCCCGTGGGCCGACTCGGTGCCGGGCCTGTACCGGCTAAAGCAGCGGTACATCATTGCCACCATGTCCAACGGGAACATTGCCCTGATGACCAACATGGCCAAGAACGGGGGCCTGCCTTGGGACGCCATCCTGGGAGCGGAAGTGGCCCGCCACTACAAGCCTGATCCGGAAAGTTACCTGACAACTGTGGCACTGCTAGGGCTGCGGCCGGAACAGGTGATGATGACCGCCGCCCACCAGGGAGATCTTCTATCTGCCCAGAAGGTGGGGCTTCGGTCGGGGTTTGTGCCACGCCCCATGGAGCACGGGCCGGACCGGACGCCGGACCCTACGCCCGACCCGTCATTTGACGTGGTGGCAACGGACTTTACGGATTTGGCGAGGCAGATGGGAGTGTAGGGGCCTGGTAACCAATTAAGAGTTAAGAATATGGATCTGGTGATTTTGCTGGGGTTTGAGGCTGCAGTTCTTGATTCCAACTTGTAGATTACCGGGTCCTTCTGTGGCCCAGGGGTGAATTATGGCCCGTATTGGTGTGCGATTGGAAAATGACCCGCAGTTGACTGCCGAGGATTCAGTCGAGCTGGCGCAGCTGGCGGAAAATCGGGGCTACGAAATGGTGTGGGTGCCGGAGGGTTCGGGCCGGGATTCCCTGACCCAGCTGACCTATCTGGCTTGCCACACCGGCGCCGTCAAGCTGGCTACCGGCATTCTTCCCATCTATTACCGGACGCCCATGCTGACTGCCATGTCGGCCGCGGGTATAAGTGAGCTGTCCCAGGGACGATTTGTGCTGGGCCTGGGCGTGGGGCACAGACCCTCGGTGGAAGGGGCGCATGGCATAGCTTTTCGCCGGCCCCTTACCCATATGCGGGAAACCATTACCCTGATTCGCCGCCTGCTGGACGGCGAACAGATTTCCCACGCCGGAAGGGTGTTCAACGTGGGCAGCGCATCCCTGGGCGCCGCCGCGCCTGAACAACGGGTGCCCATTTACGTGGCTGCCCTGGGGCCGCAGATGCTGGAGCTGACGGGGGAATTGGCCGACGGCGTACTGCTAAACTGGACGGCGTCGAATTACCTGGAACAGGCTATTCACCACCTGCATCGGGGAGCGGAGAAGGCGGGGCGGGATCCCTCGGACGTTGATGTGGCCGGCTACGTGCGGGCGGGCGTGTCCGACGACCCCGAGGCGGCGCGGGCCAGCCTGCAGGGGCAGATAGCCCGGTACGCCAGCAACCCCTACTACAACAACTTCTTCCAGGATATGGGTTTTGGCAGGGAAATGAGCGCTGCGGAGGAGGCAATCGCACGGGGCGATATAGAAGAGGCGGGCAGGGCCATAAGCCCGGAAATGCAGGACCAAGTGGCGGTAGTAGGCAATGCGGAGCAGTGCCGTGCCGAAATAGAGAAGCGCCGCAGCCTGGGCCTGAACCTGCCCGTGGTGGCCCCCTTCACCGTGGACGAGGCGAAGGAGTCGTATCTGCGGGTTATTGGGACGTTTGGGGGGTAGGCCAGGAAGGGCGGTTCAACCTCCCCACAAACAGGGAGCAGAATAGTTAGGTCACGTTATGCCCAAATGTACGCTGACAGTGAACTGAACGTCGTCCAACTGGAACCTCGGAACTTCTTCGAAGGGAACATACCGCCTTGAAACGGCATCCTTCTATTGCGTTCCCCCTGCTTTCTCTATCCCGCAAACCTCAGCAACCAGTTCGTATGAACGTACCCGGTCGGCGAAATCGTGGCAGATGGTTACCACGCTCAGGTCGTCGGTCTCGTAGATTTCAGAGATTTTTTCCAGCTTTTCCTTAACCTGCTGGGGGTTGCCGTCAGCGCATACTTGACTGTACTGGCGGATAAAGGCCAATTCGTTCATCTGGTAGGGGTAGTCCAAGGCCTCTTCCACTGTGGGGATGCCCTTGGCCCGGTTGGTGACGGAGTAGAGCCGGCCCAGGTTCCGGCTGGCGGCAATGCGCTGAGCCCCTTCCTCGGTATCGGCGCACAATACTTGCACGCCAATGTTGACCTTGGGTTCGTCGAGGAATTTTGAAGGCTCAAACTGCTTGCGGTAGCCTTCCACGATCGCAGGGCCCTCATCCACACCCAGGCCGAAGAAGTGGGCGTACGCGAAGGGCATTCCCAGCTTTGCGGCCATGTAGGCGCTTTCGTGGCGGGACCCCAGCAGCCAGACCTCCGGGGCGGTGCGGGGCTGGTCTGGGCCGGCTTGCACCTGGGCGAAGGGGTGCTCCGCTTCCAGCCCTCCATTGAGGTAACCCACCAGATCCACCACCTGGCGCGGATAATGCTGCACATCCTTGGGACTGCCGGGGTATGACAGAGCCGCCGCCGTCAGATGATCGCTACCGGGGGCGCGGCCCACACCCAGGTCGATGCGGCCGGGGTAAAGGGACTCCAGCATCCTGAAGTTTTCAGCCACCTTCAAGGCACTGTAGTGGGACAGCATAACTCCGCCGCTGCCCACGCGAATTGAGTTGGTGTGGGCGGCCACCTGCCCCACCAGCACTTCCGGGCTGGTGCCGGCGAAATTGGGCAGGTTGTGGTGTTCGGCCAGCCAGTACCGGTAGTAGCCCAGCTTCTCCGCGGCCACTGCCAGCTGGATGGTTTCACGAAGAGCATCTCCGGCAGTGCCCCCGGCCCTCACCGGCGACTGGTCCACAACGCTAAGGGTCAACTTGCCGCCCACGGTGTACTCCCTGATATGGATTGGGCAGATTATAGCACTGGCAATGCGAGTCAGGACGAGATATGAAGGGGGAAGATTGTGGTTGGCAGGCCATTTAATAATTGTTAAACGATTTGTTAACCAACTGCTTTCATAAAACAGATTGTTTCAGATTGTTAAAGACATACCCCTGTCTTATCCTGTTCTGCGGCCTACTGCCCCGGCCTTAGTCGGGGCACTGCCAACGCCTCAACGCCAGGAGTGCACGCATCTTCGGGGGCATAGCAACTACCTAAAATCTGTCGGGAAGAGTGGCAACTTTTGGTAGGGGAGTGAGATCCAGCCAGTCTACACGCCCATCCCGGCCTTACCCCTTTATTGGGGAAGGGGCTATTGAGATTGTCTCATAGACCGACTTAGCTCCCCAGTTTGTTCTTCCCGAAAATTTCTGGTTCCAGCAGAAGGGGTAAACTGCCTTGTCCGGCCAAGATTCCACTGTCAACTACGCTGACGCCTTCGCGGCAGCCAACGCCGCCAGGCGATGGAAGAAATACTTGCCGGAACGGATCATCAAAGCGGTCCTCTTTGTTTGTGCCATTGCATCCATCTTTACTACCGTCGGCATTGTGTCCGTGCTCATATTTGAGGCGGCGCTTTTTTTCCAGGAAGTTACCCTCTGGGAGTTCCTGACCAACACCAAGTGGACGCCCCTGTTCGCATCCAAGAACTTCGGAATATTGCCGCTGGTGACGGCGACCTTGCTCACGTCCATAGGAGCAATGTGCGTGGCCCTGCCGCTGGGACTGATGAGCGCCATCTACCTGAGTGAGTACGCTCCGGAAGTAGTGAGGCAGATTGTCAAGCCGATCCTGGAAATCCTGGCTGGAATCCCCACCGTGGTGTACGGTTACTTTGCCCTGCTGTTCATAACGCCGATTCTGCGGGCGATCAATGACGACATCTCGGTATTTAACGGCCTGAGCGCGGCCTTGGTTATGGGGATAATGATCCTGCCCATGGTATCCAGCCTGAGCGAGGATGCCATGCGGTCGGTGCCTCGCTCCCTGCGGGAGGGGGCCTATGCCCTGGGGGCAACCAAGCTGGAAGTTTCGACGCGAGTGGTGATTCCCGCGGCTCTCTCGGGTATCGTGGCCGCCTTCATCCTTGCCACCTCCCGGGCTATTGGCGAGACAATGATCGTGACCATTGCCGCCGGTCAGAACCCGAATTTCACCTTCAATCCCTTCGTTCCCATCGAGACGATGACGGCGTACATCGTGCAGGTAAGCCTGGGCGACACGCCCACCGGCACGCTGGAGTTCAAGACCATCTTCGCGGTGGGCCTCAGCCTGTTTGTAATAACCCTGGCAATGAACCTGCTCAGCCAGTTTATTGTCCGCCGCTTCCGGGAGGTCTACGAATAATGGCGCAGACATGGCACGGACAGTTTGACCGGCGGATGGATCGCCGCAGGTTGTATGGCCACATTTTCCACGCACTGTGCCTCATTTCCATTTTTATCGGCCTGGGAATGCTGGCAGTCCTGCTGATCGATATTTTCCTCGACGGCTGGCGACGGGTGAACTGGGAGTTCCTGACCAGCTTCCCGTCCCGCAGGCCGGAACAGGCGGGCATCCTGGCGGCCCTGTTCGGCAGCATTTATGTGATCGGCCTTGCCGGAACCCTGGCCTTCACCTTCGGAGTGGCGGCCGCCATATACCTGGAAGAGTACGCAGCACGCAACTGGTTGGCCAAGGTAATCCAGATCAACATCGGCAACCTGGCAGGTGTGCCGTCCATAGTGTATGGAATCCTGGGCCTGGAGATATTTGTGCGCTACCTGGCCCTGGGCAAGAGCGTGCTGGCCGGTAGTTTCACCCTGGCCCTGCTGGTGCTGCCCATAGTGATCATCGCGTCGGAAGAAGCGATAAGGGCCGTGCCACCTTCCATCAGAGAAGGAGGTTACGCCCTGGGGGCTACCCGCTGGCAGACCATCTGGCGACTGGTGCTGCCCCAGGCATTTCCAGGCATTCTCACCGGGGTAATCCTGGCGGTGAGCCGGGCTATCGGAGAGACGGCGCCGCTGATTGTCATGGGGGCGCTGACCTTCGTGCCCTTCACACCCGACGGCCCCATGAGCAGGTTCACCGTGCTTCCGATACAGATCTTCAACTGGGTTTCCCGGCCCCAGGAGGGCTTTCATGAAGCCGCCGCCGCCGGAATCATAATCCTGCTGGTCGTGTTGCTGTCCATGAACGCTTTGGCCGTTCTGCTGCGCAACCGTTTCCAGCGCCGCCTGGAGGGTTAATCCGTGGCTGACAATGCACCAATAATTGAAACCAAAAACCTCAACGTCTTCTACGGACGTACCTGCGTCATTAGCGGTGTGGACATGGAGGTTGAGACTCACAAGATTACCTCCATCATCGGGCCTTCAGGTTCGGGCAAGAGCACCCTGCTACGCTGTTTCAACCGGATGAACGACCTGATTCCCAGCTTCCATATGAGTGGGTCGGTGCTATTTGGCGGCCAGGACCTGTACGACGCCAGCGTTGACCCCACGGAAATCCGGTACCAGATCGGCATGGTGTTCCAGCGGCCCAACCCCTTTCCCAAGTCAATCTATGACAACGTGGCTTTCGGACCCCGGGTGAACGGTTTCCGGGGGGATATGAACGCCCTGGTGGAAGACTCCATCCGCCGCGCCGCCCTGTGGGACGAGGTTAAGGACCGGTTGAAGGAGAGCGCCCTCTCCCTGTCCGGCGGTCAGCAGCAGCGCCTCTGCATCGCCCGGGCCCTGGCGGTGCAGCCGCAGGTCATCCTGATGGACGAGCCCTGCTCTGCCCTGGACCCCATTTCCACCCTGGCCATCGAGGAGTTGATGCGAGAATTGTCGAAGGACTATTCGATAGTGATTGTTACCCACAACATGCAGCAGGCCGCCCGTGTATCCGACTTTACTGCTTTCCTGAATCCCCGTGATGACAAGATTGCCGAATTGATCGAATTCAACGAAACCCGGCAGATTTTCACGAACCCCAGTGACGAGCGCACCGAGGCATACATCACCGGCCGGTTCGGTTAGCTGAAACCGGCTCTGGCAAACTATAGAGTTGCTGGGCCGCGCAACTTCCGGCGTAATCTCCCCGATTCCTGTCATTTGTTGCTTGGCGCTCCGTATGGATGGCCACACTATTAGCACAGGTGGTCCAAATATTTCTTAGGAGTTGCATGAATCCATCCCCGAAGTAGGCAGCTATGCCCCGGGGACCTTCTGCTGGATGGAACTGGCCACCCCGGACGTTGGAGCCTCCAAAAGCTACTACTCGCAACTGCTGGGCTGGAACCGGACCGATGCGCCCATGAGCGAGAGCATGGTTTATACCATGCTGCAGAAGAACGACAGGTTCGTGGGCGGCCTGTTCCAGATTTAGGAGGATATGCCGGCCCAGGGGGTGAACCCCCATTGGGTGTGCAACATCTCCACCGACGACGTGGACGCGGTGACCGCTAGGGTGAGGGAAGCCGGCGGCGATGTTATCAACGAGCCCTTTGACGTATTTGACGCTGGCCGTATGTCGGTAGTGGCCGGCCGTATGTCGGTGGTGCGGACCCGACCGGCGCGACCTTCGGCATCTGGCAGGCCGGAGAAAACGTCGGCGCCGGGTTGATCCAAGAACCGGGTTCCCTGGGCTGGAACGAGCTTTACACCACAGACACGGAGGCAGCCAACGCCTTCTACGCCGGCGTTTTCGGCTGGGATCGTACCACCCACCAGGTGGGGCCAGAGGCGGAGGACTACCACGAGTTCACGCTGGGCGAGATGCACGTAGCCGGAATGATCCAGATCAAACCATCCTGGGGCGAAGTGCCGTCCAACTGGGGTTCCTATTTTTGCGTAGAGGACATTGAAGCCAGCTTTCAAAAGGCGCATGATCTGGGCGCCCAGGTGGTGGTGCCCCTTATGCAGGAAGCGGATCTTCGGTTCTGCTACTTGCACGATCCCCAGGGAGTTTACTTTGGCCTGATGCAACTGACTGTCCAGTAACCGGAGTAAAACCCGTGGCGCCCGAGCAAGGCGGCCACGAAAACCGGAGCGGCATGCATATGTCAGGGGAGGGATGTGGAATCCCTCCCCTGACGATTTTATCCTGGCGGGTTCATGGCTCAAGGCAAGGGTAGCATTTCACGTCAACCCGTGAGTAAACCGACTCGCGGTCTGCCATTGGCCCGAGACTAATCCTGGAGTATCCAGCTACGGATGGTCATGCGGGCCACAGGATTGTGCCAGTCGTGGGTGGCTGGGGTCAGGCCGGAGCCATCGCCGCCGTAGATACCGTTGTGCACGTACACGTAGCCCTCGGCCATGGCGTTGTCTTCGGCATGGTTACCGCAGGGCGGGTCCGGTACGTAAGCGCAGTCTTCGCTGTTAAACTCGCTGCCCGCGTCGTAGGCAGTCAGGTTTATGGTGCGGGACTCAGTGAGGTCGATGCCGTGGCCGCTGATGAAAGCATCGCTGGTGGTGACCAGCATGCTGATAAAGGACATACGGCTATTGTCGTCATCGAATTCGAACTGAGTCGAGACGGTTTCCCCGGGGGGTATGGGGCCGTCAATCAGTGCCAGCACCATGGATTCGCCAATGTAACTGTTAGTTGCTGGGTCCCACTGGGCCAGCAGGTCAGTAGCGTCGGCGTCTTTAGCCATTTTCGCCAAGGCTTCGCTGGTGGGCAGCCCCAGCGTGTACAGGGGGTCCATGTGGCCGTTATGCCTGGCGATGAAGACCGGCGACAGCACCTGGCCGGGGGTCAGGTTAGTCAGTGACACCTCAACGTAAAGCTGTTCGTTGCCATCGGCGGCGCTGAGCAAGTTTGCCGTCAGCAGGCCCACCAACTAGGCCACAATTGTTAACGCCATGACTATAGAAATCCGTTTCCTCATTCTTGTTTCTCCTGCATTCGTTTGGAAGGGGTCCCACCTTTATCCCTATAGGAGGAATAGAGGGAAACCGTGGGAGTACCTTCAGCGTGGACTAGTCCTTCATTCGACACCTAAATATACATATTATTTATTCGGTTATGGTATCTCATCTAGTCTTATTATAGTCTTTCTTCGGTCCCAACGCATTTGTGCGCGAGTAAGAGACGTGAGAAATTCACGAAATCTTCATCGGGTCCTTGCCAGGTCAAAGGACAATGCCACTGCCACTAGCGAAAAAGGACGCACAACCTCTTTCCGATTTCGATAATTGGCCGTATTACTAAACGTACTGCGTGTCTTTGACATCATTGGGCTGGCAAGCTTAACATTGTACGGCAATGAATATGGCGACTCTGTCGCGATCTCGCCACTTGCTGTAACCGAAATCGGGGGGATGATGAACGATGCTGAACTATTGGCCTAAATCACGTTATTTCTTCACGCTGGTGGCTGCGCTCTCCCTGGCACTGGTAGTGGGCTGCGGTTCCACGTCCAACCCGACACAGGCCCCGGCGCCAACGGCCGCGCCACAGACTCAGGCCCAGCCGCCGGCCCAAGCTGAACCTGAGGCGCAGCCCACGGCGGCCGCAGAGGCCATGGGCATTGCTCCCACTAAGGCACCGTCTGCGTCACAGGGCGGAGCTGCGTCTGCCGCGCCATCACCAACAGCCACACCGGTCCCGGCCGCGATGCCGGAAGCACCGGCCAGCGGCAAGGACTCCATAATCGTGGTGATACCCACGGAGCCAGACGCCCTGTCCCCGTGGAGCACGGGGAGCGCCGAGACCAGTTCTATCGTTTCCTATAACTGGGGCGAACCGCTGGTGTGGCTGGATACGACCACCCTGGAACTGGGCCCCACAACGTCAACAACGGGCTGGGAGCAGGTGGCCCCGGATCGGTGGCGGTTCTCCCTGCGGGAGGGGGTTAAATTCACTAACGGCGAACCCTGGAACGCCACCACCGCGGCCTGGAATATCAACCACAATGGGGACCCGCAAATTGGCCTGGGTTTTGGGGTGCACGGGCCATTGACCGGCACGGTGGTCGACGAATATACCCTCGACATTACCTGCGCCCACGCCAATTACAACGACGGCGAATCGCAAAGCTGCCCCATTCTGCCCGCCGATATAACCGGAGTGGCTTACCAGGCCCCGAAGTGGTGGCAATCAACCGAGGATGACGTTCGGGACCGGACAACGGTGGGGTTCGGCGCTTACCGATTTGACGGATATGAGCCGGGCGTGTACGTCGATTCAGTAGCTTACGAGGACTATGTGCCTTCGGGGCGGGACGACCTGCCCGCGCCGTCCATTTCCAACGTCCAGTACGTTTGGCGGTTGGAGACCACCGTCAGATCAGCCATGATCCAGGCAGGGGAGGCGGACCATACCTATCTGCTGAACGTAGAAGATATTCCCAATGTGCCCAAGGCGATTTCCATGCCCCAGTGGGAGGTGGAAGGGTTCTACATAGACACCCTGTGGCACCCCATGCTGAGGCAGACCATATTCCGGCAGGCACTGGTACATGCCATTAACTGCCAGGAAATCGTTGAGGAAATCTTCAACTCAGCCACAACCTGCACGCCGCTGCCCGGTGTAATCGGCATGCCGGGAATTACCGAGCATAACGGCAGCTACTGGGAGTTTGACCCGGACAAGTCGATGCGGCTGCTGGAGCAGGCCGGATATGATGGCGAGGAGATAAGGATCATTGGAAGGGAGGGCAGAGTACCCAAGCAACCTGAGGTTTACGAAGCCATGGCCGGTTACTGGGAGGCGGTGGGCATCAAGGGCAAAGTGGAGGTAACTGAGCGCAGCCTGTGGCGCAGCATCCGCAACTGCGGCGTGGGCAACTCCGTATCGGAGGCCGGCGAAATCACCGCCCAGAACCTGGCCGAGCCCCCCATCAACTGTGAAGGGTCGTCCGGCTCCGGCCATCTCATAGAGTTCACGCCCGAATGGCCGAGCCTGGACTTTGGGCGCCCGGCCGGGCGACTGCTGAATTGCTACTACTTCCAGTCCCGGGTGTGCGATGCGGACATGCAGGCGCTGCTGGAACAGGCCAGGGCCGCCACCCTGGAGGAAGGCCGGGCGGAACTGCTGGAGCAGCTTGCCGACCGGATGAAGGAAGACGTGCTGTTCATCGGCGTGTTCCAGGCCTTTGAGATTCACGGGCTGGCGGAAGATCTGGAGTTCAAGCCTCGACCCGACCAGAGGCTGCGGGTGGCAGAAATGTCGTGGAAGTAGCAGCTGACCGGGGCAGTGGTCGGCAGGCCACTCCAATGTCGGGTTGACCCGCTCCTTGGTTCTATGTTTTTGAGACAGTATCAGGGCCTCGCAGTGCGGGGCCCTGACATTTGGGGAAAGATGAATGTCCGTGCTGGCCGCCCCAAATTGTCGAAAAAAGGTGCTTTGTCCGCGTAAGTCGGGCCCGATTCGGACGGTTCAGGACGGGCTACTCTTCCGGTTCTTTCAGGCTGACTTGCAGCGTTTGCCCTTCGGCCCATCCAAAGCTCGAATCCAGCCACCAGGCGTGGATGTTGCCATCGGCCCCCAGCTTCCGGGAGTCTGCAATCGAAAATTCATCCTCGCCGATTTCAAGAATGAGATCATCGGGCAAATGGGGGTCTGAGGCGAACACCAACTGCCGGACTTGTCCGACTTTCTGATTGAAGATAGTGAGAACGGTGTATTCAACACCATCGTAGGTGAAAGAGGTATCGTCCAAATCGCCTTCGCTGGGGGACATGGCGGCATATGTCCCATGTATGCTCGTTCGGAATCGGATGCCTCTCCCACAAGCATGTTTGCCTCCCAGATGGTTGTCAGCCCCTGAGGCAATGATATAGCCGGTTCCGCAGGGTTACCGCAGAACGCTGCGCTGCCTTCGTGCCCGTGCTCTCCTTGTACCGCCCGGCTCATGGGCATTTCGAAAGCTTCCCGCAACACTACCAGGTAGGACTAGCCCTGGGCCCAGCCCAGGCTGCTGTCAAGCATCCAGGCGCGATCGTTCGGGCCAAGTCCGGTGCTCGTCGAAGCAGCAAGGGGGAATTCCGTATTTCCGGCGTGCAGGATCATTTCATCGCGCAAGGGGGCATCTAGTTCCAGCACCAGGTGCCTGTCACCGCCAGCGGTTTCCTGGTAATAGAGATTCTCGATCGTAAGGCTGGTGTCTCCATAGGTGAAACTGGTCGAAGTCAGGCCACCTTAATCCGTGGCAAGGTTGGGTATATATCCCAGATATGTGGACTCTGCATCGGAATATTCGGCCACCGTGAGACATGCGGCCCACACATAGACATCCGCCGGTTGGCCGATGTTCCCTGGCCGGGGCCGGGGCAACTCAGAGCCGAAGCTGTTGGTGTGACCTGCAGGAGTGGGATCCATCAGCGATACTACCCTAAGACTGAGGTCCAGGGCAATCGCGCTTTAGATTCAGACTATAGGTGGCAGACATCCGCCATGCATAAGACTGGTCGCCCTGAACTTGCCGAAGGGCCTAAAGTCCTGCATGTCAGCCCGGTTACGGGTCCCCCAGTCGGCCGGTGGGAAGGAGTTTAGATTCTTCACTCCGTTCAGAATGACAATTCAAACACAATGCGATTGCCCTGGACAGAGGTCCGGTTGGGTCACGACTTCCGATTTCGCAGAGTAGGATATGTCGCCTGAAGCCACACAGCCTGGGACACAGTCGGTTGTTTCAAAAAGGCCTGCCGCAAAGACTGACTGATATCCGATGGCCACCGAGGCGACCACACTTGCCAATAATGCGAGTCCCCAGAACATAATTATGGCTATTTGCCAGGTACCGTGTTCTCCGCGTGATATGGAGTCCGAGATACTCCCAGAGTGGGAGTCCATATTATTAGCTCCCTTCCGAGCCGCGCGAAGGGCCTGATCAGACCCGAGCAACATTGGGTTTGGTGATAAATAACACCGGTGTTATACATATATGCTAATAGACGTGCCTCGGAACAGTTAATAGCGTTTATGGCTAGGTGTTTGGCAAAAGAGGAGAGTTGAGAGCCAGGGAGCGGGGTGGCGGGAAGCCGTATTGTCAGGTCTGCCTGGCGGCCCGCACCGATTCCAGGATGCGGCCGTAGGCGTTGCAGCGGCAGAGGTTGCCAGAGAGGGCCTGCCGGATCTCGTCGTCGGTAGGGTTGGGGTTGCTGTTCAGCAGGGCGCGGGTGGACATGACAAAGCCGGGCGTGCAGAAGCCGCACTGCCCGCCATCCTCTTGCAAAAAGGCCTGCTGTACCGGGTCCATGCCCTCCACGTTAGGGGTTCCGTCGCCCAAGCCCTCGATGGTGATGACCTGGCGGCCGCCGACCTGGACGGCCAGTAGCTGGCAGGCGTAGACGGGTTTGCCATCCAGCAGAACGGTGCACGAACCGCACTCGCCCCGGTCGCATCCCTTCTTGGAGCCGATCAGGTCCAGTTGCTCACGGATCACGTCCAGCAGCGTCCAATGGTGCCGCACCTGGAGGGAGTGGGCCTGGCCGTTGACGTTAAGGGTGATGTCGGCGGTGTGGTACTGCCCGGCTGTGGTCATAAGGGCGAACTCCTGGCGGGATGGTTACCGGTAATCCTACCCCAGCGTTGAACGTGGGGCAAGGTCTTTCCCTTGCAGGGCAATCGCGTTTTAGATTCAGACTAGAGGTGGCAGACATCCGCCAGGCATAAGTCATGGCGCCCTGAACTTGCCGAAGGGCCTGAAATTCTGCGCGTCAGCCCGGTTACGGGCCCCCAAGTCGGCCTGTGGGATGGAGTTTAGATTCTTCACTCCGTTCAGAATGACAACTTAATCATAATGCGATTGCCCTGCTTTCCCTTGATAGCGGGGACAGGTCTGCCTCGAGTTCGAGGCTCCCGCCTGCGCGGGAACTACGGGTTGTCACCAAGCATGAACTACAATAACCCTGCCCGTTCCACCTTTTTTTGTTAAGGAAACTCTGAACAAGTGAGGAATCTGCCCGTGACAGGGGATAATCTCACCGGATGCCAGATAGGCATAGAGGGTCTTCACCCCCATCCTAACCTTCCCCCGTCAAGGGGGAAGGGAATTATTCAGAGGTTCCTTGAGGCGAAAGGGACCCATTCAGAAGATTCCTAGGTCTCGCCCAGGGTTTCCTTGAGGGCGGTTTTCAACTCCGTAAGGGTCACGAAGCCCTCGAAGCGGTGGTCCGCCAGGCCCTGTTCGTCCAGGATGTAGACCCAGGACTCGTTGAACCAGTGGGGGACAGAGGAAAAGCCCCACTCGTCAACCGCGGGCGCAAAGCGGGCCTTGGAAAGATCTCCCTGGATCTCCTCGGGCTGGTCGTAGATTTCGACGTGGACGAAATCGGCGCGGTCAGCAAAGGCGTTCTTGAGTTCCTTGACCGTGTCCACCTGGGGGCCGCAGGTGGCGCTGGTACAGAAGGCGGGGGAGGCGAAAACCACCACGGCCGGACGGGGACTCTCGACGGCCTGGGCCACGGTCAACTGATACAGGTCTTCGTCGGCGTTGTAGTCGGTGGTCAACTGCTCCACCCCGGCCACGTCGGCCAGGGTCTTGGTCTGGCTGAGGGGCGGACGCTGGCCGATGGCAGGAACCGGGGATTCTTCCACTACTTTCAGGTCAATGACGGTTTCGCCGGAAACTTCTCCGTCGTCCACGGAAACTCTTAATTGCCAAGGGCCGGGCCGGTCAAAGGTCATGCGGGCGCTGTAGGCCCCGCGGATGCCGAAGGGCCAGTCATGATATATGGCGGTGGCCTCCTGAGTAGGGGCCTCGCCCTGGCCCTGGAAGGTGGCGGTGATGACGGCTTCCGGGGCCTTGATGATGGCTTTCTTGCCCACCAGCAGGAAGGATACCCGCTGCTCGCCGGGGTTCAGGATAGTGGTGGCGAGAATGGGGTTAATCTCATCTCCGCCCGCAAAAGGGTTGCCCGCCGGCGCGACGAGGGATTCTGCGGTCGGAGCCTGCTGCGGAACCTCGGTGGCCGGGACTGCCGTCGGTTCGGGGGTAGCCGTCGGGGCAGGGGCGGCGGCGGCGCAGCCTGACAGCGCTGCTATGGCAACCAAGGCGAAGAAAGTAACCAACAGCCCGGCAAGATTGCGTGGATGGGAGAGGATTGCCCACTGTTCGAGGTTCCCGCCTTCGCGGGAACGACGGATTGACGCCGAGGTGCGTGATATTTTTCCCGTCGGCTGGGAGAAGCCTGCGCCGGGTTCGAGGTTCCCGCCGGCGCGGGAACGACGGTTTGTACCCGAGTTGATATGAGGCAACCATGCCATTATGGACCGTCCTCGTAGACGCCGAAGGTGAAGGCGAACAGGCCAAAGTTGTTGGAGTTTGAACTCATACGGAGCACCTGGCCCTGGGTGTAGCCGGGGCTGTCGATGATTTCGTAGAGGCGGGGCTGTTCCACCTGCAGGTAGGTTTCGCCGTCCTCGCCAAACTGAATGTCAGCGCCGGCATTCTCCTCGGTCAGGTACTTGCCGTCCAGGGTAATGCGCACCTGGTAGGGTTCGCCGGAGTTGGAAGTGAGCACGGCGTTGACGCTCTTGGCCGAGTACTTCAGGGTCAGGTAATCCTCGTAGTTGTTGGTCAAACGGCCGTGGCGGACGTGTTCGCTGCCCACCT
>DAOUHR010000005.1:0-11459 GCA_034428635.1 Dehalococcoidia bacterium
GAGGTAGTACAAGCTAGAATTGCGGCAACGGCTAGCGCCGATAGGACAAGCGAGAGTGGTTTTTTCATCAGGACCCCCTTAAGACAAAGGACAGTGACACTCGCCAAAGTAACCATAACCTTCACGAGCCAACAAGGGGCAAAGGAACGTGCTATTCCTGTCGTCGTTAAGTGGCTCGGTTAGGTTGTAGGGGGTTAGTTTGGCGAGCAAAATCTTGACAGAGCAGGAATTGGATGTCAATTAAGAAGTATTAATACCCCGGGACAGTACGTAGTAGCGCATGTACGTGGAAATAATGAAATTCTAATGGACGCCTCTACGGGGCACATCCCAACCTGCTTGAGCAAAACTCCCCCCTACCGTGTATAATGGCCGCAAAATCTTAAGAGGAGGGTCAGCATGACGGAGATAGGCAGACTGATTACGGCTATGGTAACTCCCTTTGATGACGAGGGACGAGTGGACTATGACCAGGCCAAGCGTCTTGCTAACGCCCTGCTGGACTCGGGCAGCGACGGCGTCATCGTGTCCGGCACCACCGGCGAGTCCCCTACCCTCACCACTGAAGAAAAAATCCGGCTCTGGGGCGAAATCAAGGATGCCGTGGGCGACCGGGGCGCCGTGGTGGCCGGCAGCGGCAACTACAGCACCGCCGAGAGCATCGAACTGAGCATGGAGGCGGAGAAGGCCGGCGTGGACGGCCTTCTCCTGGTGGTCCCCTACTACAACAAGCCCCCGCAGGAGGGCCTCTACCAGCATTTCAAGACCATCGCCGCCCACGTCAACCTGCCCTGCATGCTCTACAACGTCACCAGCCGCACCAGCCTGAACATGACCCACGACACCACCATCCGGCTAAGTCACGTGGACAACATCGTCGGCGTCAAGGAAGCGGGCAGCGACATGGACCAGATCACCCGCATCATCGAGGGTTCGCGGGACGGCTTCCGCGTCTGGAGCGGCAACGATAACGAGACCTTCTACATCATGGCCACCGGCGGCTACGGCGTGGTCAGCGTGGCTTCCCACCTGGTGGGCAACCAGATCAAGCAGATGATGGGCCTGCTGCTGGAGGGCGAAGTAGAGCAGGCCGCCGCCGAGCATCGCCGCCTGCTGGAGATCTTCAAGGTCCTGTTCATCGTCTCCAATCCCATCCCCGTGAAGCACTCCCTCAACCACGTTGGCTTCAACGTCGGCAACCCCCGCCTGCCGCTGATCCCGGCGGACGAAAAGTCGGCAGCCCAGATTGAAGAAGTCCTGTCGCGCTACGAAATTGACATTCAGGCGCCGGCGTAGCGGCGACCACAACGACGCGGGTTAAGGAAAGTTCAAGGGGCGGGTTTCATCAACCCGCCCCTAAACATTTGAAACCCCATTGCACACGTCTAAATGTGGTACACCCTGGCCGCCGTGTCGTGGAACATGTCGGCCCGCTCGCTGGCGGAATAACCGGCGGACAGTCGCTTGAAGGCGTTGTACAGGATGTGGTGGGAGTAGGAGACCTTGTCTACCGGGAAGTTGCTCTCGAACATGCAGCGGCTGGGGCCGAAGTGTTCGATGCAGTAGTTGATCAGCGGCGCCATGTCGCTGGCCAGTTCCTCCGATCCGATGGGGGTGTTGCGGGTGTGCCAGTCGAATCCGGTGCGGGGCATGCCGATGCCGCCCAGCTTGCAGACTACGTTGGGGCACTCGGCCACGGCGGCGATGCCCTTCCGCCAGGTGTCCATCACGTCGTCCCTTCCCGCGTAGGGGCCCACCCTTATTAGCCCGCCGATGTGGTTCAGGATGATGGTCAGGTCGGGCACGGCCTTGGCGAAGTCGGCCATTTCCTGCAGTTGGGGGAAGTAGAGCCAGCCCTCCAGGGTCAGACCCTTGGCTGCCAGCACCCGCGCCCCTTCCCGGAACTTGTCGCTGGCCAGTTGGCCCTGCATGTTGTGGGCCGCCGTGTTCTCAATCTCCGGGTGCGGGTCCCAGGTTACCGAGTGGCGGATGCCCCGAAAGTGGTAGGGGCTGGCGTCGTGCAGGGCGTCCAGCACTCCTTCCACCTCGGCGCCCAGGTTCAGGTTGGCGTGGCCGATGATGGCCACCGCGGCCCGGGCAGGGCCGTAGAGGCCGCTGGCGCTGGCCGCGCCCTGGCCCTGGACAAACTCAACCTCGCCCACGGGCCGCAACTCCACGGGCCCGTCGGCCCGGTACATGGCCCGCGCCTCGATGAATACGGTGGATACCACGTTGTGACCGGCGTTAACGTCGTCGGCCAGTTCCTGGAGCAAGTAGCGTTGGTAGGGAATGCGCTCTGCCCGCTTGTCCCAGAAGTGGTGGTGCGGGTCGATAATGGGAATATCAGGTTCAAGGGTTTCTTCCTGGGTCAATGCCAGCCAGTCGTTGCCTCCGAACGGCATATTGGCCTCCTTCTTGCCTGTCAGGGTTGTTCAGAAATACAGGTTTGACGGGCACTATTATATCGGAATGCGATGGGGTAATAAGCAACAGAACGGAACGGCTTTGCCGGAAAATTTCGGGCTGCCCCGGGAGCGGCGTGAGGCCGCTTCCGTCGTGTTACAATACGGCAAACCTTGATTGCAAAGGAGGATGCAATGACCACCAGCAACGAAACCAATGTTGTCGTCTGGTACGACTACACTTGACCCTGGTGCTATGTCGGCCTGGTCAGGCTGGACAAGGCAGCGGAAGCCACCGGCGCGGTGATTGACCGACGTCCCTACCTGCTGGCGCCGGAGCGCCCCATCGAGGGTGAGCCCCGAATCCTGCGGGAAGGCGAGACGGAAACGGATCTTAATGATGCCTGGAAAGACCGGGCGCGGGATGCGGGCATCGTCATGCGCCGCCCGAGCCTCAATCCCAACACCAACCTGGCCCACGAGGCCACTGCCTTCGCCAGGGACAAGGGGCTGGACGGCGAGTTCCACCACGCCGCTGCCAGGGCTTACTGGGAGGATGGCGTTGACCTGGGCAATCGGGAAGTGCTGCTGAACCTGGGCGCGGAGTGCGGCCTGGACACTGAAGAACTGGGCGCGGCGCTGGACTCCGGGCAGTACCGGGACTATGTTATGGGAGAACACCAGGCGGCCAAGGATCTGGGCGTCTTCGGCACCCCCACCTACCGCATCAACGGCGGCGAACCGGACTTCGGCGACAAGAGCGTGGAAGAAATGACCACCATGATCGAGGGCGGGGCCAGCTAGCTTAAACTCTCTTTTTCGACCACTTTACGGGGCGGGTTTCAAACCCGCCCCTTTCCTTTGTTACCAAGGACTCCGATGTAGAGACACATAAAACGGGCCATGCTACACGGACTCTAATCCCCAACGTTTGTTCAGTGGTTGACCCTGGGCGTGGCGCCGCAGCGCCTCCTACAGTCCCTCATCCACGTACCGCCACTTAGCCCGGCGCACTGTACGCTCCGACACGTCCAAGGCCAACGGCTACCCCGGCAGCGGTCCAACCCTCGTCTGTCTTGATCAGGATGCGGGCCCTGGTCACTGCCTGGGCCAAGCTCCTGCCAGGCCGGATTATCCTTTTGAGCCGTCCCTTTTCCTGGACACTAAGATGGACCCCGTAAACATCCCGCACCATGGATGCCCCCCAGCACAACTTCCCGCAAAAGGACAGCATCCAGGATCAGACCATTAGATTTGTGAGAGTACGGCTTTCACCCAGCACTAGTCTGCCGCGGCCGGGACCGCCTCCTCCGCCAGGGCTCTCCGACTGGCCAGCGCTTCCTGCATCAGGCTGCTTTCCTCTGATTCCCGCTGCGGGGAGAAACGTACCAGGAAGGCCAGGGGAGCAACAGCCACCACCGCAATGCCGATGAGCATTAGCGCATCCCCGAAGGTAAGGCTTTCGATGCGGAACAGGAAGCCCGCCGCCACCGCCCCGGCGTTTCCGCCCGCGCCCACGATGCCCGCCACCGAGCCCAGTGCCTTGCGGTTAATGAAGGGCACCACCGAGAAGGTTGCCCCCTCGGACATCTGGACAAACAGGCTGAAGATAATCATGGCGCCCACGGCAAGGAACAGGGTGGCCATCTGCGAGAACAGGATCAGGGCCAATCCCTCCAGCAGCAGCACACCGCCCAGGAACATCACCCTGCCTTTCAGCCCGAACTTGATGCCAAACTTGTCACCGAAGTATCCGCCGAGGGTCCGGGCGAAGATGTTCATCAGGCCGAACAGGCCGGCAATCAGCCCGGCGGTTGCCAGGTTCAGCTCAAAGCGGTCGTAGTAGTAGAGCGCCGCCACGTTGTTGATAGTCAACTCCACGCCGAAGCAGGCGCCGTAGATCACGAAGAGGGTCCACACCCGGTAGTCCCTGGCCGCATCCAGGAAGGAACCGCTGACCGAAGGGGAGGGAGCCATCTTGCCGGCGGCCCGCAGGTCCCGGTAGTTGCCCTCCGGCGAGTCCTGGGTCAGGAAATAGTAGGCGATGCCAACGAGGAACAGGCCGACGCCGGGGATCACCATTGCCACCCGCCAGCCAAAGGCCTCATTGACCCCCAGCATCAGTACCAGCGTCAGCACCAGGGGCATGACTATCTGGGTGACGCCGCCGCCCATGTTGCCCCAGCCGGCGGTGGTGGCGTTGGCCGTGCCCACCACGTTGGGAGCGAACATTACTGAAGTGTGGTACTGGGTGATTACAAATGATGCTCCGATGACGCCGATGGCCAGCCGGAACAGCAGGAAGGTCTCGTAGCTCTGGGCGAGGCCGATGCACATCACCGGTATGGATCCCAGCACCAGCAGGCCCGTGTAGGCCAGGCGGGGCCCGATCCGGTCGCAGAGCCAGCCTATGAGCAGCCGGGCCAGGATGGTAATTGCAACTGACGCGATGATGGTGTTGCCGATCTGGGTCTTGGTCAGGCCCAGGTCGTCCCGGACCAGCGCCATCATGGGGGCTATGCCGAACCAACCGAAGAAGGCCAGGAAGAAGGCGAACCAGGTCAGGTGGAAGGTCCGCATGTGGGGCTTGGAAAGACTGAAAAGACGAATGCGAGTGGCCTTGTTCGAAGGTGGTGGTGACAGAACGTCGGGATCTTTGACTTCCATGACTCTGGTCCTCCTTTTTACTAGTCAGTTCAGCTATACAGTCAGCGCGACGGGAGTCTGCTTGAGAGATTCCAGTACCTTCTCCAGGGTTTCGGGCAACTCATCGCAGGGCACATTCTCCAGCGTCTTCACGGCCGACTCGCCATCGGTGACGACACCGGCCGCCGAAGCCACCTTGCCGCCCAGGAAAATATCCACCGCCTCGACAACCTCGCCGTCTACCCGGGCCTTCTTGCCCAGCAGCCCAATGTCGGCCACCGTGTGGTTGCCGCAGGCGTTGGGGCAGCCCGACCAGTTGATGGACAGGGCCGGCAGGTTGCTGTCCACCTTCTGCTCCAGGTGTAGCGACGTCTTCAGGGCCAGCGCCTTGGTGTCCACCAGAGCGAAGTGGCAGTAATCTATGCCGGTGCAGCTGACCAGCCCCCGCATCACCGGCGCAGGGTCGGGTCGGAACTCCGCCAGCAACGGTTCCAGTTCCAGGGCAGGCAGCAGTTCGTCCGGCACGTTGGGGATAATCAGGTTCTGTTCGGCAGTCAGGCGTATCTCCCCGTTGCCGTAGGTATCGGCCAGGCGGGCTACTTCCAGCATTTGTGCTGCGGTAATCCGACCCACGGGAACCACCAGGCCCACGTAGTTCAGGCCTGCTTCCTTCTGGGGGTGGATGCCGATGTGGTCGGACTTGTCTTCGTCGCCTGCAGGCAAACCTGCAGTAAGCAGGGATTGCCCCACCCGCTTCTCCAGTTCAGCCCGGAATCTGTCTGCGCCCCATTCCTCCACCAGGAAGGCCATGCGGGATTTGTTGCGGGCTTCCCTGGGTCCGTTGTCGCGGAACAGAAGGGTAATTTCGCTGCAAAGTACCGCCGCGTCCCGGGGCAGCACGAACACGTCCAGGTCCGTGGCGGGCCGAAAGCCGCCGGAACCCTGCTTGCCGCCCACGGCCACGTTGAAGCCCTGGACCTCCCGGCCAGCGATGGCGCGGACGGCCGGGGTCAGTGCGATATCCTGGGTGACTGCGTGGGTGCAGTTGTCCAGGCAGCCGGTGATGGTGACGTTAAACTTGCGGGGCAGGTTGGTGAATTCCCGGTTGCCCACGAAGATGTCGTTGTATTCCCGCACCACGCCGGACGCATCGAACAGTTCGTTGGGGGTAAGGCCCGCCACCGGGCACCCTACTATGCCGCGGATGTTGTCCATGCCCGTCTGCAGCGACACCAGCCCCACCGCTTCCAGCCGGTCCCAGATGCTCTGCACCTCGTCAATCTGAAACCACCTGATCTGGATTTGCTGGCGGGTAGTCAGGTCGGCGAAGTCCTTGCCGAAGTCGCTGCTGATTTCGGCGATAGCGCGGAACTGGGCCGAGTTGCCGATGCCATTGGGGATACGCAGCCGCATCATGAAATGGCCCGGTGTCTGGCGCCGGAAGAAGACTCCCAGCCACTTAAGACGTTCCTTGTCACCGTCGCTGATGGTCTCCCATCCCTCGCTGGCGTAGCGGGGCAGATCGTCCCTGACATCCAGCCCGTTTTTCTCTTCCTTGTAGGTCTCAATCTTGTTCACGATGGTTCTCCTTGTTGCTCCTTACCCTGTCGCCCTCCCGGGCGATATCCCTGGACCTTGCCGAATGCCCCCTCAAGGTGAGCTTGCTGAACCGCTGCCAACTGGAATGCTTTCGGCCGGCCTGGAAAGCGTTTCATCCGGAATGGTGGGAAATTCCACCTTCTTGCCGCCGATCACGCTGATGGCGGTGGCGGCCTGGGATGCCGCCCGGTTTGCCTCGAAAGCGACTATGGCCTTGACCTGGGGCTTGCAGGCGCCGCAGCCGGTACCGGCGCGGGTGGCCTTGCAGGCGGCTTCCGGGGTGGCGGCGCCTTCCTGGCAGGCCTGGATAATCCGGCCCTTGGTGACTCCGTTGCAGTTGCAGACCTGGGCGGTATCGGGCAGCTCTTCCACGTCTATCCGCGCCGCGCCGCCGGTGCCGGGGAACAGCAGGCTGGCCCGGCTGTCGGGCAACAGTTCACCCCGATCAAAAGCCTGCAGCACGGCGGGCGTGGTCAGCCCGTCGCCCAGCAGGATGGCCCCGGCCAGGCGGCCGTTGCGGACGATGAGTTTCTTGTAGACGCCCCGGGCCGGTTCGCTGTAGTGGACCTGCTCGTCGTCATCAGTCTGCGGCTCCTTGTCGCCCATGACCGCCAGGTCAACCCCTAGCACCTTGAGCTTTGTGGAGACCCTGACGCCACGGAAGGATGCCTCGGGGTTCTCGCCGGACAGTTGCTCCGCCAGGATTCGGGCCTGTTCCCACAGGGGCGCCACCAGCCCGAACAGCTTGCCCCGGTGCTGGGCGCATTCTCCGATGGCATAGATGTTGCGGTCGTTCCGGCAGGACAGGTCGTCCTGGATGACGATGCCGTGCTGCACGTGGAGCCCGGCCTGCTTCGCCAGGTCGATATTGGGCCTGACCCCGGCTGCCACGACAATCATGTCGCACTCCAGTTCCTCGCCGTCTTTGAATTTCAGGCCGCCGACGGGAGCGCCCGCGAAGGGCGGGTTGATGGACTCGGCCAGCTTGTCCAGGTGGATGTTCAGGCCCAGCCCTTCCAGGGTCTGCTTCAGCATCGCCCCGGCCGGGGCGTCCAGCTGGCTGTTCATCAGGTAATCGCCCAGGTGGGCTATGTGGACCTCCAGGCCCCGTTCCAGCAGTCCCCGGGCAGCTTCCAGGCCCAGCAGTCCGCCGCCGACAACCACCACCCGGCGCGCCGACGCGGCATGATCAATCATGGCCTGGCAGTCCTCCAGCGTGCGGAAAGAGAACACCCCGTCCCGCATGAATCCGTCCTCGTCGTACATGTTGTCGATGGGTGGGAGAAAGGGCGTGCTGCCCGTGGCGATTACCAGCTTGTCGTAGGGTTCCGAAATGCCCCCGGCGGCATAGACCGACTGCCCCATCCGGTCAATCCACCCAGCTTTTACGCCGGAGTAGAGCTTTATCCCCTGTTCCTGGTACCAGGACAGCTCGTTGATAAAGGTATCCTCGGGCTTGTGGCAGCCGGCCAGGACACTGGACAGCAGGATGCGGTTGTAGTTGCCGTGGGGTTCCTCGCCGAACATGACGATGTCGTATATTTCGGCCCCGCCCCGTGCCACCAATTCCTCGACGAACCTGGCGCCGGCCATGCCGTTACCAATTACTACCAGGCGTTCCTTCTTCAACATCTCCATTCCTCGCGAAGGCCGTTTTCGTCATCTATTCCAACAGTTGCTGGCCAGGGAAACTGACTGAAGCCTTGCGCCGCAGCGTTCCCGCCGGTCTCATTCCTTGACAATTCTCACGGCGCAGACCTTGAACTCGGGCATCCGGCTGGTTGGGTCAAGGGCCGGGTTGGTCAGCAGGTTCGCCGACTGCTCGTTGGGCCAGTGGAAGGGGGCGAATACCGTGTCGGGGCGGATGTCGACGGTAAGCCGCGCCCGAACCCTGGCCACGCCGCGGCGGGTCTCCAGGGTCAACCTATCGCCGTCGGCCAGGCCGTACCGCTCCGCCGTGGTGGGGTTTATTTCCGCCAGCGGTTCGGAAGCCATACCCTCCAGCTCGGCAATCCGCCTGGTCTGGGTACCCGACTGGTACTGGGCCAGCACCCGGCCCGTGGTCAGGTACAGGGGGTATTCCTCGTCAGGCATTTCTGCCGCCTCCCGGTGCAGTACGGGGTGGAACCTTGCCCTGCCGCTAGGCGTGGGGAAGGCCTCGGCGAACAGCCGGGGCGTACCGGGGTGGTCCAATGAAGGACAGGGCCAGAAGACGCCCTGGCTGGCCTCAATCTTGTCGTAGGTAATGCCCGAGTAGTCAGCCACGCCGCCGGCGCTGGCGGCCCGCAGTTCCTCAAAGACCGCTTCCGGGCTGGCGTAGGTGAACCACCGTTCCCTGCCCAGCCGAGCCGCCAGTTGTTCCAGCAGTTCCAGGTCGGTCAAAACGCCTGCCGGCGGGTCGTAGGCCCGGCGGCGGCGGATAACCCGGCCCTCCAGGTTGGTCATGGTTCCTTCTTCCTCGGCCCATTGCGCCGATGGCAGCACCACGTCGGCCAGTTGAGCCGTTTCCGACAGGAAGTAGTCGGACACTACCAGAAAGTCCAGGGACTCCAGCCGTTCCCTGATGTTGTTGCCGTGGGGCGCCGAGACCGCCACGTTGGAACCCAGCACCAGCAGGGAGCGGACACCCCCCTCGGGGCCCAGGCTGTCCAGCAGCTCGTAGGCAGACTTGCCGGGCCCCGGCAGCTCTTCTTCCGGAAAGTCCCAGACGGCGGCGACGTGCTGACGGGCCGCCGGGTCGGCAATCAGGCGGTAGCCGGGAAGCTGGTCGGACTTTTGCCCGTGTTCCCGTCCCCCTTGACCATTGCCTTGTCCCGTCAGGCAGCCGTAACCCGAGTTGGGGCGGCCCACCTTGCCCAGGGCCAGTGCCAGGTTGATGAAGGACAAGACGTTGGTTACCCCCTGGGCCTGCTGCTCCGTGCCACGGCCGGTAAGGATCATGGCGGTGTTGGCCCGGCCCAGCAGGCGCGCCGTCTGCAGCAGTTCGGCCTCGGGAACACCGGTGATTCGCTCTACCCGCTCGGGCCAGTAGGTGGCGGCAATCTGGCGCACCCGTTCAAATCCCTCGGTGCGGTCCCGGATGTAGTCGTGGTCAATGAGATCGTCGCGGATGAGCAGGTGCAGCAGGCCGTTTGCCAGGACGGCGTCGGTGCCGGGGGTCAGCCGCAGGTGCAGGTCGGCGCCCCGGGCGGTGGCGGTGCGGCGGGGGTCCGACACCACCATTACCCCGCCGCTGGCCCGCTGGGCCTCGAAGTACTGCATTATCGGCGGCATGGTCTCCGCCACATTGGCCCCCGACAGCAGTACTACTTCGGCCTTGGCGAGGTCTTCCAGGGGGAAGGGCAGGCCCCGGTCCATGCCCAGGGCGCGAATGCCGGCGGCGGCGGCCGACGACATGCAGAAGCGGCCGTTGTAATCGATATTGGCGGTGCCCAGGGCCAACCGCGCGAACTTGCCCAGCAGGTAGGCCTTTTCGTTGGTCAGCGACCCGCCGCCGAAGATGCCCACGGCGTCGGCGCCGAACTCGGCCCGGGTCTTCCGGAAGGCCTCTCCCACCCGGTCCAGCGCCTCGTCCCAGGTGGACGGGACCAGTTCTCCGGCGCCATTCCTGACCAGCGGGCTGAGCAGCCTGTCCGGGTGGGCCAGCGCTTCGGCCGACGTCCAGCCCTTGATGCACAAGGCGCCCTTGTTGACGGGAAACGCCTCGTCCCCGTCCACCACTGCCGCCTCCCGGGGGCCGGACAGTCGCATCCCGCACTGGAAGGCACAGTAGGGACAGTGAGTAGCGGTGTTGTGCTGGTCTTGGGTAGCTGTCATCGCAGGTTGCTGACTCTCTCTATCGAAGTCGTTGCAACCAGCGTAGTAAGCTTTTATTTCGCCGGTATGACTAAAATGTAACTAAACATTTTCCACTATGTTAAATTCATTCCCCCGGCTCAGAGGCTTTCCGTGGTCCCCAAGGCCTCGTCACGAGCTAGGGCCACGCTCATTTGGACAGGTAGCTGAATTGATTCTTTGCAGGGGCCACACCTCCTGTCCGTTGAGTTCGCGGCGCGTGGCGTTACTGCTAGGGGTTGATGACCGCAGCGTGAGGCAAACCACCAGGATGAGGCGGTTCTCACCACGGTAATGCAACTTCGTTGAGCTGGAAATTAGGGGGACCCTTATTGTCATTCCTGTATGTGTCAGGAAATTCGTTGACAGATTGGTACAAAAAGGAAGCATCGATCTGGAGGCGAATATTGCGGGACAATAGCGAGAAGCAGAGCTTTCGAACAGCTTTGCACGGCGGCAGCCAAACACTGCCATCCTGGTCCGACCTTGCCACTTGGAGTCAGCGTTGGGTTGCCAACTATTCCGTGCCAGCGCGCTACGCCTTCGCTATGTCAAACGGCTCCCTGGCGACCGTAGTATCCTTGCGCTGCTGTCAGTCCTGAGAGACGGCCTGCTGCGCCGCTCAGAGGGCGCAGCGCTGACCTGGGGCTACATGGAGTTGCGCGACAATGGGACTGCCCTGATTACCGTCCGGCGGTCCAGGACCGACCCTGAAGCCGAGGGCGTAACCCTTAACAGCGGGCCCCAGGCCTATAGTCGCAAAGTTTGATGCCCTTTTGGCTGGAAACAATCTTCCCAAATACGTGAGTGAAGAAATTGAAGATCGGCCACTCCGCCTGCAAATCCAAACCAGCGCCATGGACCTGGAGCGTCTGACACGGGGCCGCAAGCCCATGAGCGAACGCCCACCGACTCTGCCGCCGGCTTCCGGTGAAGCCCCTGCCTAGAAGGGGATTGACAATTCCTGAAATACGACCT
>DAOUHR010000006.1:0-29668 GCA_034428635.1 Dehalococcoidia bacterium
ACTTTTGTCATCGATTTAGCTAACACATACAATTCTGAACGGAGTGAAGAATCTAAACTCCATCCCACAGGCCGACTGGGGCACTCGTAACCGGGCTGACATGCAGGATTTCAGGCCCTTCGGCAAGCTCAGAGTGACCTGTCTTATGCCTGGCGGATGTCTGCCACCTATAGTCTCAATCAAAACCCGATTGCCTTGTTCCGATTCACCTCTATCCTTGACAGGACAATAGATTCAATCCGATAATTCCGGTTGGTTGTTTTGCTGCGCTTTCCTGTGCATTGGGTGGACAAGGCGCAGCCAAATTGGGGAACCATTTAATCAGGTGCTTCCCCACGACGGAGGTAAGTAAAGGTGGCAAACCAGGATATTGAACTGATGGCCCACCTGATGCGCCGCGCCGGCTTTGGCGCTACCCGCGATGAACTGGAAGGGCGGGTAGCCCGCGGCTACGAGGCCACGGTGGAAGAACTGCTGAATCCCGAAATGGTAGATGGACCGGACCGACTGGACTTTCTGCGGTACCAGCCCGGGTTCTGGAAACCTCCCACGTCGGCTGGTATGGGCGGCGCAATCTGGCTTAACGATATGGTCAACACCCAGCGGGTTTTGCAGGAAAAAATGGTCCTGTTCTGGCACCATGTTTTCGCCACGGGATATTCCAAGATTGATCATTTCCACGAAGTCTTCAAGCAGATCGACATGTTCCGCGAAATGGGCATGGGCAACTACCGGGAATTGCTGGTGGCCCTGGCCAAAGACCCGGCCATGATTTACTGGCTGGACAACTGCGACAACCACTCCTACGCGGTCAACGAAAACTGGGGCCGTGAGCTGCTGGAACTGTTCAGCATGGGCGTGGGGAACTACACGGAAGATGACGTGCGGGAATGCTCCCGGGCCTTCACCGGCTGGACTATTACCCCCATGATTCCCCGCCAGGCGTATGGCCGCTTCGACTGGGACTTCGAGTACCAGGAAGAAGACCACGACGATGAGGAGAAGACCTTCCTGGGCCACACGGGCAACTTCGATGGGGAAGACATCATAGATATCGTTTGCGCGCATCCGGCCACGGCCCGGTTCGTCGCCCGCCACCTATACAACTTCTTTGTTGCCGACGAACCCCAGGTGCCGTCCTGGTCGGTGATGCCGCCGCAGGACCCGGAGGCCATTGAACTGCTGGCCCAGACCTTCGTGGACTCGGGCTACGAGATGGTCCCGGTACTGCGGGTCCTGTTCAACTCCGATTTCTTCAAGAATGCCCGTTTCGCAAAGATCAAGAGTCCCGTGGAAGTGGTAGTTGGCACTCTGCGCATGGTTGGCGACTACGAATTCCCCGCGCCGGGTATTGGCATCCTGACCAAGGAATCGGCTTACATGGGTCAGGAACTGATGAATCCCCCCAGCGTGGAAGGGTGGCATACCGGCGCCGAGTGGATCAACAGCGGGTCGCTGATGAAGCGGATCAACTTCTCTGCGGACATGGTTGCGAAGACCGACCGCCCCGGCATTCGGGGCATAATCAACCGCCTGAAGGAACGGGGCGACCTGAGCGCGGAACAACTGGTGGATGGCTGCCTCGACCTGATGGGTCCGCTCACAGTGCAGGCGGAGAACCGGCAGGAACTGGTCAACCACGTGCGCGAGTCCGGCGACCTGCGCTGGGACGACGCAAGCGCCGAGGAGCGGGTGTCGGAAGCGCTGCAGTTGGTGGTGTCCCTACGGGAGTACCAGTACGCATAAAGACATGGCGCAGCCCGGGGTTGGGCTCGCCAGGAGGACTTGGATATGGTAACCCAGTTAGTGGCAGGCAGAGTCTTTGAGTACGGCCGCCTCATCGGCAGGGGCGCCGTGAGCGGCGCCGGTTTCAACACCCCGATAGCGATGTGGCTGGCTGGCGAAGACAAGGTCTACGTGGTGAACCGGGGTGCAGAGTATATCCCCGGGGCCGCCTGGAACCGTAACGTCCACGGCGCCCGGGTCGGCGTCTTTTACATCGGCGGTGAGGATGAGGACGAGGAGTGGCTCAGCGAGTTCGGCAAGTACGGCGACGCCGACGGCGAAATTATCTGGCCGGCGGGGGTGGCCCTGGACTCCAGCGGGAACTCCTACGTTACCGATGAGTGGCTGAACCGGGTTAACATCTATGATGCCGAAGGCAAATTCCTCGCCCACTGGGGCAGCACTGGAAACGAGCCGGGGCAGTTGCTGGGTCCCAACCGCATCCGCATTGATGCCAACGATACGGTATACGTGAGCGACGGGCGCAATCACCGGGTGCAGAAGTTTGCGCTTGACGGTACCTACCTCTCAGGTTTCGGCGGCTTCGGAAATGGCGAGGGGCAGTTCAACAGTCCCTGGGGTTTCACCCTGGCCGACGGTGGCTATATCTACGTCGCAGATACAAAGAACAACCGGGTGCAGAAGCTGACTACCGAAGGCGAGTTTGTGGCCCAGTTTGGTTCCCACGGGACGGGACGGGCCCAGCTTAACCGCCCCGCCGACGTGGCGGTGGATCCCGACGGAGACGTTTACGTGGCCGACTGGGGCAATAATCGGGTGCAGGTATTCGGCCCCGACGGCAAGTTCCTGACCAGCTTTATCGGGGACGCCCAGGAGCACTCCAAGTGGGCGAGGCCGGTCTTTTCGGTCAGCCCCCAGGCCATCAGGCGCCGGCGGGAGGTAAAGGACTTGTCGGTGGAGTGGCGGCTGGCCATGCCGGCGGCGGTAGAGTACGACGCGGCCCACGACCGGCTATTGATTGCCGATACCCAGCGCAACCGCATCCAGATCTATAACAAGGTGAAAGACTACTCCCTGATAGCCAGGAACCTGTAGGCTTTTGCAGGTCCGGCTACGGTCTGGCAAAATGAACGGGGCCGGGGAAACCCGGCCCCATTAGTTTATTGGCAACCGAAACGATACCAGGAATTGGGGTGTTGCCCGTGGAACTGCCCATTATCGGAATCCATGACGAAGCCAGGTACATAAAGCTTGCCTATGACAACCCGAACATGCTTTGCTCGGAGGCTCCGCCGGAGATCTTGAGGGATTCGTCCTTTTCGGGGGAGGAACCCACGCCGTTCATCCTGGACTTCTTCTCCACCGGCTACAATCAGTGGCACCTGAAGGCGCGGGGTTTCCGGCTGGATTTCGACCCGGAGCGGGTGACCCGAGGGGCCATTGTGCTGTGGCACCGGGCCTGCGACCTGTACACCTGCCTGGAATATAACCTTCCTCATGACGCTTGGGACAAGGAGTTCTTTTCGGATGAGGGGCTGTATGACTGATCTTTCCGTCACTCAAGATGCGGCTAAACCGCCAGGCAAGGTCGAACAGACAGCGGGACAGGGCAGCAACAAAGGCCGTCCCTGCCGCGGAGCCGAACCAACTGGACAATGAAACTATTTCTGCGCAAACCGCCATCCAATCCTGACCTCTATTCTGTCCTGACCACCGTTCAATAAGGAGTAGGCGCCATGAAATTTGGATTCGCCCTGTCCGGCCGGGGGCCGCTGGCTGAACCGGATGCGCTGTCGGCCATCGCCCGGAAGGGAGATGAACTGGGGTTTGAGTGGCTGCTTACCGGGGACCACATCGTAGTGCCCAACAGCATTGACTCAACCTACCCTTACACCGAGGGCGGAGAGTTTCCAGGTTCGTCGTCGGGGATGGCCATGGAACAGTTGACGGTCCTGTCCTTTCTGGCCGGCCAGACCCAGCGCATTAGGCTGGTCACCAGCGTAATGATAGTGCCTCACCGAAACCCTCTGGTGGCGGCCAAGGCGCTCTCCACCCTGGATGTTCTGTCCAAGGGCCGGCTGGTAGTTGGAATCGGCGCGGGCTGGATGCGGGAGGAGTTCGAGGCCCTCGGTCTGCCGCCCTTCGAGGAACGGGGTGCAGTGACCGACGAATACATCCGTGCCTTCAAAGAGCTTTGGGCCAGCGACAACCCCACTTTCGACGGCAAGTACCTCAGTTTCTCCGACATCACCTTCCTGCCCAAGCCGGTGCAGAAACCGCATCTGCCCGTCTGGGTCGGGGGAGAAAGCAGGGCCGCAATTCGCCGGGCTGGGCAGGTCGGAGACGCCTGGTATCCCATCGGTTCCAACCCCCAGTTTCCGATGCCCGACCCGGAGTCGTTGGCCGCGGGGATGCGCCGTCTGGCCGTGCAGGCGGAGCGGGCCGGCCGGGAACCGTCGGCGGTGCAGACGGTGTTCCGGACCCACGATTACCGCCTTGAACGGGAGGGAATTTCCGGAGAACGCCCCTACTTCTCGGGAAGCGTGGAACAGGTTGCCTCGGACATACGCACTTACGAGGAGTTGGGGGTGTCGGGACTGGTGATTGACCTGGGCCGAATCAGCCGGGACGTGGACGACGTGCTGGGGCATCTGGAGGACCTGGCGATGCGGGTGATGCCCGGGGTTTAGAGGCCGACTCTAGCCTGGCTTGGGCTGATTGCGCTGCCGCCCAGACCGCTTTGAGAATGAGATGGGCAGACACGCGGGTCTGCCCTTATTTTTTGAGCGCATCTTCGCAAGGACTGGAAGATGATCGTGATACGACAGCCGACGCTGGACGACGCTGGCGCCATTGCGCGGGTGCAGGCGTTAAGCTGGCAAGCCACTTACAGGGGGATGGTTCCGGACGAATATCTTGACGCCATTGATGTGGACGCCTGGGCAGAGCGGCATCGAGGCCATATGTTGGAGGACCCGGAGGAGTTTGTCTCTTACGTGGCGGAGGTGGACGAAGAGATTGTGGGCTGGGCGCTGGGCGGGCCGAACCGCGACCGGACGATGATATATTCGGCCGAACTCTTCACCATTTATCTGTTGCCTGGCTACGAGAGGCAGGGCATTGGCCGGAGGCTGATGAACGCAGTTGCCCAAGGGCTGGCGGGTTTCGGGTTCGAGTCGATGATCCTGTGGGTGTTGACGGATAACAGGCCCGCGCGAGAGTTTTATGAGGCGTTGGGGGGCGTCTATGTGGTCAGCCGTGCGATGGACCTGGAAGGGACTGATGTGCCGGTGGTTGCCTACGGTTGGAGGGACCTGGATGTATTGCTGCGGGCGACGGGGCCTGGGGATGGAGTGGTTTAGGGGATGGTCCTTCGACAGGCTCTGGAGGAACGGAGGATCGGTGGAGGGATTTGGCTATGGCAATTCGTTTCTATAGATATTATGATACGGCTATACCCGAAGGCGTAGCTCATTTCCTTAAGAGGAGGGAAGAGAATGGCCGGAAACTATACTATCTCCATTGGAACCGTAGGCGGCGGGCTGTCCTGTAGTCCCGACGGGGGCGAGACCTGGAACCGCATCCGCAATCCCATACCCTCAGAGTGCAACGTCCGCGCGCTGTCCGTCTATCCCAATGACCCGCATCGCCTGATCGCCGGGACCGACGTGGGCATCTACCGCAGCGACGACAATGGCATGACCTGGTTTGACCTGGAAGCCCCGGTTGGCGACCTGCAGGTCTGGTCGGTAACGGTGGACCCTGAGGACTCCGACATTATCTTTGCGGGCACCCGCCCCGATGCGTTCCGCTCCCGGGACGGCGGCAAAAGCTGGGACCAGCTTGCCCTGGGTGTCACCCTGCCCTGTCCGGTGGGCATCCCCCGCACCACCAACATGATCGTTGATCCCAGGGACCACCGTACCGTGTGGGCCGGCATCGAGGTGGACGGCATCTACAAAAGCCTGGACGGTGGCGACAACTGGATCCACCTGCCAGACCTGGGGCCCGACCCCTTCCACGGCGACATCCACGGCATGACCCTGCGCTTCAGCGACAGCGGAGCGTCGGTGCACGCCACCACCCCCTTCGGCATTTCCACCAGTACCGACGAGGGCGAAAGCTGGGAACTGCACGAATTCCCCAAGTTCCACGAGGCCGACATGCGGTCCTACTGCCGGGGCATGGCCATCAAGCCTGACGACCCCCAAGTAATGTTCGTAGGCAACGGCGACTCCATCCCCGGTGTTACCGGCGTCATTCAGCGGTCTACTGACGGCGGCGCCTCCTGGCAACCTGCCAACTTGCCGGTGGAACCCAACTCCGTAGTCTACTGGTTCGGCGTCCACCCCGACGTGCGGGACGTGGTAGTAGGGGCCAGCCTCTACGGCTACGTTTACGTCAGCGAGGACGGCGGCAACACCTGGCAAAAGCTGCAAAAGGAGTTCGGTGAAATCCGGTCTGTGGCTTTAACGCCTAATTAGGGTTTGACTTAATGGCAAAACTTCTAAATGGCATTCCGGGGCAGGTTGTACGCTTGCCCCTTTTGTTGCACCGGCAGGGATGGGCCAGCAGTCTGACGAACACAATTACCCTCATTATCAAAACAGAATGTTGAAGGAGGCGCCACCATGGCATTCAAGCTTAACCATGTCCACTTGAAGAGTCCCAACCCCAAAGAGACGGCTGACTTCTACGTCAACAACCTGGGTGCTTCTGTGGTGGCGGAGACGGCCAACGGCGGGTTCCGGCTGGACCTGCACGGGCTGCCGCTCAATGTCACCGGCAAGATTGACACCCAGACCCACGACCAGATCTACGGCATCGAGCACATCGCCATCGACACCGATGACATTGACGGCACTGTGGAGGCATTGAAGGCCGGCGGAGCGAAAATTACCGAAGAGACCCAGGTCGGCAGCGGCCGGAAGGTGTGCTTCTTTGAAGGGCCGGATGGTGTCTGCCTGGAAGTGCTGGAGATGCAAGGCTAGGAAGGAATTTACATGGATGAACAGAATTAACGGGATTTCTTGTCTTTAGCGGGGGAGTTTCCCCGCCTAAAGACAATTACCATCCTGTATATCCTGTTCATCCATGTTGGAATCCCTCACTTGGGCCATATGCGTGTGCCCAGGCTGGGAGAATGGGGCGCGTGGACCAGGTTGGCCACCACCCGTTCGGAAAACTCGGCGTCGGTATCCACGAAATGGTTGTTAAGGTCCTCCAGGGTCAGGAACTCGTAGAGAATGGCATGCTTGGCCCAGCCGACAATGGACACCAGCTTTCGGGCGCCCACGCACCCGGGCATGGGGCGCATCAGGGGCAGGCGAGAGCGGGCGTACCAGGTGCCCATCTCGTCCTCGTTTTCCAGGGCGTTGATGTTGAAGCTGCCGAACTGGATTACTGGGCCAGGAGTGAGGCCGGGCTGACGGGCCTTGTATTCGGGTCCGTTCACCCGTTCCTCTTCAACGAAGATGCAGTAGCGTATATTCTGGCGGAGACTCAGCATCTCCAGGGACCGCGCATCGGCACGGGCCTGCAGTTCCTGGACGCTGGGATCCACGAAAGTATGGGGCGACTCGGCCCCGCGGAGCAGCAGGTACTGGTTGCCCTCGGGCACACCTGGGTCGTCTACGCCCGGGTCGTCCACGTGGACCAGGCGGGAATATATTTGCGCTTCCCGCTCCGCCGTCATGATGTTCTGCTGGTTGCAGGCCCACAGGTAGCCGGGGCGCTCCAGCGTTCGGGGCAGGTATTCCTCATGCAGCCAGGAAAGGAATTCGTCCTTCCCATCTTCAGGCAGGTCGTACCAGGTTGCCCAGATTCCTCGATCCATAGAACTCTCCTGTATCGTTAGGTTGGCCCAGTCTAGTTAGTCAGGTGGGAAACTGTCAAACGGAAAGGCTGCCGGTAGGGTTTCGTTTCAGGTGTATGGACAATCGGAACGGTAGGGGCAGACCTATGTGTCTGCCCTGGTCTCATAAGTAAAACCACCTGAATCAGAACGCTACCAAGGCTGCCGGCTTCCTTGACAAGGCAAGTAGCCCTTCCTACAATCCGGTAGTCCTCACGAAGTGTGACACGTAGGACCAATAGCAGTGGCGCCCGTCCGGTACCGGCGCCGCCACAAGGAGCCACGAATGTCCTCAGAGATGTTCTCCCCCGGATTCAGCCGCATCGTGAAGCCTGACGCCACCCTGGAAAAGATTTCGGGCGGCCACATTTTTACCGAAGGTCCCGTGTGGAACAACAAGGAAACGTTCTTCGTGTGGACCGATATCATCGACAACAAGATTTGGAAATGGACGCCGGGCAAGGGGACGGAAATCATCATGCATCCCTCGGGCAAGGCCGACGGGATGTGCTATGACCACGACGGGAGACTGCTGGTAGCCGGGTGGAGCAGTCGCACCGTGTGGCGGTGGGAGCACGACGGATCCACCACGGTGCTGGCGTCCCACGTGGACGGGAAGAAGCTTAACACACCCAATGACATCATCATGAAGTCGGACGGGATGGTCTATTTTACCGACCCGTCCAACGGCATCCGCAACGTAGGCATGGAAAGCGAGGACGTGCAAAAGTACGTGGACTACGAGGCGGTGTACAAGCTGGACCTGACCGACGGCAGCCTGACTCTGCTGGCGGACGACTACGTCAACTGTAACGGCCTGTGCTTCTCGCCGGACGAATCTCTCCTTTACATAAACGACACGGCACGCCGGCACATAAGGGTTTATGACGTGCTGGAAGACGGAAACATAGGCAATGGCCGGTTGTTCGCAGAGTTGTTCCACGACGACCACGGCGCTCCCGACGGGATGAAGGTGGACGTTGAGGGCAATGTATACTGCACCGGCCCCGGCGGGGTGTGGGTAACCGACCCGCAGGGCAACCACCTAGGGCGGCTACTGATTCCCGAGGACTGTGCCAATTTCGGTTTCGGCGACCCCGACTATCGGACAATTTACTTCACCGCTCGCAGCTCCATCTATCGGATGCGGGTGGAAATACCGGGGTTGCCCACCTATCCAATTACAAGTTAGAAGTCAAGAATTACGCATGGTGGGTTTTGTTACCGGTCTTGATGATCGGCTCAACCTCGCAGACAGACCATTCGTAATTTCTAACTCCTAACTTCTAACTGCCAACTAAATGGAGGCGTCAATGACCTGGGAGTTTGAACTACTGGCTGGCCCCGACGGAAACCGCTCCGACGGGCCGGCCTGGGATGGCGAAGGGCTGCTCTTCACCACGGTATCCGTCCCGTCCAACACTATTCACAACAAGATCTTGCGGTACGATCCCCAGTCCGGGGAAGTTTCCGACTACCGCCGGTGGACTAACCGGGTGGTGGGCTTGGCCTTTGCGGCCGACGGCACCCTCTACGGCGCACAGAGCGGCGCCAGGCGTATCCTGCGCTACAACGGGGACGGTTCCGCTTCGGTGATGGCCTACAAGATTGACGGCAAGTACCATAACCAGCCCAAGGATCTGGCCATAGACAGCAAGGGGAGGATATGGTTCGCGGACCCGGTGTGGGGTCCTCCGGTCGTAGGAGGGCTGCGAGACTATGAACTGGCGCCCTATTCCATTGACTTTCGGGCCGTGCTGCGTATTGAGGCCCCCAACCGTGACGCGCCCCTGAAGCGCATGACCAGCGATACGACAACGCCCCTGGACGTAGCCCTGTCGCCCGATGAAGCCACCCTGTACGTGGCGGAAAGCAGCGAGGAACCGGAGGGCAAGCGGGAACTGCGTGCCTACCCCATCAACGGCGATGGTTCCCTGGGTGAGTACCGTGTGCTGCACAGCTTCGGCGCCGACTATCGGGGCATTCACCGGGGCATCAGCGGCATGTGCCTGGATACGGACGGCAACATCATCGCCTGCGCCGGCTGGGAACAAAGCGGCCCCGGCCCCATGATTTACGTCTTTTCGCCAGCGGGTCAGGTGCTGGAAACCCAGCCCGTGCCCGCGGAACCCACCAACTGCGCCTTTGGCGGGCCCAGGCTTACCGACCTGTACGTTACCACCAGCGAGGGGCATCTGTACCGGGTGGGCAATACGGGCCGGCAGGGTTGGCTGCTATACCCGAAGGTCGGGTAGCGCTGGAGAACACTGCGACAGCCGCATCAGTCCAGACTATATCCGGAATCCAGGGAGTTTTGACTCTGCAGCCGATACAGAGCAGGCAGGTTTCTGGATTCCGGCTTTTGCTGGAAAGACGATTGGTTAGCAACGCTGTCTAGCTTCTCCGGTGAATTGAATCGTCACAGATTAGTCCGTACCCAGGAGGGCCCCATGGTAACCGAGGCATTCAGACCCGAGTTTCGCCGGCTGGTGCCGGATGATGCAGCCTTTTCCAAGGTGGCGACCGGTCTGACGTTTACCGAGGGGCCTGTCTGGAACTACCGCGAGGGCTACCTGGCCTGGGTGGACATAATCGGGGACACAATCTGGAAGTGGGTTCCGGGTGTGGGCAAGAGCATCGTCATGCGGCCGTCGGCCCATGCCAACGGCATGACCTTTGACAGCGAGGGCCGGCTGGTCATCGCCGGCTGGAGCGGCCGCACCGTTTGGCGAATTGAGCGGGACGGCACTCCCACCACCCTGGCTTCCCACTTCAACGGCGTCAAGCTGAACACCCCCAACGACATCGTCATAAAGTCCAACGGCCACGTCTACTTCACCGATCCGTCCAACGGGTGCCACCTGGTTGGACATCAGGGCGAGGACTTGCAGAAGTACCTGGATTACGAGGGAGTTTATCGGCTGAACCCCGACACCGGCGATCTGACCCTGCTTAATGACGATATGGTCTTCCCCAACGGCCTGTGTTTCTCCCCCGACGAATCGCTTTTGTACGTGAACGATACGACCCAGCACTACATCCGGGTGTTTGACGTGCTGGAGGACGGGACCATTGGCAACCCACGCCACTTTGCCTACCTGCACGGCGCCGACGTGGGACACCCGGATGGTATCAAGGTGGACACGGAAGGGAACGTGTACTGCACCGGCCCGGGCGGGGTGTGGGTGATGAACCAGGAGGGCAGCCATCTGGGGCTGATTCGAACGCCGGAACCCTGCCACAATTTCACCATCGGCGGCGAGGATTTGCAGACGATATTCTTCGCCTGCCGCACTACCATCTACCGAATGGGGATCAAGGCGCAGGGAATTGCAGTTTGCCGGTAAAAGGGTTTGGTCCTGCCATCTCCCTGGGCAACCGCGTTTTCGGCGCCGGCTCCTTTGTCAAAACCGGAGCTATGTTGTCCTGGGGCTGCCGAAGGTACTGTAAACCAAACCGGTGCCCAGCTTTGGCCTCTCAAGAATTTCTTTAGGACAGCCTTTCGATATGCCGGTTTACTGCGCCTGTAGGGGCAGGTCTCAATCCCGCCCTCGAACCGGACCCGGACTCCTCTCAGTTGCAGGCCTCTCGGGAACATCAACAACCGCCCACTGACCCTCTACCCTTGCCATCCTGCATCGCACGCCCCCATCATGTGAATAAATGCGAGTCATCTATCGTAGGGGTGGCCCTTGTGGCCGACCGTGACTCAAACCAATTTGCCCACCCGCAGGGCCAGACCTGCGTGTCTGCCCTGCGATGACGGCCAAAATGGGACAGAATGAGACAAAACGGGACAATAAACAAAAAATCCCATACTTCTGTCCCTTCTTCCCCGTTTGACGAAAAGCGGGGCAAGGAGTAACTTACCATCTGATACACCACCCCAGCGGCCAGGAGGCAGTCCATGTTCGTAATGAGGTTCACCGAGCGCGCCTACTTCAACTACACCGAAGATGACGTGAAGAACAGCCCCGGCGGGGCGCACCGCGTTACCTTCTCCAACTCCCACTTCGACCCGGCGGTCGCCGCCGACCAGTACAACTACTACCTGGACGAGTGGCAGTATTGCGAGGAGATCGGTTTCGACGGGATGATGCTCAACGAGCACCACAGCACCCCCACCAGCCTGGGCGCCGCCATGAACCTGGAGGCCGCCATCCTGGCCCGCATCACCAAGAAGCCCAAGATCGTCCTGATGGGCAATCCCCTGCCCATCCACGACAACCCCCTCCGCCTGGCCGAAGAGCTGGCCGAGATCGACTGCATCTCCCGCGGCCGCCTGGTGTCCGGCTTCGTGCGGGGCGGCGGCACCGAAAGCTGGGCCACCAACACCAACCCCGTCTATAACCGGGAGCGGTTCGAGGAGGCCCACGACCTGGTGATCAAGACCTGGACCACTCCCGGCCCCTTCCGCTGGGAGGGCAAGCACTACCACTTCCGGCACGTAAACCCCTTCCAGGTCCCTCTGCAAAAGCCCCATCCCCCGGTGTGGATTCCCGGGACAGGCAGCGCCGAAACCGCCGCCTGGTGCGCCGAGCACCACTACCCCTACTTCTACCTGGGCATCGTTCCCTACACCTTCGGTTACATGCAGGATATCTACCGCGACGCCGCCCGCATGCACGGCTACGAAGCGGGGCCCCAGAACTTCGGCTACATGCTCCCTGTCCATGTCCAGGACACTGACGAGAAAGCCAGGGAGGCCGGACGTGGCTTCCTGGAAGCTCTAGTAGGCGTGGGACGAGTGCCCATGCCCCGGGAATACTCTTTCCCGCCGGGCTACAACCGCGCCACCCGTGACCTCTGGGCCGACGACGAGCGCGAGGCCCAGGTCCGCGCCACCCGCGCCAACGACCCCTTCCGCACCGGCCCGGTTGACGACGAAACCTACCAGGCCATGATTGACGACAACCGCATGGTCATCGGCAGTCCCGACACCGTAATCCGCAAGGTGCGGGAGGTCCTGGAGACAGTGCGCCCCGGCATCCTGGCGGTGTGGACCAACGACGGTTCCATCACCCACAAGGACACCATGCGCAGCCTGCAGTTGATGGACCAGGAAGTCCTGCCCGCCATCCGCCAGATGGGCGACGAACTGGAACTCCCCGGCCCCTTCGACGTAGACCCGTAGCCCCAATCCGTAGTTCCCGCACCGGCAGGAACCTCGACTCGAAAGAAGCGCCCATGGGGTGTCGTCAAAAGCCGAGTTTCGTCATTCCGGCGAAAGCCGGAATCCAGAGCCGTACTATATACCGGGACTTTGGTATATCGCCTGCTTACACCCGATACCCAACCGGCAGGAAGGACTAAATTGACGACAGCCCTTAAGAGCACACAAACAAAGTAGTGGGCCCGCCAATACCGGTCCGGCGGGCCCTCTTTCGGGGGTAAGTGGGGCGATATGCGTTAGATCAGCCGTCCTACTGCGCGGCCTTTAGCAACTCCCAATGGCTGGTCTTGGAGCTTCCGGTACCGGGGAACGTCCAGCTCTCCACCACCTCGGGGTTGTACATCACCGTAAGGCGGAACCAGAAGAAGGGGATGTCGGCAAAGTTGTAATACCTCTCATTACCCAGATCCAGGATCATCTGATCAATGGCATCGTGATCCACCGACTCCAGGGAACGGTAGGAATCGTACAAGTCATCGATCACCTCGGAGTAGTAACCCGCGCCACCGGTGCCCGGCGACGTGCTCCACAGGCGCAGCCAGGTGGTCAAGGACCGCATGGTAATGACGTTGCCCCAGCCACCCTTCTTGATGAAGTCACTCCGTTCCCTGTAGTTCTTGCGGACCGTACCCCACTCACTGTCCAGCAGGGTTACGTCAATGCCTATGGGCTCCCAATAGTTGATCAGGGCCTCCAGCATTACCGCCGTCTCCGGCTCATCCGCCGAGAAGTAGTTGTACGAAGTAAAAGGCATGGGGTTATCGGGAGTAAATCCCGCCCGGGCCATCAATTCCCTGGCAGCATCCGGATCGTAGCCGTACATTTCTTCCCAGTCCGTCTCCCACTGGGGATTCCAGGGGAACAGCCCGGGGTAGTACTGGGTTGTGAGCATTAGCTCGCCCTGGCCCTTCAGCACATGGTCCAGCATCTCCTCCCTGTTGATGCCTTTATTCATGGCCTGGCGTACCAGGATACCAGTTTCGGGGTTGGCCCACGGTACGTTAGGGTCCAGGTCGGCTGCGTACTCATCCACGTAGTACTGGCCTCCCAGGAACATGGTCAGATAGTTGGTCGGTACACCGGCCTCCGCAGATTCCATACCCCGGCGCGAGGCCTCCAGCTGCAGCTCTCGCGAAAGAGCGGCCACGTGGATTTCGCCGGTGAGCAGGGCGGCAAGGCGGGTCAGATCTTCCCGAACCCATCGTAATTCCACTTCCTGAAAGTCAGGGTTCTCGCCGCGCCAGTGGGGGCCCGGCGCCTTTTCGAACCAGATATTCTGACCGGAGGTGCGTCCTCCGTACTCGTAGGAGCCGGTGCCGGAAGGCTCTTCGTCGAAGCCTTCCACACCGACTTCATCGAATTGTTTCTTGCTCAGCATCATTATTTCGCCGCCGCCGAAGCCGCGGGAGAGAATTGCCACTGTATCCAGGGCTATCGTGGGGAACTGCACTTGAAGGGTATATTCGTCGGACGCTTCCCAGGTGGCGCCGTTGAAGAAGGAAGCAGCCGAAGCCTGCGAATCCTCTCCCGTTATGCGGTCAAGAGCGAAGACGGCATCGGCCGAAGTAAATTCCCCGTAACCGTCGTGGAACATGGCTCCCTTTACCAGGTTGAAGGTCCACGCGCGGCCGTCCGGAGTGAACTCCCAACTCTCTGCCAGGCGCGGTATCCGCTCGTTGGTCTGGGCGTCCAGCCCTACCAGGGTCTCCGAATAGGGGTCAAACTGGTAGTAAGATGGGCGACCCACGGTCCAGTGGCGGTTGGTCTCGTTTACCTCGCCCAGGGCGTAGATGACACGATCAACCTTTGCCTCCACTTGTTCCATCACCGCAGGAATGGGAGTAGGCGTTGCGATTACCGTCTTTTCAACCACGGTCTCTTTGGGCACTTCCTTCAGCACCTCTACTTCCTTCACCACCTCCACTTCCTTGACAACTTCCCTCTCCACCTCCACCGGCACTTCCACTTCCTTAACAACTTCTACTTCCTTGGGAACTTCCACCTGTACTTCCCTTACTACTTCCCTTTCTATGACTTCGGGAGCGGCAGTGCCGCACGCCACTAAGAAGGTAAGTGCCATGACCAGGGATACGATAAGGACAGATTTTGGTAAACGTGAGCAAAATGACATTAGTGGCAACCTCCTAATGTTGGGATTCTGGTACCCAATGCCTTTAATGTGACTGAATCAGGAGATCATACGAGAATCTGCCAGAGTATAATTCCGACTTTTCAATACTGTCAACATCCTCAAAGCTATTATTGTACGTAATAGATTGATGTGATACGAGAGTGAATGCCATTAGATGTAGAGTTTTCGTCAAAGAACTGGCCTCCCGAAAACTTTCGGGAGGCCAGGGAGTTGGACTTATTCACTTAATCGGGCCGGAAGACCCTGTCCTGCGACTCTATTGTGCTGCCTTTAACAAGTCCCAGTGGCTGGTCTTGGACGAAGCGGTGCCAGGGAAGGTCCAGCTTTCCACGACCTCAGGGTTAAACATCACCGTCAGGCGGAACCAGAAGAAAGGAATGTCCGCGAAATTGTAGAACCGGTCGTCTCCGATCTCCCTGATCAACAGATCTATCGCCTCTCGGTCAACAGTTTCCAGGCCGATGTACTTCAGGTAATTCTCATCTTGCAGGTTGGTCTCGTAACCGCCGCCATTGCCGGTGGCGGCGAAGCTCCATACCCGCAGCCGGGTAGTCAGGGACCGCATGGTAATCACGTTGCCCCAGCCCCCCTTCTTGATGAACTCGCCTTTGGCCCGGTATTCCCCGCGGACCGTTCCCCATTCGCTGTCCAACAGGGTTACGTCAATTCCCACGGGCTCCCAGTAGTTAATCAACGCTTCCAGCATTACGGCCGTTTCCGGCTCGTCTGCCGAGAAATAGTTGTATGACGTGAAGGGCATAGGGTTATCAGGGGTGAAACCCGCCTGGGCCATCAACTCTTTAGCGGCTTCCTGGTCAAAGCCATAAAGCTCTTCCCAGTCCGCCTCCCACTGAGGGTTGTAGCCGTTGCCCAGCACCGGATGGTAGGCGGTGTTATACATCAACTCGCCATCGCCCTTCAGCACGTGCTGCAACATTTCCTGCCGGTCAATTGCCTTGTTCATGGCCTGGCGAATAAGCTTGCCCGTGGTGGGGCTGGCCCAGGGCACGCTGGCGTCATAGTCTGGGTCGCCATCAGTGAAATACAATCCGCCAAGGAACAGGGTCAGGTAGTTGGTGGGCACACCGGCCTCCGCAGGCTGCATGCCGCGCCGCGAGGCCTCCAGTTGCAGTTCACGGGACAAGGCAGCGACGTGAATCTCACCGGTCAGCAGCGCCGCCATGCGGGTCAGGTCTTCCCTTACCCACCGGAGTTCCACTTCCTGGAAGTCGGGATTTTCACCCCGCCAGTGTGGCTGAGGGGCCTTCTCAAACCAAATCCCCTGGCCGGGTTCGCGGCCCAGGTACTGGTATGAACCGGTTCCGGCTGGCCTTGCATCGAATCCCTCGATGCCTTCGGTGTCGAACTGCTGCTTGCTCAGCATGAGTACTTCGCCGCCGCCAAAGCCGCGGGATAGAATGGCGGGCGTATCCAGGGAGAGGCCGGGGAAGGTGTACTTGACCGTGTAGTCGTCAATGGCCTCCGCCGTGGCATCTCCGAAGAATGATGAAGCGCCGGACTGCGAGTCCTCGCCGATCGTGCGGTGGTGTGCCGCTACCGCATCGTGGGCTGTGAACTCGCCGTACCCAAAGTGGAAGGGAACTCCTTCCAGCAATTTAAAAGTCCACTCGCGGCCATCTTCGCTCCATTCCCAACTCTCGGCCAGGCGCGGTATACGCTCGTTGGTATTGGCGTCAAGACCTACCAGCGTTTCTCCATAAGGATCAAACTGGTAATACGAGGGGCGGCTGACGGTCCAGTGCCGGTTGGTTTCCTGCACTTCGCCCAGGGCGTATATGACCCGGTCAACCTTGGTCTCCACCGGTCCCGCGCTTACGGGAATAGGAGTAGGGGTGGCGATGACCGTCTTCTCTACCACGGTCTCCTTGGGAATTTCCTTCAGTACCTCTACCTCCTGCACCACCTCCACCTCTCGAATGACTTCCTTCTGCACCTCCACCGGTACTTCGATTTCTTTAACTACTTCTACTTCCTTGGGAACTTCCACCTGAACTTCCCTGATCACTTCCCTTTCCACCACCTCGGGAGCCGCGGTGCCGCAGGCCACGAGGCCGGTTAACGCCAACATCAGGGCAAAAACTAGTACTGACCTGGGTATGTTTGACCAGAATGCCATTATTGGTTACCTCCTGTTGAGTATATTCGGGTAACTTTTTCCGGTTCTGTGCTGGAAACTGGTAGGCATCCGGAAATTTGAGCGAGTATAAATCCGCTATAAATGCTCTGTCAACTAATAAATAACATAGCAGAAAGCGTAATAAATGAGGTAAAAGCAACTATATTGCGCCTAGAAAGGTTCTCAAATAGTTAAACATTAAGGCCCCCCGGATGCGTCCGGGAGGCCTTTGAACTTGAGTGCCGATGATCGGACGGCAGAGTTGCCCGACCCGGATGGCTAATCAGCCGCTATTGTGCTGCCTTGATCAGGTCCCAGTGGCTGGTTTTGGAGCCTGACGTGCCCGGAAATGTCCAGCTCTCCACCACTTCGGGGTTAAACATAACCGTCAGACGGAAAAAGAAGAAGGGGATATCGGCAAAGTTGTAATATTTGTCGTCGCCGAAGTCCCGAATCAAGGCGCCTATCTTCTCTTCGTCAAAACTTTCCAGCTCCGTAAACTGGTTGTACCTCTCCATAATGAGCGGTGACTGGTAGTTGGGCGTGTTGCCAACGGCCCACGCCTGCAATCGGGACGCGGCGGACCGCACGGTGATTACGTTGCCGTAACCCCCCTTCTTTATCTCGTCGCTCTTGCTCCTGGCAAATCCGCGGACGGTTCCCCAGTCGTTGTCCAGCAGGGTGAGGTTAATGCCGATGGGCTCCCAGTAGTTGAACAGGGCCTCCACCATAACTGGCGTCTCCGGCTCGTCTGAAGACACGTAGTTATACATGGTAAAGTCCATGGGGTTGTCCGGTCCATAGCCCGCCTGGGCCATCAGGTCCAGGGCAGCATCCGGATCGTAACCATAAAGCTCTTCAAAGTCCTCCTCCCACGCGGGATTCCACCCCAGGAGGCTGGGGTTCAGGGCGGTGTTGTACATCGGCTCGCCCTCGCCCCGCAGCACGAAGTCCATCATTTCCTGCCGGTTGATGGCCTTGTTCATGGCCTGTCGGATCAGCTTGCCGGTGCCGGGCGTAGCCCAGGGAACGCTGGGGTCATAGTCGGCGTCCCCTTCATAGAAGTACAGGCCTCCGAAGTAGAGGACCAGGTAGTTGGTGGGAACCGCGGCCTGGGCCGGCTGCATCCCCCTCCTGGAAGCCTCAACCTGCAGTTCGCGGGAAAGCGAAGCGATGTGGGCCTCAGAGGTAAGCAGCATGGCCAGGCGGGTTACATCTTCCCGTATCCACCTTACTTCAACCTCGTTGAAGTCCGGATTCTCTCCCCTCCAGTGGGGTTGCGGGGCCTTTTCAAACCAGATGCTCTGCCCCTGCTGCCGGCCGCCGTACTGGTAGGAGCCGGTGCCAGCAGGACGTTCGTCTATGCCCTCAACGCCTTCCTGTTCAAATTGGGCGGCGCTGTACATCAACACTTCCCCACCGCCCCATCCCCGGGAAACCCTGGCAACCATATCCACCCCAACAAAGGGGATGGCAATGTTTACCGTGTGGTCATCGGGCGCTTCTATCACGGCGTCCACGAAATAGGTAGCCGCTCCCGACTGTGAATCAGGCCACTGGATTCTCTCGAAAGCGTGCAGTACGTCCCTGGACGTAAACTCTCCAAAGCCGAACTGGTATGGGACCCCCTCCTTCAAATGGAAGGTCCACTCCTTGCCGTCTTCCGACCATTCCCAGTGGGTGGCCAAACGCGGAATACGCTCATTGGTAGTGGGCTCCAGTCCAACCAGAGTCTCGGCGTAGGGGTCAAACTGGTAGTACGACGGACGGCTGACGGTCCAGTGCCGGTTGGTTTCCTGTACTTCGCCAAACGCGTAAATTACCCGGTTCACCTTGGCTTCAACCTGCGCCGCCGGAACGGCGGGAATCGGCGTAGGTGTGGCAATCACCAGTTTATCAATAGTTACTTCCTTGGGAATCTCCTTGATTACCTCTACCTCCTGGACCACCTCCACCTCACGGACGACTTCCTTCTCCACCTCCACCGGAACTTCCACTTCCCTGAGGACTTCAACCTCCTTGGGGACCTCCACGGTAACCTCTCTGACGACTTCCCTTTCCACGACTTCGGGAGCGGCGGCGCCGCAGGCGACAAGGAAGGCAAGGGCCATAACCAGGAAACCGAAGAGTGCTGACTTGGGTAGTGTCCGCGACCAAGCTGACATTATCGTCACCTCCCCTTTCAGGGTCAACAAATGCGGGTCCGGAGTGGGTCCGCCCCTATGACAAATCCTCCTGACTAGAGATTTTTTCGAATTCCGCGCAGTATATGGCAGTAGAGTTGATAGTGTCAATACATATAACTATAGCGAAAACTTATACTCGTTTCGTAATTATTAGGACTTTTATTAGTCTATACTATGTAGTAAACTGCCATCAAGATATGTAATCCTAAAATACTTGCATTTAATCAATTCTACTGAAAATAGACCATTTATCTTCTATTTGATATGTTTTCGTAACTTTTTGATCCTTTTGGTGTTCATTACCAGGCTTAAGATACCGGTTGGAGTTCTTATAGAGAGAAGCTTCCCGGAAAAGGACCAGCACGGACGGCGTAAAGGTTGTTCGCCGGCAATATTTGGATATTGACAGGGTAATTTGTATGGCCTATATTGCGGTATCCTGTTCGCAGGACTAGACGGGCTATTAGCGCCGTTGCAATCGGTCTAGGTAATGGTAAAAAGGATTCCGACCAGAAGTTTGCGGCCCACGGGAATTGCAGCATGCAACGTTTTATTCTGATTCGCCTGTTCCACTCGTTAATCGCCTTGTTTGCGGTCAGCATCATTGTGTTTGGTCTGGGACGCCTGTCTGGTGACCCCCTTGACACCCTGCTCGACGTAGACGCCACCATTGAAGACTATGAAAGGGTGCGGGCCTATTGGGGCCTGGATAAGCCCCTCCACATTCAATACCTCACTTACATAGGCAACTTCGCCACTGGCAAGTTCGGCGAGTCTATACGCTTCCCCGGCCAGGACGCTCGGCAACTCCTGTGGCAGCGACTGCCCGCCACCCTGGAATTGGCTGCCATAGCCCTCGTGGTCAGCGCCATCATTGCCGTTCCCCTGGGGGTGATCGTCGCCGTCCAGAAGGATACGGGAGTAGATTTTGCCGGAAAAATTGTGGCCCTCCTGGGCCAGTCCCTGCCCAATTTCTGGATAGCCCTGATGCTCATGTGGGTTTTTGCCGTTCAACTTGGGTGGCTGCCCACCTCGGGCCGGGGAACGTGGAAACACATCCTGATGCCCGGCATTGCGCTGGGTTACTTCCAGGTTGCGGCACTGATGCGCCTGACCCGCTCGTCCATGCTGGAAGTTTTGGATACGGAGTACGTAAAGCTGGCGCGAATCAAGGGCCTGAAGGAACGTGCCGTCATCTGGAAGCATTGCCTGCGTAACGCCCTGATCGCCCCCATTACCTATTTCGGCCTGATCCTGGGCGGCGCCATGACCGGATCGGTGGTCATCGAATCCATTTTCACCTGGCCCGGCGTCGGCCTGCTTGCCATTGACGCCCTGCGGGCCAAGGATTTCTCGGTGGTGCAGTCGGTGGTGATCTTCTTCGCCGCCATCTACATCGCCGCCAACCTGCTGGTCGATATCGCTTACGCTTACCTGGACCCGCGCATTCGCTACACCCATTAGGCAGCAGGGCGAAGGCGGAGGAGAAAGACACTTATGGCTAACGTCGCAGTAAGAAGCGGCATACCAGGCGCAAGGACCGCCACCGGGGTGTGGCGAGCCTTGGGGACGGCCCGGCGATACCCCATCTTCCCAGTGACCATTCTTTTGCTCGTCCTGGTGTTCCCGGCAATTTTCGCCGACTGGGTGGCTCCTCACGATCCCGTGGTGGGCAGTCTCAGCGGCCGCCTGGCCCCACCCTTCTGGGTACAGGCCGAAGGTGAGGGCATATTTGCCACCCCCGGGGGATCTACTCAGCACCTCCTGGGGACAGACAAGCAGGGAAGGGACATCCTGAGCCGCATCATATACGGGGCAAGAATCTCCCTCACCGTAGCTGCCATCTCCATATTGCTGGCCGGTGTCATTGGTACCACCCTGGGCCTGATGGCCGGATACTTCGGTGGCAACATTGACCACATAGTCATGCGGGCGGTGGACATCTGCCTTTCCATGCCGGCGATCCTGTTCGCCCTGGTGCTGGCTGTGGTCTTAGGACCCAGCTTCCAGACGGTTATTATCGTGATTGTCAGCATTTTCTGGTCCCGCTATGCCCGTTTGGTGCGAGGCGAGACCCTGGGCATCAAGTCCCAGGACTTTGTCGCCAGAGCGCGGGTAGCTGGCGCCTCCAACTTCCGAATCATCACCCGCCATGTCTTCCCCAACGTGGTCAACACCATCATCGTGCTGGCCACCCTGGAAGTAGGGCAGGTAATCCTCTTGGAGTCCACGCTCAGCTTCCTGGGCGCGGGGCTGCCCCGGCCCACGCCGGCCTGGGGCCTGATGGTTGCTAGTGGTCGGGAACTGCTGGTTACCTCCTGGTGGTTGACGGTATGGCCCGGCGTAGCCATCCTGCTGTCCGTGCTCTCCATGAACTTGCTGGGCGACTGGCTGCGCGACCGCCTGGATCCCAAGCTGCGCAACGTGTAGTCCGCTACTTTAGACGTAGAAGATAACCTTACCCCCGCATCGCCTGACGCCAGCCGATGCGGGGGTTTTCTCTTGCTGGTTTCCAATAATGCGTTCCGGTATCATCTTCTGATCTTTGCCACCAGCGCGTGAATCCCGAACAGACTTGCCTTCGTAAGAAATGGCAAATCTCTCCAAAGGTCTTATCGATATGGCGAAGAATTCCGGCAAGGTTAACTTTTCCGTTGCCGCTCTGGTCCTGGTGACATTGATGGGGCTGGCCGTTGCCGCCTGCTTCCCTGGCACGCCCGTGGCTACCCCCGAAGCCCCCGTGCCCACGGTCCAGCCCAATGCCGTTGCGCCTGCGCCTGCGCCCACGCCCTCGCCCACGGCCACGCCCGTTTTTCCCCCGCCAACCCAGATACCGGTAGTTGAACCGTCGGTTACCCCACCGTCGGAAAATACTCCGGCTGCTGGTGGGGCTACAGTTACGACCGAAGTGGAGGCCGCTGCCGCCTCATCCATTTTCGAAGACCTGGCGTTTCTGGAAGAACGAGCCTTCAGCTACCTCACCGAACTGGCGGTGGACGTGGGCGTACGAACCAGCGGCACCGACCTGGAGGAGAAAGCCTCCCAGTTCCTGGTGGGCCGCCTGGGGGAACTGGGGTACAGCCCCGAAGTCCAGGAATTCTCCTGGGACTCGCCCACGGCCAGTTTGAGCATCTTGGCGCCCGAATCCGAAACCCTTGAGGCCAATATCTTGCGAGGTGCCTCCACAGGCGAGGCTACGGCGGCATTGACATTTGTGGGCTTGGCCAAGCCGGGGGATTTGCCCGACGAGGGCCTCGAGGGCAGGATAGCCCTAATCGAGCGGGGCGAAATCACCTTTGGCAGCAAGGTAGCGGAAGTCCACAACGCCGGCGCCGTGGGAGCCATAATTTTCAATAACGCGCAGGGCAATTTCCAGGGCACCCTGGGCGGGCGGGCGCAGATTCCCGTCCTGGCCGTCTCCCAGGCCGACGGGCAAAAGCTGATGGACCTGCTAGACCAGGGGGAGACCGTGGAAGCCACTGTTGCAATGGAGGAAAACGCCGTCCCCTCCCGCAACATCATCGCCGAACTTCCCGGAACGGAAGAGGGGGTTATTGTCGTTGGCGCCCACTACGACACCGTCCCTGACTCCATCGGCGCCTCCGACAACTCCTCCGGTATGGGCGCGCTGCTGGCCGTGGCGGAGCAGATTTCGGAGCGCTCCTTCCCCTTTACCGTGCGGTTCATAGCCTTTGGTTCCGAGGAGACCGGCCTCCACGGCAGCGAGTATTACGTGGAAAGCCTGTCTGCCGAAGACTTGCAGCAAATCTACTTGATGGTAAACCTGGACTCGATTGGCTCCGGCTCCCATTTGCGGCTCTCGGGCGATCGTTGGGCCGCAAGCCATGTTAAAGAGACGGCGGACCGGGAGGATATATCGCTGGCCCTTTCCAGACGTTCCGGCCAGGGCGGCAGCGACCACGCAAACTTCCGTGACGCCTGGGTGCCCGTCCTATTTTTCCTGTCCGACGACTTGTCGCGCATCAACTCGCCCGCAGACACAATGGAACACATCAATCCCACCCTGCTGGGAGACGCTACTGCCCTTGTCCTGGACCTGCTGGAAAATGTTGACCGGCTGTCAGGCTACGGGCAGTAAAGGCCACGTAAACTGCGGGTTGTGGTAGACTCAAGGCGCCTTCCAGCAATAGCTGCCAGTCCACCAGAAAGGAGAAATACCATGGCCCGCACTCCGGCATCCCGCATTCAACGGGTGCAGCCTCCCGCCACCCTGGCCGCTGGCGAAAAAGCGCGGCAGCTGGCCCGTCAGGGGCACGACGTCATTGACCTGGGCCAGTCCAGCCCCCACCACGTTACTCCGCCCCACATCGTGGAAGCGGGTATCAACGCCCTCAACCGGGGTCTCACCAACATCAGTTCCTCCCGCGGGCTGCCCGAACTGCGCCAGGCTATGGCGGAGAAGCTGGCCACCCACAACGGCCGTTCCGTTGACCCCGACGGCGATATCCTGGTTACCCCGGGAAGCAAGATGGGCCTTTACTCTGCCATCAACGCCTACATTGAGCGTGGCGACGAGGTGCTGGTCATCGAACCCACCTGGGTCAGCTTCAGCCAGCAGGTGGAGATGGCCGAGGGCATTCCCGTAGCTGTGCCTTTGAGCGAAGAGGAAGAGTACTACATCACCTACGAGCATTTGAGGGAATACGTCACTCCCCAGTCAAAGATGCTCATTATCAACAACCCCAACAACCCCACTGGCCGGGTCTATACCCTGGAGGAACTGGAAGCGGTGGCCCGGGTGGCCCAGGAAAACGACCTGCTGGTGGTTTGTGACGAGACCTACGAGTATTTCACCTACGATGGCAACAGCCACCTCACCGTGGCCACGCTGGAGGGCATGGCCGAGCGGACCCTGACCAGCTACACCTTCACCAAGGCCTATTCCATGGCGGGCTGGCGGCTGGGTTGCATCGTGGCCGAGGGGGAACTGCTGGAACCCCTGCTCAAGATACAGGAGCAGACGGCCAGCTTCGTCTCACCCTTTGTCCAGACGGCCGGGGTCGCCGCCCTGCAGGGCCCCCGGGACCACCTGGACCGGTGGCGGGAGGACTGCAACGAGCTGCGGATCCGGTGCGCCGACCGTCTCTACCAGGTACCTGGCATTCACTGTCCCTTGCCCGACGGCGCCACCTTCCTGTTCCCCCGCTACTCGGCGGATATGACGTCGGCTGAACTGGCCGAGTTGCTGGTGGAGCAAGAGGGCGTAGTGGTAACCCCCGGCGCAGGCTTTGGTGCCAGCGGTGAGGGCCACTTCCGCATTGCCCTCATGCGCTCCCCCGCAGACCGGGTTCTCGAAGGCGTTGAACGCATAGCCCACCTCCTCGAATCCCTTTAATTTGTTTATCAACGAAGGCACACGAAGATGCACGAAGGGCTATCCTTCATTCGTGAACCTTCGTGTTTCTTCGTGGATGAAAGAGACAAAGCATGAAAGTTCATTTGGTTGACGGAACCTACGAGTTGTTCCGGGCCCACTTCGCCATGCCGTCCATCTCCGCCCCCGACGGGCGCGAGGTTGGCGCGGTGCGCGGCCTCGTTCAGACTCTTATTAACCTGCTTCGCCAGCCCGACGTCACCCACGTGGCCATAGCCTTCGACTCCCAGATCCTCTCTTTTCGCAACGAGCTTTTTGAGGGCTACAAGACCGGAGAGGGCACGCCCCCGGAGTTGCTGGAGCAGTTCCCCCTGGCGGAGCGGGCAGCGGCGGCCCTGGGCCTGGTGGTATGGCCCATGTCCGAGTTCGAGGCCGACGACGCCCTGGGCACAGCGGCAGTCCGCTGGCAGGACGCGCCCGGCGTTGAGCAGATTGTCCTCTGCTCCCCCGACAAGGACCTGGCCCAGGTGGTGCGTGGCGACCGTGTCGTAACCCTGGACCGCCGCAGGGAAACAATAATGAACGAGGCCGGGGTGCGTGAGAAGTTTGGCGTGTCCCCCGCCTCCATCCCCGACTACCTGGGACTGGTGGGCGACAGCGCCGACGGCATCCCCGGCATACCCCGGTGGGGCGCCAAGGGCACCGCCCAGGTCCTCGACCACTACGGCCACATCGAGCAGATTCCCCCCGACGCCACCGACTGGGCCATCAACGTCCGCGGCGCCAAATCCCTCGCCGCCGGCCTCTCTGAAAACATGCAATCCGCCCTCCTCTACCGCCACCTGGCCACCCTCCGCCTCGACGTCCCCCTAACCGAAAACGTCCCCGACCTGGAATGGCAAAGCGCCCCCCAGGAAACCTATCAGCAGCTTTGCGACGAGCTAGGGTTCGGGCGGCTGCGGGAAGGGGTGGGAAAGTGGCGTGGGGTATAGGATTATCTTCTCTTGTATAATCAATCGCGCCACAGAATTCTAACGGACTGGCCCGTATAACAGGCTGAAGCATGCTGCTCAAATCGATAAAGATTAATGGACTTCTTTCCTTCAGAGATGCAGAACTGGAAATGCGTCCGCTGAACGTTCTTGTGGGTCCCAATGCCTCGGGCAAATCGAATTTTATCGAAATTATGGCACTACTGCAGGCCTTGCCAAGGAACTTGGTGGGGTTTTTCCAGCAGAACGGAGGCGTGGGAGACTGGTTGTGGAGGGGGGCAAGCAACGAAAGTACAAACTCCCACGAGTTTGAAGTAGAAGCAATCGTACATCAACCCCATGGTCGATTGCCTTTGCGCTATGCATTGGGGATATATGGAAATGAACCCTACCCTATTATTTCCACCGAGCGGCTGGAGGAGGACAATACTAGCCCGAACAACCAGGGGCCACCCTTCAGGTTTTTCGACCTCAGATTTGCTAAAGGAAGCGTGGCAATCCAGCAGAGGAATCCGCTCAGCCAGATTACGGGCATCGTGCAGTCTCCAGAGTCCCGCCACATCCAGGAATTGGACGGCAGCGATCTGTCTGTTGATCAGTCCTTCCTAGGCCAACGTAAAGACCCGATGTCATACCCCGAAATGTACTTCCTTACTCAGCAGTTCGACTCAATTCGGCTGTACAGGGACTGGAACATGGGGCGCAACAGCGCAATGCGGCGTCCCCAGCCCACGGATGCGCTCACCGACCACTTATATGAGGATTTTTCCAACCTGGCCCTGGTGCTGAACCGGTTGAAACGGGAACCAGTGATGCCCGCAATCGAAGAACAGCTTAGCCGGTTCTACGAGACCTACGAAAGTCTCGGCGTGGATATCTTTGGCAACACCGCCCAACTGTGGATTCGGGAAAAAAGCCTGGCTAATCCGGTGCCCGCCGCCCGACTCTCTGACGGCACGCTCCGATTCCTGGCCCTGCTTTCAATAATGGCAAACCCAAATCCGCCCCCCCTGATCTGCATCGAAGAACCGGAATTAGGCTTGCACCCTGACGTTATTCACCAAGTTGCCAAGCTGCTGATCGAGGCCTCCAAACGGACCCAGCTTATAGTAACCACCCACTCCGCAGAGCTTATTGACCACCTGTGGGAGGATCCGGAGAGCGTGGTGGTTTGCGAACGGTACCCTGACACGGGCACTGAGTTCAGCCGTCTGAAAAAGGACGACCTAACGGACTGGCTGGAACGATACGAACTGGGTGAGCTTTGGAGAACAGGCGAAATAGGGGGCAACCGCTGGTGACCGAGGTTAGAATCTATTTTGAGGGAGATCCACAGCTTCGCCCAGGGTTTCAACAATTTCTTACAAAGTTAGTCGCAACTGGTAATCGACCCAAATTGATTGGGTGCGGGGCCAATGTTGTTAAGTCTTATATGGACGGAGTCAAGCGTAACCCTACATCCATCAATATTATGCTCAGGGACTCCGAAGGGCCCGGAGACAGGTCTGCTCTGCTGCTCGAAACTAGGCAACACGACCATTGGGATTCAGAAATAGGGCGCAATGTTGGTGATGACCAGCTTCATTTCATGGTAGAGATTATGGAATCCTGGTTTCTAGCAGACCGCGAAGCTCTTAAATCTTATTATGGACGGGGATTCTCAGAAAACCAACTACCCGCCAATCCCAATATAGAGCAGATTCCCAAAAACGACGTTTTGAACCGTCTTTCGGCCGCCACTACAAACACGACGAAGGGTAAGTACCACAAGACCAAACACGCGCCAGTTCTGCTAGAAAACGTTGACCCAAATAAAGTTCAAGCGGCTGCGCCCAACTGCGCGAAGCTCTTCAGTTACATTCAATCACTGGTCGAACAGCATTAACTCCATCAGCCCCCCAAGGAGGCCCCCCATGACCACAACCCGCACCGACCGCCATGTGGACACCGTCGTCGTCGGAGGCCGGATCGTCACATCCTCTCAGGTTTACGAAGCCTCCATCGCCATAGACGGCGAGAAGATCGCCGCCATCGGCCCCGAAAACCTGCTGCCCCCGGCGGACAACTACATCGACGCCTCCGGCATGTTCGTCCTGCCCGGGCTCATAGACTGCCACGTCCACCTGGACGGCCACGACAACTATGCCCTGGGCTCCCTGGCCGCCGCCCACGCCGGTCTCACCACCCTGGTCCCCTTCGGCACCTACAACCTGGAGGGCGACGAAACCCTGCCAGAGGCCATCAACCGCTGCCGCGAGGAGGTGGACCGCACCGCCGTCACCGACTTCGCCTTCCACTTCATCCTGCAGAACCGGCCCAGCATTCTCAACAGCCTGCCCCAGGCCCTGGACATGGGCGTCAAGTCCTACAAGATGTTCATGACCTACAAGAAGCGCCCCTACCGAATGTGCGACGACGACTACATCTGCCAGTCCATGGAAATGGTCGCTAAGGGCGGCGGCGTGCTGCAGCTTCACTGCGAAAGCGGCAACATCATCGAATACCTGGAAAACAAGCTGCTGGCCGAGGGGCATACCCACCCCACCGACTTCCCGTCGGCCTGCCCCGACTGGGCTGAGGAGGAGGCCATCAACCGCGCCGTGAAGATGGCCGCGGCCACCAACTGCCCAACCTATGTGGTGCATCTGAGCACCCAGCTTGGCCTGGAGCGCATCAAGGAGGCCCAGGCCGGTGGCCAGCGCATCTGGACCGAGTCTTGCCCCCAATACCTGCTGCTGTCCGACGAGGAGATGGCCAAGTACGGTCCCCTGGCCAAGATCGGCCCGCCCCTGCGCCCGTCTGACGGTCCCGATCAGGATGCCCTGTGGCGGGGCCTGGAGCAGGGCCACATCTCCATCACCGCCAGCGACCACGCCCCCTATCCCCAGGAGTTGAAACAGGTGGGATGGGACAACATCTTCGTGGATTCTAATGGCGCCTCCGTGCCCTTCGGTTCCCCGGGCGTGGAAACCCTGGTCCCCCTGATGTACAGCGAGGGCGTGGTGCAGCGTGGCCTCCCCATCTGGTGGCTGGCCCGCGTGATGTCGGAAAATCCGGCCCGCATCTTCGGCCTCTACCCGCGCAAGGGGGTAATCCAGGTGGGTTCCGACGCCGACCTGCTCATTCTGAACCCCGGTGGCGACCGGGTTATCACCGCCCGCGACCACCTCAGCAACGCCGGCTACTCCCTGTTCGAAGGCTGGCAGGTACAGGGTCGCCCCCACATGACCCTCCTGCGGGGCCAGGTCCTGCTTAATCAAGGAACCTTGGAGCAGCAACCGGGCTACGGCGGCTTCCTGGCCAGCGATTCCCCCCGCTCACCCCTGGGCGGCCCGGTGAGGTAACGGTTTAAGGCTTATGAGCTCATTTGCCTCCAAGAATTGATCTGCTCTTTAAGCTGCGTCAGGAATGCTGAGGCTGACCCATGCTCCCGCATTGCCTCTTCTCTTCCGACTATGCGAGCAATCTCACTTATGCTTCTGTTTAGTTCTCTGGAAACTTCTTCGACAGCAACTTTCATAGGATCTGAGTTATGAACCATGCCGTCAACTAACTGCTGAATTATTCTCATCCTATCTTCTAAGTCAGAAGCAGTAATTCCTAGTGCATCTGCGTAACCCTCTTTGTCACTATACAACGAATTCCAAATCCAACGCTCAGGTGGGCCATCTCCAGGTAAGAACAAAGGTTGGATTCTTGATCGGTATTCAGATGCAGCGGCCAATAGATCATCCTCTTTAGATCGAGAGTCCCCGTCAAGGATTACCAAAAAGTCATCAAGCTTATTGAACTTGCCTAAAGTCCGAATATGCCCTGGGAACTCGTCTCTCCCTGTGTCCCTACCTATGTAGAAATCATCATGTCGAAGTTCAAGCTCAACATTCAAGACGTCCAAGAATCCCCGAATCAAGGCTTCAGCTACCTGGTCCTCGCACAGAATTGAAAGCTGTTCCTTTGACTGGCCATAAAGCGCTTTCTGCAAGATGTCGCGATACGGTGGGACCAGTCGAACTTCGGAGGTATCTTCATTTCTGTCTAAGAATAAACGAGCATCTTCGGGGACACTATCCAATACTACGGGGCTGTGAGAGGC
>DAOUHR010000007.1:0-7227 GCA_034428635.1 Dehalococcoidia bacterium
CGCCGGAGAGATCCAACTGCTCTGTACCAGGGATAGTTCATTAACTATAGCGTTGCTCAAATCCAGCGCTTCGGGAATCCGGGCGTTGTAGATAATGCCGACGGTTCTTATTTGGCTGGACAAGTTGAGCGACCCTTTGAACGGATTTGATGGTTGCTGGGCCAGGATACCGCAGTCTAGCATTGCATAAAATTAGTGTCAATTATTGCCGAATTGCGTAAAAAAAGTGACGACTTCTTGCAACACCACGTTACGATGACCTGGGTCACTTCAGCTTAGATTCTCAGTCACTGGTTGACTCCCCTGATTGCCAGAGATGCCGTTGCCGGAAGCTGATTTATCCTGGGATCATTGGAGCAGAATACCCGGCAGGGCCGAGACCGCTCCTTCCGCAGCCTGGACTACGGGGCCGAACAGGACGCCCAGCAGGACGGTTGCCGCCAGGGTCAGCGCCAGGGCAACCAGGGTGAACGGTGAGACCCGTGCGCCCCTGGACTGGATGCCGCCCAAGCCCACGGCGGCCACCGCTTCCGACTCCGGGGCCAGGAACATAACCCGTATGATCCTGACGTAGTAGTAGGCGGAAATCACGCTGTTGATGGCGCCCACCAGCGCCAGCCAGGCCAGTTCGCTATTCACCGCCGCCAGGAACAGGTAGATCTTCCCTATGAATATGCCCGTCGGGGGCACGCCGATCAGGGCGACCAGGGCTACGGCCAGTGCGATGGCCAGGAAGGGGAAACGCCGGAACACTCCACCGTAGTCTTCAATCAGGTCGCTGCCAGTACGGGAGTGGACTGCCAGAATGGCGAAGAAAGCCGTCAAATTGGCCGCAGCATAAGCCACCAGGTAGAAGAGAACGCTGCTCGGGCCAAAGGTGGTGAAGCCGAAATCCCCGCCAATGGCGGAATTACCGTCCCTGACGCTGTGCAGAACCATGACTGCGTTGGCGGGAGCGTCGGCTGTCGGAGACTGCGACCCAATTGCCGCCCAATCCCCGAAACCGCCCAGTTGGGCCACGGCGGCCACGCCCACCAAAAGGTACCCGGCATGAGCGATGGTGCTGTAACCCAGCAGGCGGCGAATGTTGCTCTGGGCCAGGGCAGCCAGGTTGCCGGCCGTCATGGTTACAGCGGCCAATACGGCCAGCAGCGTACCCCAGTCACCATAGTAGGGCAATAGGCCGCTGTACAGGAAACGCAACAGCAGGGCGAAGGCCACCGCCTTGCTGGCCACCGAAAGAAAGGCGACCATTGGGATGGGCGCGCCTTCGTAAACGTCGGGCACCCACATCTGCGAAGGAATAGCGGACAGTTTGAAGGCAATTCCCACGGTCAGCACCGCAATTCCCACCAGCACGGCGTAGCTTCCGAAGGGCACGTCGTCCCGCACGGGGCTGCCCAAGGCCAGGGCAATGCCCTCCAAGGTTGTGCTGCCGCTGAAGCCATAGAGCAGGGCCATGCCGTACAGGGTAAGGGCCGAACTGATGGCCCCTATTACCAGGAACTTCATGCCGGCTTCGCTGGACTTGGCATTGGGCAAAGAGGCCGCGATAGCCACCAGGGGCAGCGTCGTCAACTCCAGGGCAACATAGATGGTGATTAGTTCCTGGGCGGATGCCAGCAGCATCATTCCGCTGGCCGACAGGAGCATCAGGCCGTAGAACTCCCCGCGCAGTCGGGGAAGGTCCAGAACGTATTGGATAGACGCCAGGAATACCAGGGCCAGTACCGGCACCACCAGCAGGTTAAAGAATACGCTGAAACGGTCCACTGCCAGGCTGTCGTACAGGATCCCGGTTTCCGGCACCAAGTTTTCCGCGCCCGACCCCAGGATGCCGCCGGGCAGGCCGAACAACTGGACCAGGGTGAAGGCGAAGGGCGCCACCAGTCCCACCAGGGCCAGCGCGCTCACCCATCCCTTGCGCGGTATGGCCAGGTCGGCCAGAATCACCAGCACGGCCAGGGCGGCCATGCTCAGTTGCGGCGATATCAGGTACAGGTCGTGCAGTGACATACGGGCGGTTTTCCGTTACCTTACTTCGGCCAAACCGGCGGCATTGGCGTTAATTACGTCAACCATCGGAGTTATGGCCGTGTTGAAAACTTCAGTCAGGAACGCGGGGTAAATCCCCACCAGTACTATGCTGGCCACCAGCAGCGCCAATGGCACCGCCTCCAGCAGGGAAGCGTCGGTCAGGTCCGCGAATCTCTCCCGCTGTGGCCCGAACAGAGAACGTTCCAGCATCCACAGAATATAGCCGGCAGCCAGGATGATCCCCAGCACCGACAGGATCGTCATAATTGGGAAGGCCCGGAAGGCCCCGAAGAACACCAGTATTTCCGAAACGAACCCGCTCAGCCCGGGCAGACCCAGGGAAGCAAATCCCGCTATTGCCAAGGCAGCAGCCGCCAACGGCATCCGCGCAGCCAGCCCGCCCAGGTCGGGAATGTAGCGGGTGTGGGCCTTGTCGTAAATCAGGCCAACACCCACGAACAGCAGCCCGGTAATGGTGCCGTGGGTGAATAACTGCATGGCCGCGCCGTTCAGCCCGGCCCCGGTAACCTGGCCTGCGGCCGCGCCCACTGAACCAATGCCTACCAGCACCAGGCCCATATGGCTGACGCTGGAGAAAGCAATCAACCGTTTCAGGTCAGTTTGCCGAATGGTGACCACTGCACCGTACAGTACGCTGATGACGCCCAGGAGTATCAACAGCCAGGCGAAGGTGGTTACTTCGGCTGGGAACATCCCAACGTTGACCCGGAGCAGGCCGTAACCGCCCATCTTCAGCATCACGCCGGCCAGCATGACACTGGCGGCGGTGGGAGCGTCAGTATGCGCGTCAGGCAGCCAAGTGTGGGCCGGCCAGGTCGGCAGCTTGACCGCGAAAGCCGCGAAGAACAGCCAGAACAGCAGGGACAGGGGCAACGCCGCCGATGCGCCGTCCAGCATGGAACCGGGTTCCAGCAGTAGGGTCATGTCGAAGGAACCGGTAGTCTGGCTGGCGGCAACCGCCACGATGGCCACCAGCATGAAGGCGCTGCCCAGGATGGTGAAAATCAGGAACTTCATCGCAGAATAGGTCTTGCGCCCGGTGCCCCAATTGGCGATGAGCATGTACATGGGCAGCAGTTCCAGTTCCCAGAAGAGGAAGAACAACAGAAAGTCCAGGGACGTGAAAACGCCCATCACCGCCGTTTGCAGCAACAGGAGCCAGATGAAGTATTCCCGAACCCGCTCGCGGATAGACCAGGAAGCGATTATGGCGCAGAATCCCAGCAGTCCCGTCAGCAGCACCATCGGCGCGCTGAGACCGTCCACTCCCAGGAAGTAGCTGGCATTGAAGGTTTCCGCTGAAATCCAGGTGACGCGGTCAACCAACTGGAACCTGGCAGCGCCTTCGCCCCGGTCAAAGGACAGGAAAACGACGGCTGAAAGCAGCAGATCCGCCAGCCCCACCAGCAAGGCAAGGCCACGCACAAGTCGGTCACCCCGGACGGCGACCAGTATGGCCAGGGCCCCCAAAGCGGGCAAGAAAACGGTTAATGTCAGCAGAGCCGGAATAGACAACACCCGACTACTCCCCGATCCCCGCGCCGAAGGTCAGGTAGCCAACCAGGATGAGTACCGCCCCCAGGACAATTACCGCGCCATAGAACTGGACCTGGCCGGTCTGGAATTGAGCTACCAGACGCCCTGTCTGCCTGGTCAGCCAGGCAGACAGGTCCACAATTCCGTCCACCAGGTTGCGGTCCAGCCAGTCGGTCAGCCTGGCGAATAAGCGGTAGAAAAGACGGCGCACGAACAGTCCTTCGTACAGTTCGTCTATGAAATATTTCCGGTACAGCAGGGTATAGACGGGGCCACCCCTGGCCAAGGGTTCCGAGAGCAAGGGCGCAGCCGTCACTGGTTCATGTCCGTGTGCAGCTTCAGCGACCAACTCGGCGTGTTCGTGGGCTTCTTCGGATTCCACAGCTTCGCTTGCTTCCGACGCGCCGGCGGACTGCTGGGCCAAAGCCGACTTCCGCCGTCCGTAAACCAGGAAGGCCAGGCCGATGCCCGCCAGGCCCACCGCAGTGGAGATTCCGGCAGCCGCCCAGTTGAAGGGCGCCGTTTCGGTATGCCCGTAAAGCAGCGCCGACTCAACATAATAGGAAAACCAGTGCCCCGGGATGCCAAGCAGGCTTTTGACCCATTGCGGATTAGCCAAGTAGCCGGCAATAATCGCCGCGATCCCCAGTATAAACATGGGAGCGACCATCACCCAGGGCGACTCGGCCAGATGCACTTCGTTGTTCACGGCGGTCGGCGCCGGCAGGCCGGAGGCTTCGGCGTCCTGCAACTCCCGCGCACCACCGCCACGGAATTCCCCGTGGAAGGTCAGGAAAATCATCCGGAAAGTGTAGAATGCAGTCAGCAGGGCAGCTGCGACCAGCAGGCCAAAAACGGCCCGGGCTACCCACGGCTCAACCGGCCCACCGCCGAGCAAGGCGGCGGTAATTATCTCGTCTTTGCTCCAGAATCCGGCCAGGGGGACGATGCCCACCAGGCTAAAGCCGCCTACCAGCAACAGGGCGTAGGTCCATGGCATATGCCGGCGCAGCCCGCCCATGTAGCGCATGTTGAATGTGCCCGTGGCGTGGTTGACGCTGCCAGAACCCAGGAACAGCAGGGCCTTGAAGAAGGCGTGGGTGAACAGGTGGAACAGGGCGGGCCCGAAGGCTCCCAGTCCCAGCGCGGCCATCATATACCCCAACTGGCTGATGGTTGAATAGGCCATCACCCTCTTGATATCGTCCATCACCAGCCCAAGGGTTGCGGCGGCAAAAGCAGTGAAGCCTCCCACCAGGGCAACCACCATCATTGCGTCCCTTGCCTGCTCAAATAGCGGAAAGAACCGGGCCACCAGGAAGACGCCGGCCGCCACCATGGTGGCGGCGTGGATCAGCGCGCTCACCGGAGTGGGACCTTCCATGGCATCCGGAAGCCAGGAATGCAGCGGGAACTGGCCTGATTTTCCTGCGGCCCCGGCAAATATGCCAAGGCAGATCAGGGTAAGTGCGCCACCACCCAATATGGCGCCGCCGGAAGCCAGGGGCTGGGCTGCCTGCCAGATGTCGGGGATGTGCAGGGGATTCAATCCCTGGGCAGCGAACTGGGGCCCGTGGTAAAACAGGTAGATGATCGCTAGCAGGAAACCGACGTCGCCTATACGGGTGATGATGAAGGCCTTCTTGGCGGCAGCGGCGGCTGATGGACGGTCGTGCCAGAACCCTATGAGCAAGTAGGAAGAAAGACCCACCAGTTCCCAAAAGGCGTAAAGTTGCACAACGTTGGCCGACAGCACCAGCCCCAGCATTGAAGCCGTAAACAGGGACATGTAGGCGAAGTAGCGGGATACACCGGGGTCGCCCCGCATGTAACCAAGGGAGTAAATCTGCACCAGCAGGCTGACGCCGGTCACCACTACCAGCATGATGCAGGTCACCGGGTCGAGCAACAACCCGATTTGGATGGCCGCGTCGCCCAGGTCTAACCAGGTGTGAGGGGCAAAGGCCAGGTCCGCGCCCTGGCTGCTCCTGAACAGCACCAGGAGCGAAAGGACCAGGGAGACCGCCAGTGACGCTATGAGCAGATGGCCGCTGACCGCTGCGAAACGGTTAAGGAATGGCCGTATGACCAGGGAAATCAACAGGAAGGACAACAGGGGCAGAAGAAATATTGTCCAGGCCAGTGACTCGGTGACCATCTATAGTTTCCTCAGTATCTCTTCGGCCACGTGTTCACGGCCCTTGGGTACGTACACGGAGAATGGAACCCTCTCTCCCCAGTCGCGGATGTCGCCATCTGGGAGAATGCGCGCTGGAAGTCCTTCTCCTTCCAGGACTTCCTTCCACATCTCCGCCATCATCAGGTTTGGCGTTTTCTTGAATTCAACCCACATCTTATCTGTCTGATTCAGTAAGTCGGTCGTCGCCCAATGGCCTAGTGACGCAATTGGTTAGCCTCGGTCAGGGTAACCGACTCGGTGTTCCGGTACATGGCGAAAACTATGCCAAGGCCCAGGGCAATTTCCGCCGCCGCCACGGTGATGACGAAGATTGCAAAAACCTGACCCGTCAAGACGCTGCCGATCTCCTGCCGCAGCGCCAGGGGGGCCACATATTTGGCAAAGGCGACCACCGTCAGGTTAACGGCGTTGAACATTATTTCGATCGACATCAGGACGGCGATTACGTTACTGCGGGCCAGGGCGCCGTACAGACCGATGGCGAACAGGACCGCCGCCACTATCAACATTGATTCCAGCGACATGGCAGCTAAGTCCCCCGGGACCGGGCCAGGGCCAGCCCGCCGATCAATGCCGCCAACAACAGCAGCGACACCGCCTCAAAGGGCAAAACAAACTTGCCAATCAGCAAGTCGGCCAGCCCGGTGGCGGCAATCTCGCTCCCCGCCGCGGGGACGGCGGTGATTGCCTGCGTTTGGGCCGCATCTACCATTCCAACCGCGGCTTCGGGTATGGGCCGCCAGTCCGTGTTGACGGCGGCAACAATCAGGCCCACCAGGAGCAGAGCCGACACGGAAATGGCCGGTATTTGCAACCGATTTGGCTGATTGCCCTCCCTCACGTTTCGGGTCAACATGATGGCAAATATGAACAGCACCGATATGGCGCCAACGTAGATCAAGACCTGGACCACCGCCAGGAACTCGGCGCTCACAAGCACGAAGAAGCCGGCCACGGCAATGAACACCACCGCCAGCAACAGGGCCGACCGGAAAAGGTCCTTGACCACCACCACGCCCAGCGCCGCCACGATGGAGACCATCGCCAGGACCCAGAAAACCACGTCCTGAGCCGCTACCATGCGGGAGCACCTGTAGCAGGGGCGCCGGACTCGACCCGCATGCCCATAATTCTCAACGGTAACCTAAGCATTGCCGCCCTGCTCTGGAACATTCTCCTGGACTGTGTCCGCTGCTTCCACTTCCTGCTCCAGGCGCATGCCGGCCTTTTCCCGCTGGTGCCAACGCCAGGCCTCTCGGCCGACTTCCCGCCACCCCAGGGGCGGGCCTCCCCGGGGATCGTAGGTAAACCTCGAATCACCCTGGGCAATCGTGGGCGTCCCCCGGCGAATACTGGCCTCGCCCTCGTAACCCTCAAGCTGGGGCCGGAACCAGGTGCTGGGGTGTTTCTCGGCGTTGCGAAGCTGATCGATG
>DAOUHR010000008.1:0-90692 GCA_034428635.1 Dehalococcoidia bacterium
CTCGAAGATCATCAGCTTGCCCAGGGGGGCTGCGGGGCGTCCCTGGGCTGTAGACCATTCGTGGTGGCGTTCCACGGAGAACCCTTTGACTCTTTCCAAGGCATCGTCCAGGGTGGGGCAGATTTTTTGGACGCCGGACACCCAGATTACTGTCTTCGCCCCGTAGACGTAGGCGCCCAGCTGGCTGCCTGACCCACTGGCCACTATCACTTCGCCTGTTTCCGCGACGGCGTGGACGCTGCCTACGTAGTATTCGGCCACGCTGGCCAAGCGGCGCAGTTCCCGCTGCCGGTCGCGGTCGGCTTCCTCCGAAATTTCCAGGTACAGGTTCCGGTACCGGTCGGTCTCGCGGATGTAGTCGGAATAGCCGATGGTATCCAGCGTCTCTGAGGTGCTTTTGAAGACCTCCGCGCCGTCGGGGATCATATCTATAAGTATCTGGCGAGCCTCGTCGCCATTCTCGGCCACGACCGCATCCACGTTGCGAGATTTCAGCCCCGCCACGGTCCTGTCGATTGCTGACTGGTCAACCTGTACCGCCTGCCGGTTTTCAGTAGTCATTTGTTGCTCCATCAACGAATCCGCTTCGGTCCCACCTCTAACGCCTTGCAAGCGGCGGATCCTCTTGTTGCTTCATTCTAACCCGAATGCGCCTTCCCTGACACCCGGCGGTTTGCTTGACTGGATATGGCGTCCGGCGTAGGCTTGCCTCCATGCCCTCGGCAGGCAAGGACAATCCGTTGCAAAGGCGGTTCCGTACTTAATATTGAAAGACTTTTGTTGCTGTTGAAAGGGAACAAGAGAAAACTTGGAGGCTCTAGATGCGACGTTACACAAGGACCACCTCCTGGAGCCTCGCGGCAATCGGGCTCTTCGCGGCGCTGGCAATAGCCTGCGGTTCGGCGGCCTCAACGACGGAGCAGCCGATGGAAGAAACCATACCTGCCACTGCCGCACCTGTGTCAGGGCCAACGGCCGCTTCAGAATCTCAAACAATGCCCGTGCAAGAGATTGAGCCGCCGATTCCCACTGACGTTGCCTCGAGCATAATGTCGGAGGAAGCAACGACCGATAAAGCTGTTACGGAAACCCCGACGGCAGAGACGATGGCTACAAACCCCGCGACAACTGCCACCCCCACCGCCGTACCGGACGCCACCAAGTCGGAAGTGGGTGCAGAACCGGACTGGGCAAGGGAACTGCGGCTGGCCGGAATTAATACAGGTGTCTGGGAAACCAATTTCAGCAAGCGCAGCGTTCCCTACGACGAGATATTCTCCGGGGGCGTCCCCCGCGACGGCATTCCACCAATCGACAATCCCATGTTTGTCAGCGTTGAAGACGCCGATGAATGGCTTGAAGAGAAGGAACCCGTTATCGCCCTGGAGATTGAGGGCGAGGCAAAGGCATACCCTTTACAGATCCTTACCTGGCACGAGATTGCCAACGACACTCTGGCCGAAGTGCCGGTGTCGGTTACGTTCTGCCCCCTCTGCAACTCTGCTATCGTGTTTGACCGCCGCCTGGCCGGCGAAGTCTACGACTTCGGCGTGTCGGGTAATCTGCGCAACAGCGACCTGATAATGTGGGACCGGCAGACCCAGTCCTGGTGGCAGCAGCTTACCGGTGAGGCAATTGTCGGCCAGCTAACCGGAGCGCAGCTGGACATCCTTCCTGCGACGTTAACCGCCTGGAAGGACTTCAGGGTTACCTACCCTGACGCCCTGGTGCTGTCCCGGGATACAGGCCATCGGCGCAGCTACGGGGCCAATCCATACGCGGGCTACGATGAAGTGGGACGGTCACCTTTCCTCTTCTTCGGACAAGGGGACGAGAGGCTGTTGCCCATGGAACGGGTCGCTGCCGTGACAGTGGGCGACACATCGGCCGCTTTCCCCTTTGACTCCCTGGAGTCGGAACGCGTCGTACACCACTCCCTGGGAGGAGAAGACCTGGTGGTCTTCTTCAAGCCGGGCGCCCGCTCCGCACTGGACCAGCGTTCCATTGCCGACTCTCGGGAAGTTGGCTCCACGGGCATTTACCGTCGGGAGCTTGACGGTATGGCTCTGACCTTCGACGCAGCGGGCGACGACTTTGTAGATCGGGAAACGGGCACTCAGTGGAACATTTTCGGCCAGGGTGTTTCAGGCGCCCTAGCCGGCAAGCATCTGACCCCGGTGGAGCATGCTAATCACTTCTGGTTTGCCTGGGCCGCCTTTCGACCGGATACGACTGTAGTGCGCTGAAAGGCACATTCTCAGATATGAACGAGATGCAACCCACATGCCTTGAGCTTCTCCCGAGGGAGCGCAGGGAGGCTACTGAGCTTTCCGGCCTAACTCAGGCAGTTTCCAAGAGGTCTGGCGCGACACCCGGTCCGGTATCTTTGCCAGTTGGCTGACTTGCCAGCGAAAAGCTCGCGGAACTTAGGGAAGGCGGGTTTATAAACCGCCCATACCTATTTCCATACCCATTTTGGGCGCACTGAACAACAGCATTGCTGCCCGGTTGATATTTGCCTCTGCAAACCCTCCACCGTACAATACGTGGAGCACTTTACTGTGCCTCAAGGAAACCGCACTATTTGGCCATCCAGGAGACACCATGACTACGCCCGAGATTACTTTCGGCTGCAACTTTACCGTGGAAGACTACTGGGACGTGATGGAGTTTGCCCAAAAGGCTGAAGAACTGGGCTTTGATCGTATTACGACCGGGGAGCACGTGATGGACGGCAACCCTCCCCGTCCGACCCTCATGAACATCCCTATGATGGCTGCCGCTGCCGGCGCCACCACGAACCTGAAGGTTATGACCGGCATAGTTATCGCGCCCCTTTACCATCCGGTAATGCTGGCCAAGCTGATAACTTCGGTGGACGTGGTGTCTCAAGGCCGACTGGACTTTGGAATTGGCATTAGCGGGCAGCGGGGCACCCACATCGAGTTTGACGCTCTGGGCATTCCGGTAAATACCCGGGGCCGCAGGACGGACGAGATGCTGGAAGTGATGAAGCGATTGTGGACTGAAGAGCACGTTACCCACCACGGCCGTTTCTTTGACTTTGAAGACGTGACGCTGCTCCCCAAATCCCACCAGCAGCCCCACCCGCCCATCTGGGTGGCGGGCCGCAGCGATGCGGCCATGCGCCGCGCCGCCCTTTTGGGGGACGGCTGGTATCCCTATCTCTTCACCGTCCGCCGCCTGAAGGCTACCAATGACACGGTACGCCAAATTGCGGAGGAGGCCGGCCGGGACCTTACCGGTTTCCACTGGGGGCTGAACCAGCCCACCGCCATTGCCGCCGACCGGGAGGAGGCCCTGGTAACGGCCGTAGCCCATGTGGGCCAACGGTACGTGACGCCGGAGCGCAGCGCCGAGGACATAGCCCAGGCGCTGTGCCTCACGGGCAATCCCCAGGACTGCATCAAGGGCATTGAGGAGCGGATTGACGCTGGAGTCAGAGACTTTATTTTCGGGTTCCTGTCGCCGGACCCGGTTGGGCTTTACCGCCAAATGGAGACGATGGCCAAAGAGGTGATTCCCTACTTCCGGGGATAGCAAGCCAATAACACTGAGAAAGCAGAGGGCGGCGCTCGCTGGCCTGCCCTCGGAGAACCATGCCCAAAATCACAATTTCATCAAGGGTGCCTGCCAACCCAGCCGCCGTTTTCACGCACGTAACCGCTTTTCCGGCCCACGGGGAACCTGATACACGGCTTCTGGAGAATAAGTACGGCCGACTGGAGACCAGTGACGGCTTCGCATTCACCTTTAGCGACAGCACCAGGCCAAACACCGATACCCGCCTGCAGTACACTTTTGACCCGCCCCACCGGCGAGACATGAAACACCTGGACTCGGACTGGGCCGACCGAACCGACACCTTCCTGCCCTCGGGCGACGGCACAGAATGGACTATCGTCTGGGAACCCAAGTCAAAAGGCGCGCCCTTCCTGGTGCGGTGGCTGTTCTTCCGGTGGAAAGACCGCCAGAGGGTCCACGACCAGATTATGCAGCCCGTGGTTGATTATTTCCGGAAGCAGGACTTTTACTGAAAGGAAGCACTCCCGAAAACGGCGGGCACAGACAGTCAGATCATGCCGGCGCTCGCCGGCATGATCTGTTCAATCAATGAGGGAGTTGTGACCTCTTAAGCGCCGGCGGCCCGCAGAGCGGCCTCCAGCTTGGGCGGGCTGTAGCCCACCACATTCTCGCTGCCAATAATCGTCACCGGGGTGCTGCGGAGACCCATGGCCAGCAGTTCATCCCGAGCGGCATCATCTTCGGAGACGTTCTTTTCGGTAAATTCCAGGCCCTTGCGTGAAAGATACACTTTCACCATGTGGCAGGGGCCTCAACCAGCAGAAGTGAAAACGGTAATGTCCATATCAAACGCTCCTTAACAGTGTTGGCCGGAACGCCGGACGGAGCTAATCACCGCCCTGACCGCTCTTGAAATCGGCCTTGGACTGGTAGTCCTGGTCGAACAGACCCTCTCCGGGCTTTACCGCCTCGTCGATGGTCTGGACAAAGTCCTCGCCCTGTTCGTACTTGCGAAGGAACTCCTCGCTCACGAAAAACATTCAAATGCAGAATCCGTCCCGTTTGATGTCTTCGTGGTGGCGGTCACAGGGACATATCTTCTTGCGATCCTCGACCGGGTCGCCGCTCAGGGGCATTCAAGGACAGTACCGGTAACCATGATTGACCTGGTTTTCGGCCAGCCCCTGCTGCACCAACTCCACTACTTCCTGCTCAGGAAAAAACTCGTAGGGTCCGCGCTCCACATATTTCTCAGAAAAGGTCTTGGTACCCTGGAACGCCTGGTCAAAGGTCAACTTCCGCTGCAACTGGTCCCTCCCCGTGGTAAAGCCCTGGACCACCGAAATGACTGAAACAAGGAATCCGACTAATTGCGATTCAGTCTAAATATATTATAGCCTACCCTGACGCATATTGCCGTGCATCTCGCAGGACATGCTTCTGAACATATTCACCTTGACCTGAAGGTTCTCCAGCAGGCTGGGCATGGCATCGCTGACTTCCTGCAGAGTCTTTTCCATCGCCACTTCCACACTCAGCAGGCCTGCGGTACCGCACTGGCACTTTACCGCCAGGTACACTTTGTGGAAGTCAGCGTTTCCTGAGAAGTCCATCTTGAAGCCCTTGAGGATAGAAAGGGAAAGGTCGTCAGAAACGGATTCCTGGAACAGGGCGTGGATTTCTTCCAGGGTTGCCCCGCCGGGGACACCCGGCTGCCGGTCTTCGTGATTTACCCCAATTGATTACCCTTGACGATTGATTTCGCTGCAAACAGCGATTAAGGCAGAGCCGCCACAGCCTTGATTTCTACGAGGAACTCCTCCCTTACCAGACCCTCAATCACCAGCAGGGTGTTGGGCGGATAGTCCCCTTCAGGATACAGGGACGGGAAGATGTCGGCCCTGACCGACATGAAGGGCTGCACCGATTCCCGGCCTACCACGTAGGTGGTGAACTCCACCACATCGCTGAAAGAGGCGCCCACCGACTCCAGGATACCACCCAGGTTCTCGTAGACCTGCGCGGTCTGGGCGGCGAGGCTGCCGTCCCCGGGCAGGTTGCCGTCCTTGTCAACGCCCACCTGGCCAGCGATGTACAGGAGTTCTCCGGCCTTGACACGAATGGCCTGGGAATATGCTCCTAAAGGCTGGGGAGCCTTGTCGGTGTTGACTACCTGTCGTTCGGTTCCTGCCACGACGTTGCCTCACTTTGGGCACAAGGCCCATTGAATACTCTAGTCGGTAGGGGCGGCCACCATGTAGCGACCACCAACCACGTTCAACTGGTCACCCGTTATGTAAGACGACTCATCCGACGCCAGGAACAGGCAGGCGTTGGCGATGTCGTAGATAGTGCCCTGTCGGCCCAGTGGTATGCGCCGCAGCTGCTCGTCATTTCCGGTGGGACGCCGGGATTCCCGGGCAAACCACTCCGGGTTGCGGCGGGCGGTATCTATCGTGCCTGGGTTAACCATGTTGGCGCGGACGTTGTAGGGCGCGAACTCGGCGGCAATTGCCCGGATTAGTCCCCACAGGCCGGTCTTGGCGGCGGTAACAGTGGAAGTGTCGGGGCGGCCGGTGATGGCGGCCATGCCGCCAATGCCTATGATGCTGCCCGTCTGACGTTCCATCATCCCCGGCAGTACGGCCTTAGCCAGATAGAAGGTGGAGTGCAGGTTGATGCCGAAGACCCGGTGCCAGTCCTCATCGGTTACGGTGAGGAGCGGGTGATGGGGACGGATAGCGGCGTTGCTAACCAGGACGTCAATCTTTCCCATGGCCTCCAGGGAGTTAGCCACCAGTTTCCGACACTGGTCACCGTCGGCTATGTCCGCTGTACCGGTGTAGGTTTTGACCCCCAGTTCACGGCATTCGGCAGCCACTTCTTCCAATTCCTGCGGGCTTTGCAGGGACGAAAGGGCCAGGTCGGCTCCCTCCCGGGCGAAGGTGATGGCCATTTCCCGGCCAATATTCCGGCTGGCGCCGGTAATTAGTGCGGTCTTGCCTTCCAGACGCAATTGGTCCCTCCGTAGTTATGGGCAGTAAAGACAGTTGACAGGCTAATGCGAACAGGAACCCGACAGTCTGCTAAGTTTCTTCGGGCGGTTCCGGCGCGTTTTGGAGAATATCGTCCAAGGCGCGCCCCAGACCAGGGTCCAGTTCCACCGGGTTGCGGAAGGGCTCGTAACGATAGTCGGCCCGCACCCGTTCGATTATGTCCTTGGCATTGGAATTGGTATTGGCGATGCGTTCCAGGGTTTCTTTAAGGCGTTGTGATTCCACATTGCCCCGGGTCTCCAGATCCGTCAGGTCCATGTCCAAACCGAACATGGCCTTTATCCGGCGCATAATATCATAGAAAGAACGGTAGTCGGTAATTATTCCCACTTGCTGGTTGCTCTGGGTGGTAAAGGGGTACATGGGCGCCATAGCGCCGAGGCGGAAAACCTGCAGGTCAGGATGGTTATAGTGGGCCATGTTAACCAGCGCCATACCTACCGTGGGCCCCTGCCGTCCACCGCTGCCGTAGCTGGAAAACTGGATACCGTACTTCTCCAATTCCTCCTTCATATCTGCGCGGCTGTAGGTGCAGCCCACCCGGCGCTCCATGTCGGGCGGGGCCGGACCGTTATAGCCCTCCACGGTTACGGTTTGCTCCACGCCAAGCTCCCGAACTGCCTCGAAAAAGGCCTGACCGTACAGTTCAATCTCGAACCAGGGTTCCTCGCCCATGAAGATGATCAATCCGGCCCCGGCGTCATAGAAGTCGTTGTCCCAGTGCATAGCCGCGCTGGGCAATCCTTCCTCGAAAGCGCAGGCGGGCCGGTAAGCGTCATGTGTGCCGGCCACCTGGAAAGGGTAGCAAACCTTCTCTATTTCGCGGCTCATGCGGCCGATTTTCCTGGCGCCGAACTGGTCGATAAGGTATTGGGGCAGACCGCTGGATATGCTGCCGCCGTCGGACCACTGGCGACGCCATCCGGCGATCAGGTACTGAGCCCTGGGTTTTTCTTCGAGTACCAAGAGTTCGCTCGCCATGCCTGGTCTCTCCTGACAACTCGGTTAGGTACGGTTGGCTCCCACGAAACGGCGTCCATATCTGGCCTGACGTCGGTTGTAGCCCGCCATGAGTATAATACACCACAAATGAGCCAAAGTCTGACTTGCCCGCACGAAACGGGGGTAATGCAATCACGACGAAAAAGCCCGCCCGGACTTGCGCTTATCAGAAAACAAAGACCGGTCGTCATTGATTTCCAGGTTCGAGCAAAGGAAGGCACGCTAATCCCTTTCAAGAAAGACGTGCGAAGGTCCGGCATTTTTTCTTTCTTGTCCCATTTTGTCCCATTTCGTGCCATTCTTCGATTTTCCATATCTGTGAGCGGAGATTTGGTGTGTCTCCCTGGTCTGCTGCCGCCGCTGTTCCAGATAGGAATTAGAACAGCCATTGGACCAATTTGTGCCATTTTGAGCCCTTTTTGGCCACTGGAAACGGTGCAGAGGTGTTTCCATTAACTCTTACGATCTAACTCAAAGAACCGTGGAGAACTGATCACCTGATGGCAACGGAATTGCCGGATTGCTTCTCATCCCCCTGTTGACCTTTTCCCAATAAAGGGGAAGGGATTCCTGCAATTATGGTAAGGAAACGTCATGCACGTAATCAATCTGCGGCCGTCATGGGACACGTTTCGACTGGCTCAGGATGAAGCGGTGTTATGGGATGGCGGTTGGTTTCCTTAGACAAGCTTGGAGATTATTTCAGCGCCGTGGATGAGCAACGCCGCTATCGGCGCCAGCCTTGCTGGCTTATTCTTCACTCTCTAAATCAATTCCCATCGACGACGGAAGGGACTAGAGGCGTCTCCTCGTTGCTGGGTAATTCGACCTGTTGACCTGCCTGTCCCGAACCCTTCCGGATTCCGGCTCTTGCGGGCACGACGGTTTCGCACAGGTCCTGCTATTCAGAAACGAAGAACTGTTCCAATTGCGAATTTGCAACAGCCCAGGGAGCAGCCTGATCCTTGCTTGCGGCAGCACCGGGTTTCCGCTATTCTGGCATAAATTCAGATAATGATGGAGATACACCATGCCAAGCGTACACGTTTACACCAACCCTGGTTGATTCAGTTGCCGGACGTTGGAAGAGTTCCTTTCGTCCAACGGTGTTCAGTATGAGCACCATGACATCGCCAGCGAACCCGCAGCCCAGCAGTACCTGGAAAGCCGGGGTGTGAAGTCGGCGCCAGTAACCGTCATTGACGATGATGAAGTCATCATCGGCTACTTCCCACGCAAGCTGATTGCCTCCTTGAAACTGGACGCCAAGGTTGACCTCTCCGGCAGGACAAGCTGGCTGGCGGACAAGTACGATCGGATCCTGCACGCAGCCATTCGCGCCACCATGCAGCTCAGTCCGGATCAGTTGAAACAGCCCGTGGCGTGGCGGCCCGAGACTCTGCGGGACACGATTGTCCACATCATGTCCTTCCCGGAGTTGGCCTACGCCAGCCACAGGACGGGAAGCATGACCACCGACGACATGCAGGCCTGTCGGGAGCGCCTGACCGGTGTTAATTCTTCCCAGGACATTGCTGAGTACGCCGAGGGAGTGATCGAGAACATTGTTGATTTTCTAAACAGCGAGAACACCGAGGCCTTTGACCGGGTGGTTCCAGCCCACTACGGCGGGGAAGTTACGGTAGTGGAACTGCTTAACATTATTCTCAGCCACAGCACCCACCACCTGAAGCAGGTCTACTGGTTCATGGAGACCACCCTGGGCGTTACCCCCGAGAATCGGGCCACCGAAGAGGACATGGAAGGAATCTTTACGCCGGAGGCGCTGATTTAGATCGGTGCGCCGCATACAGGAGCAAGAATGGCTACTTACAATCCTGCCCAGCAGCTTGCAGTACAGGTCCACGAGGTCGAGTACCGCAATGACGGTAAAGAGTCGTGGATGGTTACCATCTTTCAACCCCAGGGCGACGGGCCCTTTCCGGCATTGCTGGACGTACACGGCGGCGCCTGGAACCGGGGCGACCGCAGCGCCGACGAGGTGATGAACCGGGCACTGGCCGCCAGCGGCATTGTAGTGGCGGCGGTGGACTTCCGGCTGGCGCCGGCGCATCCCTACCCGGCCCAGGTGCAGGACGTGAACTTTGCCATCCGCTGGCTGAAGGCTCACGCCGCCGAGTTCAACGCCGACCCGGCCACCGTGGGCGGCATGGGCTGCTCCAGCGGCGGCCATACCCTGATGCTCAGCGCCATGCGGCCCGTCGACACCCGCTATGCGGCGCTGGATGTGCCCGGGACGGCAGGTCATGATGCCAACGTGGCATACACCGTCTGTTGCTGGCCGGTGCTGGATCCCTACGCCCGCTACCTTTACGCGCAAGAGTCCAACGAGCGGCTGGCGGCTTCCAGCGAGGCCTACTTCCTGGACCAGGAGACCATGAAGGAGGGCAATCCGCAACACATATTGGAGCGGGGCGAGAAAGTACTGTTGCCGCCAACCCTGATCATCCAGGGAACCCGCGACGACAACGTGCCCCTGTCCATTCCACAGCGGTTTGATACGGCCTTCCGGGCCGCCGGCGGCGACATCCAGGTGGAGTACTTCGCCGACCAGGTGCACGGCTTTGGCAATATGCCCGGCCCCGAGTCGGACCGCGCCATCGGGCTGATCAAGGCATTCATCGCCCGCTGCCTGGCTCTCGCCGGCGCCCCGGCCTGACCCGGGAATATGGACCTGCCACCTCTACGGCAGGGTAAGACCAGAAGATTGACGCCCCTCTTTCGCTGACAGAGGGGCGTAGTTGAAGCGAGACCACCGTGCCCACACACTTCACCTTGGGAGACTAATATTGCGCATCGAGAAGGTAGAAACCGCCCTGTACCGCATCCAGCGCCAGCCGGGGCTGTCCAACTCCACCCAGCAGATTGACGCCACCAGCCTGTTGACGGCTCACGTCCATTCCGACGAGGGACTTGAAGGAGTGGGCTGGACCTACAGCCACGGCACCAGCGGCCGGGGGATGAAGGAAGCCATCGACACGCTGCTGGCGCCCCGCATAATAGGCGAAGATCCAGCCTACATTGAGCGGCTTTACGATCGCATGTGGAAGAGCGTATTCCCCAACATCACCATGTCCGGCCTGACAACCGTGGCCCTGGCGCCCCTGGACATTGCGTTGTGGGACCTGGCGGGCAAGGCCGCGGACAAACCATTGTTCCGGCTGCTGGGCGGGTACCGGGACAGCGTCCCCGCCTACGGCAGCGGCCTGGATCTGACCTACTCCACCGAGGACCTGCTGGACCAGGTGACCAACTTCGTGGACCAGGACTATTGGGGTGTCAAGATCAAGATCGGCCGGGCGAACCTGGGCGAGGACATGGACCGGCTGCGGGCCGTGCGCCAGGCCATCGGCCCTCACACACCCCTGATGGTGGACGCCAACCAGCGGTGGGCGGTGGGCGAGGCGGTTACACGGGCGAGGGCCATGGAGGAGTTCAACCTATTCTGGCTGGAGGAACCGATCCTGGCCGAGGACCACGCAGGATACGAGCGGCTGAGTAACACGGTTAACGTGGCCCTGGCCACGGGCGAAGGGGAATGGATGCCGGAAGGGTTCCTGGATCTGTTCCAGCGGGGGGCGGTGCAGTTTGTGCAGGCCGACGTGTGCCGGGTGGGCGGCGTGACGCCCTGGATGCGCATCGCGGGCGTGGCCGACGCCTACCACCTGCCCATGGCCCCGCACCTGGTGGAAGAGATTTCCATGCACCTGTGCTGCGGCGCGTCCAACGGATACCTGGTGGAGCACCTGCCCACGCTGAACCTGAACAATACGGGTTACATCCTAAACCCGGTGCTGCCCAAGGACGGGAAGTTCACACCCACCGAAGCACCGGGCCACGGCGTTCAGTTCGACTGGGCGGCGCTGGAGCAGGTGCGGATAGCGTAGTATGGCCTTCAATTTTACATCAACAAAGCCCGTTGCTTTGTTTGGAGTCATAGTGAAATGGCACAGCGTAACCTTGAAAACAATGGTGGGTACGCCGCTGCAGAAGATGTTCGATACGTGGGTGTGGATGGGTGCCCCGGTGGTTGGTTCAGTGTAGGATTCACCGATGCAGGGCAGTATGAGTTTCATGTCTCTCCGAATTTTGAGACATTAGTCCATCACTACCCGGCAGCCAAGCTCATTTTGGTAGACATTCCTATAGGTATTCCAACGCCGGGAATAGTAAGGCAATGCGACTTAGATGCTAGAAGACACCTCGGTAACCCTAGATCTAGGAGCGTTTTCCCAGTGCCACTTCGGCAAGTCATGTGCTATGTATGCGATGGCGGAACCTATGACGAGGCAAATATGCTTACCCGACAATTGGATGGAAGGGGATTGCCTAGGCAATCATTTACGCTCCTACCCAAGATTATCGCAGCGGACACGTTTTTGACGAACCGAGCTCAAAACATCAACCCCAAAATCCGTGAGGTGCATCCAGAAGTTTGCTTTTGGGCACTGAATAACAGAGTTGCTATGGCTCACAGTAAGCGAGAATTGGCAGGCATAATGCAGCGGGTACAAGTTATGGCCAGACCAGAAATAGAAATCGATGCGCGAAACGTGCTCCACATGGCCTACCAACATATACCTGTCGGAGTAGGTTGCGACGACTTTTGCGATGCATTAGTTGCTGCAATTACAGCCTTTCTGGGTCACAACCACCTCCAAGTATTGGGTCAAATAAACCAAGTAGACGCCGTGGGATTGCCAATGGAGATGGTATATTGGCAAGCCCCATAACGAGTTATCAAGCCGAGCCTTTTCTTGGACGGAAGTGAGACATCACATAGTTGCGTTTCCAACTGATTGTCTACTCCAACGGCATCCTCCGGCGATATACGAGGCTAGTCCAACCGCCATGCATACAGGACTACCGCAACCGCCGTGGCCAGATTGAGGCTGGAAACGCCCGGTTCCATAGGTATGGCAATTCTATGGTGGGCGGATGCCAAGAGATCACTGCTGAGTCCCTCCCGCTCCGTGCCAAAAGCCAGGATTGCCCCATCGGGGAGCGAACCCGGCTTCAACGGTTCTCCCTCAGGGTCCACCGCAACCAGACTACGTGCTGCCAGGGTTGGGGGAAGGTCGTCCACCTCCAGCTTCGGCAGCCGCATGACCGGCAGGGCGAAGTGAAGGCCGGCGGAACCCACAAGAGCAGACGGATGCCAGGGGTCGTGTTCACCCGAAGTTAATACGCCAGCCGCCCCGGCCGCCGCCGCGACCCGGACTGAAGCGCCGATGTTGCCATGGCTGCGGGGGTTTTCAAGCAGCACCAGTGGGGCGGAAGGGCTGAACAGCATTGGGGAAAGGTCCGGTCGTCGGGCCAGAGAGATTACGCCTGTGGCTGGTGGGGCCGGAGATAGCTGCCGAAAGACGGAATCGGGGACATAGGTGGCGTCGGAACCGAGTATGCCGACCAGGTCCGGGGCCAGGGAATGGGTAAGGGCGGCAAGTCCCTCGGGATCACGGGTGACGCTTTCCAGGATGGTGGCGCCGAAGCGGAGGGCGTGCTTCAGGGGGTGAAAGCCCTCCAGCACCGCCAGGGATTCATCGCTGCGGGCGCGGCGGAACCGGTCGATCAGGAACTGGGTACGGGATCCGGTGCTAATTGCCGTTCTCCCAAAGCTGGGCCACGTCCACGTCTGGCAACAGGAAGTGGAAGCCATTGCGCTCGGCATACTGGCGGTCCAGGTCGGTATCGCCAATGTGGTAGTAGTCCTCGGCTGGGAACTGTTCCTTCACCGCATCAAGCTGGTGCTTGAGTACAGTGAATTCCATGGTGATGCCGGCAGTCTCCCAGATACGTTGCTGGTTGCTGACGGTGCGGTCGGAGCAGCTGCCGATGATGCAGCCGCTGGCCTTGGCCGCCCGCACCATTTCCAGGGTGATGCACCCGGGCGGGTCGCCCACCTCCAGGGTGCCGTCGATGTCAAAGCTGATTAGCGTGGTCAATGGTTTCCTCCCAAGCCGGTAGGGGCGATTCGCGAATCGTCCCTACCGGGGCCATATTATCCGTGTCCTTCGTGGAATTATCAGGAAGGGTGTTTGCCGAGCATGAGCCAGCCGCCGCTGCTGGGGGTGGTGAAGGCGCACAGGGCCGTTTCGGCCTTCACCGTTACCTGGCGGTCGCCGGCGGTACCCCGCAGTTGCTCGATGCTGTCGGTGTACATGGCAGAGCGGGTGCGGCCATTGCCCAGGTTGCCACCGCTGGAAAAGAAGGGGTGGGGGCCCTTGACGCTGATGTCGCCGGCGTAGAAGGCAAATGCGTCGCCCCGCTTCACCCCGTGCCACTGGAACCCTTCCAGGAAGAACTGGGTCATTATGGCGTAACCGTCGTAGGGATTGAATATATCCACGTCGGCGGGACCCAGGCCGGCGCCTTCGTACATGCGGGCGGCCTGCCGGTCGGTCCACATCTCCACTTCATCCAGGTCAGGCTGGGTGGTGCGGAACCGGAAGTTGTGCTGGGAGGGGTTGAGCACGTAGACGGGCTGGGAATCCATGTCCTTCGCCCGCTCTGCGGTGGTGAACAGGTAGGCCACCGAGGCGTTGACGGGGCGGTCGCAGTCCCAGATGCGCAGGGGGTTCAGTATGTACCGGGAAGTCTTATAGTCCTCCACGGAAATGGGATCGATGCCGTTATTGTAGTTGAATCCCCAGGGGGTGAGCATGCCGTTCTTATGCTGGTTGATGACGAAGGGGGCCAGATCGTCGTGCTCGCCGCCGTACTTCAGGCAATACTGGTTGTGGGGAAAGATGTTGATGAAGTCGTTGCCGCCGTGATTGCCCCAGGGCACCGTCCACTGGCGGGCGCCGCGGGCGTATTCGTCGGCATTTTCTCCGCCCCGGCGGTAGCGCCCCTCCAGGTTGCCCGTGGGATAGATAACCAGGCAGGTGCTGCAGACGCCGTCGCCCACTGCCTGGGAAGCCATTCCCATCATTTCGCCGATGGTGGGGACGCCGGTGGGGGCGAACTTGACGTTCTTAAAGCCCATGGCGCCTATGAGCCACTGGGCGTTGATCAGGGTGATGCCGTACTCTGAATCATAGGGAGGATCGAAGTAGGGGCGCGGCGCCCAGTTGGAAGCAGACCCGCCGCTGCCACCGGCGATGTGGCTGTCGCAGCAGACTATACCGTCCACCTGGTCAATGGTGACGCCGGCCTGGTCCATGGCCTTCTGACAGGCCATCATCGTGTAGGCGCCCAGGGAGGTATCGAGATTGACGCCGTCCCAGCGCCGGTCAACGGGGGAATGGCCATAACCGACAACGGCCACCTTGCCCCGGTGTTCCCACACCCCCAGCCCGTCGCGGTCTCTGCGCCATTGGAAGTCATTACTGCTGGTCATAGTCAGTCCTTTTGGCTTATCAACGAATAAGCACGAACTTTCATTAATGTTTATTCCGCCACTCGCCATTCATGTATCAGTTGGCCCGGGGCCACTTCCTCGAAGGTAAGTTCGACGGCGGCGCCCACGGGAACCTGGTAGGCGGGGACGCCGGGCAGGTTGGAGTAGAAATTGACGGTGGAGTCCTGGTCCAGGGTTACCAAGGCCAGGTTGTAGGGCTGATCGGGCATGCGCCTATTAAGGCGGCCGTCTTCAATGACGATATAGGTGGCGACGTGGCCCCTGCCCTCCACTTCCTTCCATTCCAGCCTGTCGGCGGAGCCGCAGACCTGGCAGTATGGCTGGGGCGGGTATTGGAGCTTGTCGCAAGCGGTGCAGTTCTGCAAGACCAACCGTCGTTCGTTAACCGCGTCCCAGAAGGGCTGGCTGAGTTCGTCGGGTACGGGTATTACTTTAGGCATTGTTTGTCTCCAGTCTTATGTTGGGACGGACAAGGTTAGGCCATAGGCTGCTAAAGGCCTTCTCCGCCCTCCCAAGCCCGGGGGTCGGGTCCGTAATGGTTGGGGCCGGACTGGCCCTGCTTTACCATCCAGACCAGCCACCAGATGAATATCCCAAGCCAGATCAAGAAAGTAACGAGAACCCCCACTACAATGGGGATCCAGGAAAGATTGGCCCACCAGTTGTCCCAGCCCTGACCACCGGAGAAAAAGCCGGCCAAGCCAGCTATGACGCCCAAAATGGCAGGGACTATGGCCAAAATAGCCACAACTACCCAAACCACCTGCCACCAACCGCTTTTGCCAGTGTCGTGGAGTCGGCGTGCGGTTACCGCCAGGTTGGGAAGGAGAATAGCCAGACCAAAGATGGAACTCAGCGGGCTAAAGAAATAGTTACTTGTAACGGCATTGATGAAGCTGTCGACCGCACTGAAAGCCATGCTCACGATGGTGGTTGCCAGCACCCACCACCAGAACTCGGCGCGGGTGGCTCGGCCGCTGAAATCGGCGTATTTTTGGATACAAGTCTTGACCGATTCCTGGATGGTCATCATCGGTCTGGATTGGGGTATGGCTCCTGGCTGCATCAGCGTCTCCTAGTGAGGACTTGCATAACGGGTATTCTACCCGTTATGCGGCGGTTCAGCCATACAGGGCGGGTGCTTGGGAGGGCTATTGCATACGGAATCATTTGCCGTAGCTTTCTCTTAGTCCACGTAGGGGGAATTTTTTTGAAAACGTCCCATTCTGTCCCATTCTGCCCCATTTTGGATGGGACCGGTCATCCCCACTCTTTCGGCAAGCCAGGGACAGGCTCTGACCTTCCCCCTCAATGGGAAGGGAGCCCCGGGTGGGGCAGAATTATATGTCTGCCCCTACTGATGTGGAATCCGGCCGTTTTCATAGTTTTATTGTGGAGACAGGTAATGCCAGCTGGCAAGTTGGGAGCTTTCGTCGATGACCCCGCCGGTGCAGGAACGACGGCATGCCCAAGAATCTGATATGCGATTGCCCTGGGTGCCTGGCAATAACGAAGGTCTCTTTTCTCCGAGTATGCCCTTAGGAATGGCTTTCCTCCTCATAGTTCCAGGCCCGGGGGTCGGGGCCATACTGGTTGGGGCCACGTTGGCCCTGCCTGACCAGCCATACCAGGGCCCAGACGTACACGGCCAGGATGCCGACCAACGCCACCAGGGCCAGGGCAAGAGCGAATATCAAGAGAATCCAGCTGCCCGCCGATTGACCGACCAAAAAGCCATTTTCTCCCCCAAAGTGGAAAGCGAAGAAGACTACAAGAAGGACCAGGGAAACGACAAAAACTAGCGAAGCAACAAAGTCGATGCCGTACCACGCCAGCAGCCACCACCCACTCCGGCCAATGTCGTGAAGGCGGCGGACTGCGACGGCCAGGCTGGGCAGGAATACGCCGATGATGAGAAGAAATGCCAAAGGGCCGATGAACGGGACGCCAAGGGCCAGGAATATGACGGTTAGAACTGCGTCCACAATGGCCGCCGCGACAATAGCCAGGTTGGAAACCAGGACCCACCACCAGAACTCGGCGCGGGTGGCACGGCCATTGAATTGGGCATAGCTGCGCAGGCACCGTCGCACCGCCTGGGGCAGCGACAACATGGGTCTGGAAGAAGGACGGGACCGTTGCAATGGCGTACCTGCTACTGGGGGTTTTCAGATTAGCTTCCGCTCTGCAATGAGGGCTTCATCTACCGGAAAGAAACCCAGTTGGCCGCGAAAGGGGACAGGGGTATCGTATGCCACTGGGTCTTCCAAAGTGAACCCGTAGGGCCCGCGGAACCAGGGGCTATCGCTGGCGGCAAGGCAACCGGTGATGGTTACCTCGCCAATTATTGCTCCGCGAGCGAGTTGGGCGGGAATTACTATGCCGGCCTGGGTGATGTATTGGCGCTGTTCGGGGTAGTCCTCGACGACCATGCGCTGGCCGGCGTGGACGTAAATGCGGCCCCGGAAGTTGGTGCTCCAGGTGCGGTTCTCAATGTCCTTGTAACCGTTGACCACCAGCCAGGCCCAGGGCTGGCGGATGCTGAGGGCGCGCATCAGTATGACTCCTGGATTTGGCGGTTGAGCTGACAAGGGAATGGTGCGGGCAACAACGAACTGATAGCGAGAAATAGCCTATTGTCTTGCAACGAAACTCAGTTTGACCGTACACTAGCCACTGTGATAATAGCATCCATAAGGCACCGGGGATTGCGGCGGTTGATTGAAGAGGACAATCCGAGATTTCTGCGACCGGAACTTGCCGACCGAGTCACTAAGATCGTAGCTGCATTGCTCTTGGCTGATAGTATTTATGAACTGATTGACGAAGCCCTTCCAGGATGGCGAATTCACCAACTTTCTGGAGGGCGAGCGGATGAGTGGAGCATTTCAGTATCGGGCAATTGGCGGTTAACCTTTCAGGTAGAAGGACAGGAGATCCACCACCTGAATCTTGAGGATTATCATTGATGAACAAGCCCGGGATCAAAATTGGAATGAAGCCGCCGCATCCCGGAGACTTTATTCGCACCGAAGTCATTGAGGAGTTGGGTCTGAGTATTGCCCAAGCGGCCGAGATTCTGGGCGTGAGTCAAGGAAGCTTGTCAGACCTGCTACAAGGCAAGATTCCCTTGTCTCCAGAAATGGCGCTTCGCATGGAGAAGGGCTTTGGAGTTGGCATGGAAATGATGCTACGCCTTCAGGCCTGGTATGACACGGTGGAAATGCGAGCCCGGGCTGATGAAGTACAAGTAGAACGTTACCAACCGAGCCCATAGCTGGAAGGAGCAAGAAATGGCAGATCTGGTATTGGGGCTGGGCTCGTCCCACAGCCCACAGTTGAGCACTCCAGCGGAGGGCTGGGCCGCCCGGGGTGAGCGGGACAAGGGTCACATTGAACTAATCGGCACCGACGGCATCACTTCCAACTTTGAGGAACTGCTGGCCCGCTGCGACACGGGGCGTATAGCGAAGGAAATCACGCCGGAGAAGTTCGAGCAGCGGCACCAGCAGAACCAGAAGGCCATTGCCCACCTGTCCAGGAAGCTGTACGACGCCAAGCTGGACGTGCTGGTGATGGTAGGCGACGACCAGCAGGAGTATTTGTTGGACGACAACATGCCGGCCTTCTGCGTTTACTGGGGCGACCAGGTTAAGGTTGCCGGACACGAAGCGGGACCGTCCACCGGCGGGCAGCACCTGATTGGGTACGACACCGAAGACCGGCAAGTCCCCACGGACTCGGGATTCGGCCGCCACATCATTGAGCACCTGATCGAATCGGAGTTTGACGTGGGGCGTTCCAACTTCCTGGACCCCAAGCGGGGCGGCCGGGCCAGGGGCGGCATCGGCCACGCCTTCGGGTACGTGTATAACCGGCTGATGACGGAAGGGACGATTCCCACGGTGCCGGTGATGCTGAACACCTACTATCCCCCCAACCAGCCCACGCCCAAGCGGTGCTACAACCTGGGGCAGGCATTGAAGGGCGCAATAGAATCGTGGCCGAAGGACATTCGCGTGGGAATCCTGGCGTCAGGGGGACTCAGCCACTTTGTAGTTGATGAAGAGTTGGACCAGGCGGCGCTGGCTGGAATGCAGGCCAGGAGCATTGAACAGCTAATGGCCCTGCCCCGGGAGAAAATCAACTCGGGCAGTTCGGAGATTCGCAACTGGATTGTGGTGGCGGGGGCCACGGAAAACCTGGACATGGATGTGGTTGACTACGTGCCGTGCTACCGGTCCCCGGCTGGAACCGGCTGCGCCATGGGGTTTGCGACCTGGGAGTAGGCTGACCCACAACAACATTGTCCGGTAGGGAAAAGTCGAATTATGAAATAAACGGGGCGGGAATTGATTCCCGCCCCAAACTCTTTGCGCAGATATGCACCGGCGAATGTTACGTCCTGCTGTTGTATACGTAGTGGGGTGCGCCGGTGGGCGGGCCGCCGGAGTCATCGGCCCAGGCACGGTAAAACTCTTCGGCGTAGGGGCGCAGGCGGGCGGCCATGCGGCGGGTTTCCAGGGTTTTTGGTTCCGCAGGGCGGGAGAGTTGTTCGCGTAACTCGCGCCGGATTTCGTCCTTGTTGACCCTTTGGTGCACGCCGTCACGGGTGAGAGCTTCGCCATCCACGATGACGGCGGCGATGTCCCGGGACTTGGCCCGTCCCAGAACGGCTTCCAGCGGGGGCAGGTCGGGTTCCAGGTAGGGGTCTTCCAGGTCTGAAAGACGGATTAGCAGCATATCAGCCCTGCGGCCCGGTTCCAGGACACCGATTTCACCGGCAAAGCCCGTGGGTCCGGCCGCGTTTGCCGTGGCCATGGCCAGCACCTGTTCCGGGGTTATGGCCGGGTTGCCGATGCCTGGCTGGCGGTGCAGTTTGCTGACCAGGCGCATCTCCTGGAGCAGGTCGTCGTCGTCATTGATGGCGGTGCTGTCGGTGCCCATTGCCACATTCAGGCCCCTGGCCAGCATGGAGTTGACCGGAGCAATACCGTTCTTGAGCCGCAGGTTGGAACTGGCGTTATGGCAGACGGTGGCCCCGGCCCCGGCCAGCAGGTCGATGTCCCGTTCCGTCAGCCACACGGCGTGGGCGCAGGACAGTCCGGGACCCAGGAATTCCAGGTCCTGCAGGTGTTCCACGGGAGTCTTGCCCCAGGTGCGCAGGCCGAAAGCCTTCTGGTAGTTGCTTTCCACCAAGTGCATGTGAATGGGCGTCTGGTAGCGCAGGGCCGTCTCGCGAGTGCGCTGCAGGAACTCGTCGGTGTTCCACTGGACGTTGCTGGGGCTGAGCAACACACGGAGTTTGCCAGTCGGGTCGCGATTATAGCGATCGTAGGACTCGGAGAAGAAGGCGAAGTACTCGTCGTCGGTCATGTCGGTGGCGGCCAGGTGCCGGTTGACGCCCTCGGCCAGGTCGGCGGGCAGGCCCGACAGGAAGTCCTGGTCGGCGGCGTAGACCACCCGGTTCTGGTTGCGGAAGTAGCTGGAAAAGGCAACCCGCATGCCGGCGTCCAGAAAGCCCCGCAACACCGCGTCCACGTCCTCGCGCAGGGTGGCGGTGGCGGTCTGGGGGTGGTTGTACATGACGGTGGTGGTGCCCGACTCCAGCATGTTCAGGGCAGTGTACAGGGTCATCAGGTAGTGGTCGTAGGGACGGCGACCCCAGCCGTCGAGAATCCACAGTTCCAGGCAATCATCGCAGGTGCCCATTTGCAGGGTGGTAACGCCGCGGCCGTGGTGGTGAGAATTGACCAGGCCCGGAATGATGGCGTAGTCGGGGCCGCCCAGTTCGTCGTCGGGCTGGTGGCGGGCACGCAATTCCTGCCAGGGGCCGACTTCTCGAATTACGCCGTCTTCCTGGTACACTGCCACGTCGGACAGGGCTGTCGTTGGTCCGTCGGACGCCGGGGTGAGCAGGTACCTGCCGCGAATCAGTGAAGACGCCATGGGCCACCTCCCTCAGCCGGCCTGCTGCCGGTACCAGGCGATGATTTGGGAACCGGTGGCGGGCCAGACGCCGCCCTGGCCCATGATATGGGAAAGGGCACGGTCAATGCTGCCAATGCGGAAGGGCTGGCCCACCAGCCAGGGGTGCAAGTTGACGGCCATGAGCCTGCCGGTACTGGCGCCGTCCTCCTTCAGCACGTCGAAGCTCTCACCCAGCATCCGCTCGTAGTCGAAGACAGTCATAAGCTTGTGGGAGATGGAGACCACGTCGTCCAGTTCGTACATCAGGGGCAGGGCGAAGAAGGGCCGGTCGCCGGTGGTCATGGGGTAGGGCTGCTCGTCGTTGGCCCAGTCACAGACGTAGGTCAGGCCTGCTTCCGCCAGCAATTGGGGGGTGCGGTCGGACTCGCCGTACTCGGGGCCGAACCAGCCAGCGGGTGCGGCGCCGGTGGCGCTCACCAATGCCTGGATTGAAGTGCTAATGTATTCCCTTTCTTCCTCTTCGGACATGTTGCTGGTAATCATGCGGCTGACTGAGATGCCGTGGCCGATGATTTCGCAGCCCCGGTCCAGGCAGTGGCGGACGAGATAGGGATAGTGCTCGGCGGTCAGGGCGTCCATGGCGATGGTGGCGCGGATACCGTGCTTTTCCAGGACGTCCAGCAGGCGGAATATGCCAATTCGATGCCCGTATTCGCGGTGGGACAGGCGGGCGTAGTCGGGGAATTCCCGGGGGGCGGAACCGCCGGCCAGCCGAGCCACCTGGAAACTGCCGGCAGGCGCCTGCCACTCCATGTGCTCCAGGGGAATTACCACGCACAGGGCGACGGCGGCGTTGTCGGGCCAGCGCAGGGTCGGGCGGCTGATGACGGGGGACCATTCGTGGTGGGGGTGGTCCATACCAAAGGTGCGTTGGGCGGGCATAAGCTTTTCTTCTCCCTTTTGGCGGCTGGTTCGTAAGGAACAGACCAGGGCGGGCTTAACTCGCGGACTGTCCGGCCAGACGCTGGGCGTGGGCCACCACATCGTCGTAGTAGTTGGCGATGTAGTAGTCGGCGATTTCGTCGGCGGTAGTCTGCCATACCCCATCGTGGGACATTATGTAGCCCAGGATGTCGTCCAGGTATTTTATCCGGTGGGGCTGGCCGATAAGGAAGGGGTGCAGGGCGATGCACATTACCCGGCCGCTTTCCGCGCCCTCCTCGTAAAGGCGGTCGAACTGGGCCTTGCAGATGTCAGCGAAGTACTGGGCAGTGTAGTGATTGTCGCGCAGAACCGACGAGTCGTTCAGTTCCACCGAGTAGGGGACGGAAATGAGCTTGCCGGAATTCACCTTGATGGGGGTGGGCTGGTCGTCGTGGAACCAGTCGGTGTGGTAGATGAGCCCGGCCTCAGCCATCAAGTCGGGGGTGTGGACGCTGCCGGAAATGGCGGGGCCCAGCATGCCCTTCAGAGGCTTACCGGTGTGGCGCTTCAGGGTGTCGATACAGTCCCGGTAAAACTCCCGCTCCTCATCCTGGGTGCAGGTATAAAGGTAGCGGGTGTTGTAAATGCCGTGGCTCATGTAGTCGTAGTCCCGCTCCATCATGGCCTCGGCAATCTCGGGAAAGTGTTCCAGAACGGCCAGGTTCAGGGACACGCAACAGCGTATGCCGTGCTTGTCCAGGGGTTCCAGCATGCGCCAGAAACCGATGCGGTTGCCGTAGTCACGGTAGGAGAATTGCTGCACGTCGGGATAGGGCGTGCGGGGCCAGGGATTGCGGACACCCTCGTTGACAGGCTGGTACTCGTAATGTTCAACGTTGGGGGATATCCAAAGGGCGACACGGGCGTCGTTGGGCCACTTGATGACGGGGCGATCGGTGATGGGCAGGTAGTCGATGCGGTCGGGTGGCAGGGCCATAGCAGTTTCCTCTAACTCTCGTGGAATTGAAGATTTGGGGACTGGTGGCGGAGTTCACCCCCATCCCAACCTTCCCCCGCCAATGGGGAAGGGACCTTCGTCGGGTTGGTCTGTTAGTCCATAAACCCTGAGTCGCGGCGCCATTGGACGTAGTGGGACAGGCCGGCGGCCAGGTCGTACTTGGGCGTCCAACCGAAGTCGCGCCACAGGCGGTAGCCGGACAGGGGACCGCGGGCCGGGGAGGTGCTGACGTTGGAGACGGGTTCCGCGCCCTGTTCCAGCAGGATGGCGTCGGGGTAGAGTTCCTTCAAGGTGTCCTGAATCTGCTGGCCGGTTACCCACACGCCGTTGGTGATGTTGTAGCGGTCATGGGGCAGGTCCGGGGCGTCCACCACGGTGGCAATGCCGGAGGCAATGTCGAGGACGTAGGTAAAGTCGCGGCCCGCGTCGGAGTCCTCAATGGCTATGGGTTCGCCACGGACCAGGCGGCCGGTCCACTGGTGGGGGATGGACATATTGTCGCGGTGGCCGGTAACCCGCTCCATGGGGCCGTAGGGTGTGCTGAGCCGCAGGCTGGCGGTTTCCCAACCGTGCAGTTCGCCGTAACGCTGGGTGATGGCCTCGCTGGCAGCCTTGGTAATGCCGTAAAGGGTGTCGGCTTTGGACGGGTCGTCTTCGTTGAAGTACTGGTCGGGGCCGCGGGTCATGCCGTACATGGAACCGGAACTGATGTAGATGAAGCGCTGGGGGCCGATATGCCGGGCCATCTCCAGCATATTGGCGGTGCCGGTGACGTTTATGTCAACAATGTCGCGGCTGCGGGCGGTTTCCAGGTCAACCCGGTTCACTGTGAAGACGGCGGCGTGGACTATCTTCTCGATATCATAGGATTGTCGAAGCGACTCCAGGTCGGAAGGATTTAGGATGCTGCCGGCGACGAATGTAACGCGGGACTGCAGGTCGCCCAGGTAGCGCAGGTTCAGGTCGTCAGCGGGGGAAACGTCCAGGCTGACCACCTCGTGGCCGCGAGACGCCAGTTCCCGGACGATATTGGAGCCGACGAAACCGGTGCCGCCGGTTACCAAGGTTACCATTTGCCATCTCCTTCCTTTGTCCACGAATAGGCACGAATGTTCACTAATGATTTGTTGATTTGTCGGGGACGCCTCACCCCCATCCTGACCTGCCACCTTGTTGGAGGAAGGAATGTTCAACTTTCGCGCCAGCGTTCCTTACCAGCCCAGCATAACCGATTCCTTGCGGGGGTCGGCGCCGCCGTGGTACACGCCGTCGGCGGCGTTGACCAGGATGGGCGTAAATCCGTTGGGCACACCCCACGGGCCGATGACCTTCACCTGGTGGCCCTTGTCGTTGAGCGCATCCACCACGTCCTGGGAAACCCGGCCTTCCATTTCCAGCAGGTTGGGGTACTCCTCATGGGGCCAGGGAGACTGGGGGAAGCTGTAGCCGCAGAAGCGGGGGGCTTCCACCGCCTCCTGAACGTTCATCCCGAAATCGATGACATTGCACAGGGTCTGCAGGTTGCTCTGGGGCTGGCTGTCGCCGCCGGGAGTGCCCAGAGTCATGAAGGGCTCGCCGTCCTTCAGGATTATGAAAGTGCAGGGAGTAGTGCGGGGCCGCTTGCGGGGGGCCAGGCCGTTAGGGTTGTCTTCGTCCAGCCAGAAGTAGCAACCCCGGCAGTTGGCCAGGATGCCCGTGTCGCCCAGCACCATGCCCTGGGCCAGGGCGCCAAAGCTGCTAGGGGTGGCGGACACCAGGTTGCCGTCCGAGTCCACGGTGGCGAGGTAGGTGGTGCCGTCGCCGTCGCCGCCCACGGCCATGGGTTCCCGGAATTGCGAGTTGGCTACCCAGGTCGGGTCCACGGCCAGCATCTGGCGCGGGTCGCCGGGCGGGTAAGCGGCCTGGGCCTTGTCAGGGTCGAGCAGCGTCCGGCGCAGAGCCGCGTATTCTTTGGACAACAGACCGTCAAATGGCACGTCCACAAATGCAGGGTCGCCGACGTATCGCTCCCGATCGGCAAAGGCCAGCTTCAGGGCCTCAACCTGCAGGTGAATGGCCTGGGGACTGTTGTGGCCCAGTTCGGCAAGGTTGGAGCCTTCCAGGATGGTCAAGGCCTGCAGCAGGCTGATGCCCTGGGTCCAGGACCGGTTCGTAAAGACCTGGTAACCGCGATAAGTGATGGAAATGGGTTCTTCCATGGGGGACTCGTACTCAGCAAAGTCCGCCAAGTCGTACAGGCCGCCCAGATCTTGCAAGGCTTGCACCATGCGGCGGGCCACGTCGCCCTTGTAATAGACGTCGCGAGCAGCCTGGATACCGGTTTCACGAGAACCGCCACCGGCCAGGGCCTGTTCCTCGGCCTGGACCATCAGGGACAGGGATCGGGCCAGGTCTTCCTGGACGAACAGTGACCCCAGCTCAGGCGGTCGGCCGTTGGGCAGAAAGACGCGGGCCGAGTCTGGGTTCTGGCGCAGATTGGCCACGCGCTCGGCGGTGGCCACCGTGCGGACGAAAAGCTGGTAAGCGGGGAAGCCCCGGCCGGCGAAGTGGAGCGCGCTCTCCGCCGCCTGGGCGAAGGACATGGTGCCGTATTCGGACAGCATGGAAAGCAGGGCGGAGATGACGCCGGGGACGGTGGTGCTGAGAACCCCGGATGGTATTTCGCCCCAGTGTTCCAGGTAGTGGTCGATGGTGGCTCTCTGGGGCGCCCAGCCCTGGCCCACTACAGAGCGTACTTTTTTGCTGGCGCGATCGTAGAACAGGAAGGCGACCTCGCCGCCCAGGGTATAATGGGCAGTGGGTTCCATAACACCCGCGGCCAGGGCCGAAGCCACCGCTGCGTCCACCGCGTTGCCCCCCTGCCAGAGAATGCGCATACCCGACTGGGCGGTCAACTGGGTGCCGCCCCCAACCATGCCGCGTGTGCCCCATACCATTGGCCGGTGCGAGTAGGGGCCCTGGCTGCCTGGCGTGTGGCCGTTGGTAGTAGTTGTCATATTAGTAGCTCCTGGCGCCGGTTGGATGGGGGTTGCCTTTGGGGGCATCGGGTTGGGGACAGTTTAGTCTGGCGGCAGGCGGGGTGCAACCAGCGGTTTTGGCCGATAGTTCTGTTAGCCGTCATTCACCGAACGCCAAAATTGCATGAAGATTTCGCCCTGACACGGGAACAAAGGTATCGGTATGTTATGCTGGAATACGGGCAGTTCAAGACCCAGTTTCAATTGTCCGTAGGGGACCCGAATCCACCAACACCAACCATCCAGTGGTTGTGCAGAAGAGAGGAGGTTTTATGGCTGGATTGAAAAAGCTGGCAGGGGGTTACCTGATGCTGCTTGCCATTGTGGTAGCAGTGTTTTTCATCATCAACAACTTCCTTGTGGACGCGATTGATGTTATGCAAGTGTGGCTGGTCCTGGACGTATTTATGCTGATCGGCCTGGCAATTGGCCTGATTTACAACTATGGCCGAAAGAAGGCAGCGGACGGCGGGAACGACGGGGACGGAGTTACCCGGGGATACTTTGAGGCCAACACCGCCTTCTTCGTTACGGCGGGGGTCTCCATCCTGTTCTTGCACAACTGGTTTGCCCTGCTGGCAAATGGCAGCAATTACCTGGACGGCAACCACCAGTCGTTGGTTATCTGGGCGGTGGTGGACACCTTGCTGCCCCTTATCCTTGGAATTACCGGGTGCCACATGTGGAAGAATACAGACGGATAGCCGGGCACTTGCAAGACTCTGGACAGCAGTGCCACCGCTTCAACAAAACAACTGGGAGGCCGCGAGATTCGCGACCTCTCCGTTGTTTGTGCCATGAGTTTACCGGTCAGATTCCGGTTGCAGGTCGCCGTTATTTGGGGTGGTGCTGCGTCCACTCTTCGTTATCAAGACCCTTGATTAAAGATCCTAAGAATGGGCTGCGATCTGCCTGCAATTTAGTGACGCCAATCTTCAAATCGATGCAGCGATTACTGGACTTAGAGGCAAAAGAGTCAGCACTCATTATCCAACTGTATCCAAACCGTACTATACTGTCGCCAAAACTACCGCCAAACGATTGTCTTGAGTCAAGTGTGATTGAAGCTTGCGATTTGGGCCACTGCCGCGCCTAAGGCGCAATCCTCGGACTGAGGTGAAGCATTATGCCAGCACGTACGGGAGCCGAGTACATCAGGGAATTGAAGGACCGTCCCCGGGAGGTGTGGATTGACGGGGAGCGGGTAAAGGACGTAACCACCCACCCGGCGCTGAAGAACGGCGTCAAGTCCGTGGCCGCCCTTTACGACATGCAACACAATCCGGCGCTGCGGGAAGAGATGACCTTCGCCTCGCCGTCCAGCGGCGAGGCGGTGGGACTGTCTTTTCTTGTTCCCCAGACGGTAAAAGACCTGGAACGCCGCCGCCAGATGATGACCCGTTGGGCGCAAGCCAGTTGCGGAATGATGGGCCGGTCTCCGGACTTCTTGAACATCATTTTTTCGTCCTGGGCTGGTGCGTCCGGCTATTTTGCCCAAGACCGCCCGGAGTTCCAGCGGAACGTGGAGGACTACCACGAGTTCATCCGGGAAAATGACGTTGCGTTGACTCACGCCCTGGTCAACCTGCAGCGGCGGCGCACACAAAATGCCACCGACACCCTGAGCGAAGAGGTGGCCCTCACCCTCGTGAAGCAGACGGACGCCGGAATCGTGGTCAAGGGCAGCCGGGTGCTGGCGACCCTGGGGCCCATCTCCGATGAGATTGCCATCTACCCGGTGGCGTCCCACCGGCTGGCCGACGACGACGGACGGCAGTCCTTCTCATTTTCCATTCCCTGCGATACGCCGGGCGTCAAATTCCTTTGCCGGGAGAGTTTCGATGTGGGGCGCTCCCACTTCAATCATCCCCTGGGATCCCGCTTTGAGGAAATGGACTCGGTGGTCTTTTTCGATAATGTGTTTGTGCCCTGGGAGCGAGTGTTCCTGCTGGGAAATGTGGAGCTTTGCAACGGCTACGCCATGGGCACCAGTTCCGATGCCCACACCGGGCACCAGGTGCTGACCCGCTGCCTGGCCAAGGCCGAGTTCATGCTGGGATTAGCCGACCTGATTGTCGATACTCTGGGCTCCGGGACCATTGCCCACGTCCAAGAGCAGGTGGCGGAGCTGATCACCCAGCGGGACACGCTGTGGTCCTGCCTGAGGGCCGCCGAGGCGGACGCCAGTCCCAACCGGTGGGGGGTCATGAGTCCCGCGCTGGCGCCCCTGCGCGCCGGCCGGACGATTTTTGGCCGGTCCATCTACCCGCGGATGGTGGAGATTGTCCAGATGCTGGGCACCAGCAGTTTGATGGCGCTTCCGGCCGAGGCCGACTTCGATACTGAAATTGCCGCCGAGATCGACCAGTACATGGCTACCGACACCACCAACGCCCGGGACCGGGCCAGGCTCTTTCACCTGGCGTGGGATGCGTCGTGCAGTTCCTTTAGCGGCCGCCAGGTTTTGTACGAGCGAATGTTTGGGGGGAATCCGGTGCGCAATTCGATGGCGCTCTACAACAACTATGACAAGGAGCCGTTCAAGCGAAGGGTACGGGAGTTTCTGGACCTGGAAGATTCCGAGCTTTAGGTGGTTCTCGGACAGGAGTTACGCGGCCGCGCCAATACCCTTGCCATCAGAGGGTGCCTGAACAGTTCGGAACGCAGAAATAAGAGGGCTTAAGTTACGGGAAAGGGGAGAGGTGGCTCCCCAGGCAGGATTCGAACCTGCGACCTAGCGGTTAACAGCCGCCCGCTCTACCGCTGAGCTACTGGGGAATGCGGTTGCCGAACCGGCAGACTGGGCCGGGACAGCCTAGAAATTCTAGCACCTTCCAAGGTTACTAACAAGCGCATCCTGTAAACGAGGCAGGGCGCCGAGCGAGCAGGACTCGACCCAAGCGGCAGACGTACCGGCTTGCCCCCCAGTTTCCCCTTCGGCCTCAAGAAAAGGAGGGGTCCAAATGGACCCCTCCACAACCTCGTTACCTCCCGGGGCTAGGCTTCGGTCTTTTCCCCTTCAAGAACCTGGTTATCGCCGCTGACATTGATGGTCAACTGTCGGGCCTGCTTGGCCTCAACCTTGGGGAAGGCGATGGTCAGCACGCCTTGGTCGTAGCTGGTATTGGCCTTGTCCACGTCCAGGGTGTCGGGCAGGCGCAGAGAACGGTGGAAGGAACCGGTGTGCCGTTCCCGCATCAGGTAGTTGCCCTCCTGACGTTCGCTTTCACCGGCGCTTTGACCACGAATGGTCAGTACGTCGTTCTCGATGGTCACGTTGAGGTCCGAGGGGTTGACGCCAGGCAGAGAAGCGTGAACCACGATGTTGTCCCCCTCCTGCACCACGTCCAGGGGAATGGCCCAGCCTTCCATTTCACCGTTGCCGCCGCCGTTGGGCTGGGAGAAGCCCCGCCACAGGTGGTCCATATTCTCCTGCATCCGCCGCAATTCAATGAAGGGATCCCATCTTCGCATTACCATAGTCGTTCCTCCTGCTATTGTAGTTTATTGTTGTATTGTAGTAAGTCTGATATGTTCCATATCAATCTTACGCTGCTGATTCTACATAGTTGAGTGTATCTTGTCAATACTACTATCATACCTTCTTCAATATTCTTGACAGCAAATACTTCTACCAATACAATATCACTATCAAGGCAACCACCCATAAGAGGTTTCCCGTATGCCGTCAAACTACTATGAACTGCTGGGAGTGGCCCGGGACGCTACCGACAAGGATATCCGTCAGGCCTACCGGAAACTGGCCCGCCAGTACCATCCCGACGTTAACCCGGGCGACTCCGGCGCCGAAGAAAAGTTCAAGCAAATAAATGAGGCCCACGGCGTCCTGTCCGACGCCGACAAGCGCCGCAAGTACGACAAATACGGCGACCGCTGGACGAACGCCGACGAGATCGAACAGGCCGAAGCCCAGGCCCGCAGCCGGGGCAGGGGACGGGGCGGATTCCATTCCTACACCGACTACTTCACCGGCGGCGACTTTGGGGGCCACAACGGGGTCAACTTAGACCTGGGCGGCTTTGGCTCGGACGACCCGTTCGACCGGTTGTTCAACAACTTTGGCGGAGACCGCGGCGTCCCCCGCCACGCGCCGGCCGAGTACCAGGTGGATATTACCCTGGCCGAGGCCGCCGAGGGCGCTACCAGGATGGTGAACCTGCCCGACGGCCGGCGCCTGGAAGTCAAGGTTCCCGCCGGCGTCGATACCGGTTCCCGGGTGCACATACCCGCAGGCGGCGGCGATGGAGACTTTTACCTGGCCGTCACCGTGATTGACCATCCCCGGTTTGAACGCAAGGGCAGGGACCTTTACTCCGAGGTGGAAGTGCCGGTGGATGACCTGGCCCTGGGGGCCGAGGTTACTGTGCCCACCCTGACCGGGCGGGTGGCGTTGACCATTCCCCCGGCCACCCAGAACGGCCGCCGGTTCCGCATGGCCGGCCAGGGCATGCCGGAACTGAACAAGTCGGACAGCAAGGGCAGCCTGTACACGACGGTCAAGGCCGTGCTGCCGGCTAACCCGGGACCGGAAGAAGTGGAACTGTTCCGCAAACTCAGGGAACTGCGGACCGGCGAGAGGGTATAGACATGGTTTACGAGAGGAATCATTCCGACGAGCCCTGTTTCGTCATCAGCATCGCGGCACGCATGGTTGGCCTGCACGCCCAGACCCTGCGCTACTACGAACGGGTCGGGCTCATCTGGCCCTCTCGCTCCAACGGGCGGCAGCGCCTTTATTCCGAGGCGGACATTGAACGTCTGCGCCGCATCAAGACCTTTACGGAGGACATGGGCGTGAACCTGGCCGGGGCCGAGGTCGCCCTGAAGCTGATGGCCCGTATCGAGGAACTGGAACGGGAGGTCAGGAGCCTGAACGCCATCATCGACGAACTGCAACAGCAGGGATCCCCGGGGGCGGACAGGGTACGACGACAAGTATAAGAACGCGCCAGAAATAATTCTTGCACTATTTCTTATCAAGAGGTACGCCGCCAGCTTAGCTACCCGAAGCGACGGATGGTTGTCAGGCGGGCGTAACCGGGAGATGAGACTATCACAATGAGATCAGAAGACTTCACCGAACAGGCACTACAAGTAATCCAGGACTCCCAGGAACTGGTCCGGAGCTATCACCACAGCCAGTGGGATGTTGAGCACGTGCTGCTGGCCATGCTGAACCAGGAGGACGGCATTCCGTCGCGCATTCTGGACCACCTGGCCATTTCCCCCCCGGCCGTAAAGGCGCGATTGGAGCAGTTCCTGGACGCGTCGCCCAAGCTGGCCAATGCCTCCGGCCAGATTTACACCACGCCGCGCATTCAGCGGCTCCTGGACACGGCCCAGGAGGAATCGCGAAGGCTTAAGGACGAATTCATCAGCGTTGAGCACCTGTTCATCGCCGCCATACGCGAGCCCCAGGGGGACTCGGCCAGGATTGTCCAGGAGTTCGGCATTGACCAGGAGCGGGTATACCGGGCCCTCACCACTATTCGGGGCGCCCACCGGGTCGACGACCGGCGGGCAGAGAGCCGGTACCGGTCCCTGGAGAAGTACAGCATCGACTTGACCCAACTGGCCGCCGGGGGAAAGCTGGACCCAGTCATCGGGCGGGACGCTGAAATCCGCCGGGTGGCCCAGACCCTGACCCGCCGCAAGAAGAACAACCCGGTCATCATCGGAGAGGCCGGCGTGGGCAAGACGGCCATTGCCGAGGGGCTGGCGGCCCGCATCGCCAGCGGCGACGTACCCGACTCGCTCAAGGGCAAGCGGGTGGTGGCCCTGGACATGGGCGCCATGGTAGCCGGTTCCAAGTTCCGCGGCGAGTTTGAGGAACGGTTAAAAGCCGTCATGGACGAAGTGAAGGAGGGGCAGGGGGAGATTATTCTCTTCCTGGACGAAATTCACACCATGGTCGGCGCCGGAGCCGCCGAGGGCGGACTGGATGCCAGCAACCTGCTGAAGCCGGCCCTGTCGCGAGGGGAACTGCAATGCATTGGCGCCACCACCCTGGACGAGTACCGCAAGCATATTGAGAAGGATGCGGCCCTGGAGCGGCGGTTCCAGCCCGTGTACCTGGAGGAACCCAGCATCGAGGACACGGTGGAAATCCTGAGGGCCCTGCGGCCCCGCTATGAGGCCCACCACAAAGTCGAGATCGACGACGCTGCCCTGGATGCTGCCGCCCGGCTCAGCGACCGGTACATAACCGGCCGGCAACTGCCGGACAAGGCCATCGACTTCATTGACGAGGCGGCCAGCATGGTGCGCATCGACGCCGAGGGCGTGCCGGACAGCTGCCACCAGCTGGAGGAGAGTATCCGACTCTTGACCGACCGAGAGGAGGCCGCAGCCCAGCGGGGCGAGTACGAGCAAGCGGCCCAGCTGCGAACGGACCGAATGCGCCTGGAGGAGGACTTCCGCACGGAACGGGAGAAGCTGGGGCAGAACCGAAACGTGGATCTGAGGGTGCGGGAGAGGGATATCGCCGACCTGGTGTCCAGCTGGACGGGCATTCCCGCTGGACGGCTGCTGGAGAGCGAGGCGGACCGCCTGATACAGATGGAAGGCCTGTTGCACCAGCGGTTGATCGGGCAGGAAGAGGCGGTCAAAGCCGTGTCCGAGGCCATTCGCCGGGCCAGGTCGGGACTGAGCAACCCCCGCCGGCCCATCGGCAGTTTCATTTTCCTTGGCCCCACGGGCGTGGGCAAGACGGAGTTGTCCAAGGCCCTGGCGGAGTTCCTGTTCGACGACGAAGAGAACATGGTACGGCTGGACATGTCGGAATACATGGAGAAGCACACCGTGTCCCGCCTGGTGGGCGCACCGCCGGGCTACGTGGGCTACTACGAGGGCGGCCAGTTGACCGAGGTGGTGCGCCGCCGTCCCTACCGGGTGATTCTCTTCGACGAAATTGAGAAGGCCCACCCGGACGTGTTCAACATCCTGCTGCAGATCCTGGAGGATGGCCGGTTGACCGACGGCCACGGTCGGACGGTGGATTTCAGGAACACAGTCATCATCATGACCAGCAACCTGGGGACGGGCTACCTGAGCCGCCAGGGCGTGGGATTCAATACAACAAGCCAGTCGGCGGATGGAGAGAAGGAGCGGCTGGAAAAGTCGGTCCACGACGCGCTAAAGCAGGCCTTCCGGCCAGAGTTCCTGAACCGCATCGACGAGACCATCATATTCCACCCGCTGACCCGAGAGCAGATAATGCAAGTAGTGGGGTTGATGGTGAAGGACGTGGCGGAGAGGTTGGCAGAGCAGGGTATAACCTTCGAGCTGACCCAGGTCGCGGCCGACTGGCTGGCGGAGGAAGGCTTCGACCCGGTCTACGGGGCGCGACCCTTGCGGCGGGCGATCCAGAGGAGCCTGGAAAACCTACTATCCAGCGGCATCCTGTCCGGTGAATTCCAGGGTGGCGACCACTTGGTGGTTAATGTCGCGGAGGGAGGACTGGCAATTACCAAGGCGGAAACCGCCGCCGTGGCCGCGGACTAGCCGCACATACGATAGTCCAGGCAAACGTTCCAGACAATCAGAAGGGGCGGGTTTGCAGCCCGCCCCTTCACGTTTTCATTATAAAATACCCGTCAAACCTCCACCGCTCCGATCAGTTCGTTGATGTCGGCAATGCCCCGCTCCCCCAGCCAGCTCTGCATCCCTTCCAGGATATTGAAGGGGGCCCACAGGTCGGCCAGGTTGGCGCTGCCCACCTGCACTGCGGTAGCGCCGGCCAGGATGAACTCCAGGGCCTCCTCGGCGGTGAAGATACCACCCACACCGATGATCGGCACGTCCACGGCGTGGGTCACGCGGTACACGAGGGCCACCGCCACCGGGTGCAGCCCCGGGCCGGACAGGCCGCCGGTTATATTCCCCAGCACGGGCCGGCGGGACTCCACATCGATGGTCATGGCAGGAATGGTATTGCAGATGGTGAGGGCATCGGCGCCGGCGTCTACCGCCGCCCGGGCTATAGGGACGATGTCGGGAACATTGGGGGCCAGCTTCGCCAGCACCGGCACTTCAGCGTGGCGCTTGACTGCCTCCACCGCCTTGAATGTGCCTTCGGAGGTGTAGCTGAACAGGTCACCCTGCTCCACGTTGGGGCAGCTGAGGTTCAATTCTATGGCCGCGAATCCGTCCGTCCCCGCGGTCATCTGGGCCATCTCGCCGAATTGTGCCACGCTGTCGCCGGACATGCTCAACAGCACAGTGGCGTCCCATTGCGCCCACTGGGGCGCCAGTTCTTGGAGACCCGCTTCAATGCCGGGATTGGTCAAGCCTATGGCGTTGAGCAGCACCGGTTCGTTGTTTTCCCGGGCGACCCGGTAGGAATCGGGATACCAACGGGGTTCGGGGTTGCCCTCGCGGGGCAGACGCGTAAAAGTCTTGGGTACGACCGCGCCAAGGCGGGCGAGATCCATTTCCGGGGTAAGGCCACGACCATAGCCGTCGTAGCCGAAAGTGCCCGACGCAATCATCACCGGGTTGCGGAGGGGAAGCCCACGGGGATGGGAAGGCGCCAGTTCAACGGCAAGGCAGGGTTCTCCCGCCTCGCCTGCTGAACCGGCGTTTTCGGTGGAGTTAGACCTCTGCATCTCCGTCCAGCGAGAAGTCCTGCTCGCCGCCCGTGTCGCCAACCAGTTCCTCACCATCGGTGGTCGGGCTGCCAACACCATCACCGTCATCACCGATGAGATTGGACTCATTCTCGACGAAGAAGCCGGACGTGGCCAGGTCTTCCGACCCGCCGGCAAAGGTCATGGCAGCGCCGGCAACGGCCTCGCCCGGTTCCAGCCAGCCAGCGGCCACCAGTTCCTCAACCGCGCCGATTTCGTCGAAACCGGGCAGGGCCAGGATGTCAGGTTCCTCGACCAGGGCGGTTGACTCCAGCCTGGCGGGGATCAGCCGGCCAATGATGACATTCTCCTTCAGACCCTGGAGATAGTCGTGCTGGCCGCTCAGGGCCGCCTGAGTGAGTACCCGGGTGGTTTCCTGGAAGGCAGCGGCAGCCAGGAAGCTGTCGGTACGGAGAGACGCGCGGGTGACGCCCAGGAGGACGGGTTCGGCCGTGGCGGGTTCGCCGCCCTGAGCCAGCACCCTGGCACAATTCTCCTGGAACTGGACCTTGTCCACCACCTGGTCTGGGATGAAGTCGGAGTCGCCAATGGACTTCACCTGGACCCGACGAAGCATCTGCCGCAGGATGATTTCGACATGCTTGTCGTGGATTCCAACACCCTGGGACCGGTAGACCTGCTGGACTTCGTTGACCATATACTGTTGCAGTTCGCCGGTGCCCTGGATACTAAGGATGTCGTGGGGATTCTTGGGACCGGCGGTCAGGCGGTCGCCAGCCTTCAGCATTGCGCCCTGGGTAGCCACCAGCTCGTCGCCGACAGGAATAGTGTACTCTCGTTCTTCAGGGTCCTCCCAGACGATGGAAATGAGGTTGTCACCCAGTTCAACCCGTCCACCTACGTTGGCGACAACTTCCAGGATGGGCTGGGGTTCGTTGCCCTGGTCCATGTCTGTCTCGTAACCCAGAGAGGGCAGGGTGGCGGCCATAAGCATGCCTGCCTCTACATCGTCGCCCTCGTCCACCAGCAACTGAACACCCTCGGGCAGGACGTATTCCTCGCGGAACTCCTGGCGATCCACGATGCGGACCGGTTCTTCCACAAGGCGACGCCCCTCCGAGTCCAGGGGCAACTGCACCTCGCCGTCAATTTCGGAGAGGATGGCCACGCCCTTGGGCTTGCGGGCCTCGAAAATTTCCTCCACCCTAGGGAGACCGCTGGTAATGTCTGAGCCTGCGACGCCGCCAGTGTGGAAGGTACGCATCGTCAACTGGGTGCCGGGCTCGCCAATGCTCTGGGCGGCGATGATGCCCACGGCTTGGCCCAGTTCGACCACCTTGCCGGTGGCCGGCAGGCGGCCGTAGCACATCTGGCAAACGCCGCGGCGGGTCTCGCAGATCAGGGGAGACCGGACAGGAACCTGGGCAATTCCCGAGGCGGTAATCCGGTCGGCCATCGCCTCGTCGATCATGTCGTTGCGGTCAACCAGGAACTCGCCGGTGGCCTCGTCGATGATGGGAGCGGCGGCGATCCGTCCGGCGATGCGCTCAGGCAGGGTAGCCTCGGGAGTTCCGTCGGGCCTCGACTCGATGTAAAAGGCGTCGAAGGTGCCGCAGTCCTCTTCCAGGACAATGACCTCCTGGGCAATATCCACCAGGCGGCGGGTCAGGTAACCGCTGTCGGCGGTACGGAGAGCCGTATCGGCGAGACCCTTGCGGGCGCCGTGGGTAGAGATGAAGTACTCCAGGGCGGTAAGGCCCTCACGGAAGCTGGACTTCACCGGCAGTTCGATGATCTCACGGGAGAAATCACGGGTTGGCTTGGTCATCAGGCCGCGCATGCCGGCCATCTGCTTGATCTGCATGATGTTACCCTTGGTACCCGATTGGGCCATCACGCCGATACCGCCGAAGTTACCCAGTTCATCCCGCACCAGGGATTCGATTTCGTCGGAAGCGAAGGTCCACGCCTCCACAACCTCGTTGTAACGCTCGTCGTCGTCCATCAGACCGAGATCGTAGCTATCCCGGTAGGTGGCCACCCGTTCCTCGGCTTCCTGAAGCTTGTCGCCCTTTTTGGTGGGCACCTGCAGGTCGCTGATTGACACGGTCAGCCCCGACCGGGTGGCATACTCAAAGCCCATGCCCTTAACCCGGTCCAGCACATCGGCCATCCGCTCGTTGCTAAGCTTGTAGTAAAGCTCAGAGGTGAGACCCTTAAGGGCGCGGCTGTCGAAGAGCTTGTTCTGGAATTCTATTTCCTCGGGAAGATTCTCGTTGAAAATCAGCCGGCCCAGGGTGGTTTCAACCCAGTCATCCTCGCCGTCCAGGCGTTCGACGTGCCTGACGTAAATGCGCTCTCGCAGGTTGATGTGACCGGCGGCCTCGGCGATCCTGGCCTCGTCAATGTTGTAGAAACGGGCCGGCTCGTCCTTCAGGGTATCCACCATTTCGGTAAGGTAGTAGCAGCCCAGGACCATGTCCAGGGTGGGGGCCACCAGCGGTTCGCCGGAAGCCGGAGACAACATGTTGTGGGTGCTGAGCATGGCAACCTGGGCTTCGTGGACGGCCATGCGGGACAGGGGAACGTGTACCGCCATCTGGTCGCCGTCAAAGTCGGCGTTGAAGGCGGAACAAACCAGCGGGTGAAGCTGAATGGCGTTGCCCTCAATCAACGTAGGCATGAAAGCCTGGATGCCCAGCCGGTGCAGGGTGGGCGCCCGGTTCAGCATTACGGGCCGGTCCTTGATGACCTCTTCCAGGATATCCCACACTTCGGGGCGGGCCCGCTCCACCATGCGCTTGGCGCTCTTGATGTTTGGGGAGACGCCCAGCAGCACCAACCGGTGCATTACGAAGGGCTTGAACAACTCCAGGGCCATGCGCTTGGGCAGGCCGCACTGGTTCATCTTGAGCTCGGGGCCGACCACGATGACGGAGCGGCCGCTATAGTCCACACGCTTGCCCAGCAGGTTCTGGCGGAAGCGGCCCTGTTTGCCCCGCAACAGGTCGGACAGGGACTTGAGCTTGTGGTTGTGGCTGCCCTGAATGGGGCGGCCGCGGCGGCCATTGTCGATCAGGGCATCCACCGATTCCTGGAGCATCCGCTTTTCATTGCGGATGATGATTTCGGGAGCGCCCAGGTCCATGAGCCTCTTGAGGCGGTTGTTGCGGTTGATCACCCGGCGATAGAGGTCGTTCAGGTCGCTGGTGGCGAAGCGTCCGCCGTCCAGCTGCACCATGGGCCGCAGTTCCGGAGGCAGGACGGGCAGCATGGTAAGAATGATGTCTTCAACACGATTGCCGCTGTTGCGGAAAGCTTCCACCACCTGCAGGCGCTTGATGGCCTTCTTGCGTCGCTGACCGGAGGTGGACCGCATTTCCCGGACCAGGTCCTCACGGATGGCTTCCAGGTCGTGATTGCGCAAAATTTCCAGGATGGACTCTGCGCCCATGCCTGCTTCAAACAGATCGGGATACTTGTCCTTCAGCTCCCGGTACTTGGACTCGGTCAGAATCTTCAGAGACTTCAGGTCTTCCAGTTCGCTGACGGTTTCCTGCAGCTTGATTTCCAGATCACCTTCTTCCCGGACGATCTGGTCTTCCAGCGCCTCCTTTTCGGCCTGGACGGCAACGGCCTCGGCAGCGGACTCCGGGTCATTGGTCGCTTCGAGGGAGTCCAATTTTTCCTGCAATTCGGTCAGGCGGGGTTCGTGGCTGGACTGGATCCTCTCTTTTTCCAGTTCCACCCGCAGCCGTTCCTCTTCGATGATCTCGCTTCGCCTTTCGCCGTCAACGGAGATAACAATGTGCTGGGCGAAGTACAGGACGCGTTCCAGGTTACGGGGCGACAGATCCAGCAGCAGGCCAAGGCGGCTGGGGTTAGTCTTGCTGAACCAGATATGGGCCACCGGGGCCGCCAGGCGGATGTGACCCATGCGCTCCCGCCGGACCTTGGAACGGGTAACCTCCACACCGCAACGGTCGCAGACCACGCCCCGGTAGCGGATGCGCTTGTACTTGCCGCAGAAGCACTCCCAGTCCTTGGTGGGGCCAAACAGCCGCTCGCAGAACAGGCCGTCCTTCTCGGGCCGCAGGGTGCGGTAGTTGATGGTCTCCGGCTTGGTAACCTCGCCGTGGGACCAGTTCAGGATCTGTTCGGGAGAGGCGACGGAAATACGAATCGCGTTGAACTGCGTAGCCGGGGCCTCGGTTCTGTCTTGCATTCTAACCATTAAATCGCCTCCAGTGATTCATACAGCTCGGACTCGTCCCCCATTCCCTCCATCAATGAAGCGCGGTCTTCTTCGTTCAGCAGTTCCACGGACAGGCCAAGGCTCTGAAGTTCCTTGAGCAGGACGTTAAAGGACTCGGGGACACCGGGCTGGCCGATAGGCTCACCCTTGACAATGGCTTCGTAGGTTTTGACCCTGCCCGCCACGTCGTCGGACTTGACTGTCAACACCTCCTGAAGGTTGTAAGCGGCGCTGTAGGCCTCCAGGGCCCATACTTCCATTTCGCCGAAGCGCTGGCCGCCGAACTGGGCCTTACCGCCCAGGGGCTGTTGCGTAATCATCGAGTAGGGACCGGTGGAGCGGGCGTGAATCTTGTCCTCCACCAGGTGAATCAGCTTGAGCATGTAGATACTGCCCACGGTTACCAATTGATCGAATGCGTCGCCGGTACGCCCGTCATAAAGCTGGAACTTGCCGAAGATGGGCGGGGCGATGCCACGCTCCCGGTGTGCCCGCAGGGCTTCCTCGTGCATCTGCTCGGACGACATCCCCTTGGTCTCGACGCCCGCCTTGTCTTTGAGCCAGATGCTCAGACAGGCATCACGCGCCTCGCCACGAATACTCTCGTCGAACAGGCGGTCACCGTCGTAGCCCCGTTCACTCAGCCAGTCGTTAACGCGAGAGAAATCAATGCCGGGAGACCACTCGGTTGGCCCTCCGTCTACCGCGCCCGCCTGTTCGGCAAACCACAGGCGCGACAGGGAGTCTTCAATGGAATCGTCTGAGGCGCCGTCAAACACGGGAGTCTGCGCCCGGAAGTTGAGGCCTCGGGCGGCCCAGCCCAAATGCGTCTCCAGCACCTGGCCCAGGTTCATGCGAGAGGGGACGCCGATGGGGTTCAGAATCATATCCACGGGGGTACCGTCTTCCAGGAAGGGCATATCCTCCACCGGCAGAATGCGAGACACCACGCCCTTGTTGCCGTGGCGGCCGGCCATTTTGTCGCCCACCGAGATCTTCCTGGTCTGGGCAATCCAGACGCGGACGGCCTCGTTTACGCCAGGGGGCAGGTCGTCCCGGTTGGCCCGGTTGAGAATTTTCACATCAATGACTTTGCCGCGCTCTCCGTGAGGGACGCGGAGGGAGGTGTCCTTCACATCGCGGGACTTTTCTCCGAAGATGGCCCGGAGGAGCTTTTCCTCGGCGGTGAGTTCGGTCTCGCCCTTGGGGGTTACCTTGCCCACCAGGATGTCTCCCGGCCCCACGTCGGCGCCGACGCGAATGATGCCGCGCTCATCCAGATCGCGCAGGCTGGTCTCGCCCACGTTGGGAATGTCGCGGGTGATTTCTTCGGGGCCCAGCTTGGTCTCCCGGGCTTCCATTTCGTGCTTTTCGATGTGAATAGAGGTGAACTGGTCATCCTTGACCAGGCGTTCGCTGATGATGATGGCGTCCTCGTAGTTGTAACCCTCCCAGGACATGAATGCCACCAGCACGTTCTGGCCCAGGGCCAACTTTCCGGAGTCGGTGGAGGAACTGTCGGCCAGGGTATCACCGACCAGAACCCGGTCGCCCTTCTGGACGATGGAGCGCTGGTCGAAACAGGTGCCCTGGTTGGTGCGCGAAAACTTGACCAGTCTGTGGTGGTGGTCCAAACCGTCAGCGTCGGTAACCACGATGTCCCGTCCCGAAACGGAAGACACCACGCCCGTAGCACGGGAAAGGATCACTTGGCCGCTGTCCCTGGCCACCCTTTCCTCAATGCCCGTACCCACCACAGGGACCTGGGGCCGCAGCAGGGGCACTGCCTGCCGCTGCATGTTGGAACCCATCAGGGCGCGGTTGGCGTCGTCGTGCTCCAGGAAAGGAATCAGGGCCGCTGAGATGCTCATGATCTGCATGGGCGAGACGTCCATCAAATCGACATTCGCCGGGAAGTCCTGGGCGTAGTTTTCGCCCAACCGGATTTCGACCCGGTCGTGGACGAACTGGCCCAGGGCATCCAGCTCGGAATTAGCCTGGGCGATGCGGTAGCTCTCCTCCCGGTCTGCTGACATGTACTCCACGAACTCGGGGCCGCCTCCCACATAAGGGCGGACGCTGATCATCGTCCCGGCCGGCAGTTCCCGAACAGCCTTCACGTTGGCGGAAGTCAGTTTCTTGCCGGTCGACACCAGGGTCTTGCCGTCCAGGCCCAGCACATCCTCGGTAACCTCCCTGCCTTCCAGGTCCGGGGCGGTGTTGGAGATAGACTTCAGGACTTGCCGGTAGGGCGACTCGATGAAGCCGTAAGGGTTGGTCTGGGCATATGAAGAAAGGGAACTGAGCAGGCCAATGTTGGGCCCTTCAGGAGTCTCGATAGGGCAGATGCGGCCGTAGTGAGAGAAGTGCACATCCCGCACGTCGAAGCCGGCCCGCTCCCTGGACAAGCCGCCCGGACCCAGGGCGGAGAGGCGACGCTTGTGGGTCAGTTCCGCCAGGGGGTTGGTCTGGTCCATAAACTGGGACAACTGGGACCCGCCGAAAAACTCGCGGACGGCGGCCACCACGGGCCGCACGTTTACCAAACCGCGGGGGGCAACTTCCTCTGCATCCACAAGGGTCATCTTTTCCTTGACCATGCGCTCCATTCGGGAGAGGCCAATACGGACCTGGTTCTGCACCAGTTCGCCCACTGCCCTGACCCGGCGGTTGCCCAGGTGGTCTATGTCGTCGGCCCGTTCCTCGCCCCGATTGACCAGGATCAGGGTACGCACCACCCGGAGCATGTCATCCAGAGACAGAATGCGCTGGGCGGGGCGCTCTTCGATCTGGAGGCGGCGGTTGAACTTGTATCGGCCAACCCGCCCCAGGTCGTAGCGCCGTGAATCAAAGAAGGAAGTCTTTATCAGATTGCTGGCGTTCTCCACACTGGGAGGTTCCCCCGGGCGCAGGCGGCGGTAAAGCTCCACCTGGGCGGAAGCGATCTGGCGAGCGGTTTCGATGTGGAAGTCCTGGTCGGGGCGCAGCCATTCCCACATGTTCCGCAGGTCGTCTTCGCGGAAATGAGGATCACGCTCGGCGGAGGGCTGGTCCCGGTCCAGGGTAGTCTGGATATACTGGTGCCTTTCGTCCGTATCAACATCAGCGAAATAGGCCACCATCTCTTCCCTGGTTACGCCCATGGCCCGGAAGAAGGTGGTAACAGAAACGCGGCGCTTCCGGTCGACCTTCACCGAGAGGATGTCCTTGATGCTGGTCTCAAATTCCAGCCAGGCGCCCCTGGAAGGAATAACCTGGGCTGTGCAGAGATTTCGCTCTACGGCGGGCGACTTGTCGTGCTTGAAATACACGCCGGGGGAGCGGACCAACTGGCTGACCACAACGCGTTCAGCGCCGTTAATGATGAAAGTTCCCGTATCCGTCATCACGGGAATTTCGCCCATGAATATATCCTGCTCTAGCCGCTCGTTGGTTTCGAGCTTAACGAGCAGGGCCTTCAGGGTCAGGGGCTGGTTGTAGGTCTTCTCCAGTTCCTTGCACTCGGCCGGCGAGAGCTTGGGTTCCTCGAAGGTGTGTTCCAGGAAATGCAGTTCATACTTCTTGCCGGTGTAATCGGTAATGGGGGAGAATTCCCTGAAGACCTCCGCCAAGCCGTCTTTCTTGAACCAGTCATAGGACTGTATCTGGCTGAGGATCAGGTGTGGTACGTCCAGGACCTCGGCAATGCGGGCATAAGATTTGACCCTGGCGGCGGCTGAACCGGCGCCATTGGCCTTGCCGTTGGAATGCCCATTAGACACGGGAGTCATAGCCATTCTCCATTCTCCTTTTTGCGAACGCAGGATGGGGACTAGTGGCCGGAAAAATTAGACAAAGTGGGACCAGGGTCTGTGATTTGCTTCGGAAAATGAGCAAAAATAGGTAGATGAGGCATATTCGGTAACCCCTAATTATAGTTGGCTAATTTGGATTGTCAACCGGTTTTTGTGAGGCTCTCCAACCGCCGCGAAGAAGGTGAGGTTCCTGGACCGCCCTGCTGCCGTGTGAAAGCTGCCACAGAACCGGGATGTAGCACGACGAACAGGTTACGGGCAGAGGCAAGAAAGAACTGGCCGTCGCCGTGAAATAATGGTGAAAAGTTGATGCCGATTCGGGAGGGCATCAACTTCCCAACCCGTTAATTGTCGGGTATCCATTCCCTGGCCTGCAGGCCAGGAGAACAGCTGACATTCTGCATTAGAATGGAATTTGAGGGCGACAAGAAAGCGTCAACCTGGCTGGAAAGGCACCAAATACCGGTTTCCGGGCTCTTGTTCTGGGGACTCTAGGGTAGCGTGGGGGTTGGGTACCCCTTGACTTTCCATAACTGCTATGTAAAATTCTTTGCGTCGAAATTCGCCATTCCGATAGGCATTTTGGTATTCACCAGAACTTTGCCGGCGTTTAGTTCACCAACACATTCTTATCAACAAACCTGACAGAGGAAGGTACAAATGAGCCCCTCAACCATCAAGACTCTCCCATGGATGATCGGCATAATTGCCGTGCTTGCATTGGCAGGGATAGTAACCGGCACAATGCTGCTAGCGCCATCCTCTACGACAGATGCGCCGGCCATGGTGAATTTTGTAGAACCATCTCCGGAAACCCAGAAAGACCCCTCTCCCCCAACCACGGCCTCGGTAGCCACCTATACCAGGTTCCCCCAGGTCAGATTGGACGAAGATGCCCGGGCAGACCTGGCAAGTAACCAGTCCCTGGCGGAGGTTTCCAAAACGGTGATTGCCCAGACCGATCCGGCCACGGCGCCGATGGCGGTCAGCATTGATCCGGTGGAGGACTGGAACCCCATCTTCAGCCAGCACACTTTCACCGTCACGGTTAACGGGGCCGACGGCACGCCGGCGAACGGCGTTGAGGTGGAAGTCTTTCTCAACCGGTTTGGCGAGGCTGTGGGCGATATCGTCTCCCTGGGTGGAGAAAATCCCCGCAAAGTTGACAATTTCTTTGGGCGCGTGATTACCGACGACAACGGCCAGGCCACACTGACCATCACCGCCACCCGCACGGGCGACACCGACGTAACCGCCTTTGTTCCCCAGATAATGGACAACGACACCCACAAGGTGTTTGCGGTGAAGCACTGGGTTGATATGGATGTGGAGTTCCCCGCTGATGGCGTTAACCTGGTGGGAATTGAACACCCGATGCTGGTGCGGATCTACAAGGTTTCTGACGGCTCCCCCATCGCGGACGCCAACGTGTCCTGGTCCATAGTGGACGGAGATCCCGCAGCCACCCTGGACAACCAGGGGGGAACGGTCTCCACCACCACCAACGGGAATGGTGAGACGGTGGTCACCCTGCGGCAGGTGGAACCTGCCCTGGGCGACAACCAGGTCCTGATCCAGGTTCTGGAGGAAGGCACCAACAAGGCGATGTTCAGCCACACCCTCACCAAGACGTGGCAGTCGCCCACCCTGGAAGTTAACAAGGAAGGTCCTGCCAGCCTTGGCCTGCGCAAGACCGGCGAGTACACGGTGGCCGTCACCAACAGCGGCGACACCACCGCAACCAATGTGACCCTGACCGACGACCTGCCTGAAGGCCTGACGTTCGTAAGCTCCACTCCGGAAGCCGCCAGTTCTGACGGCAGCACCGTTACCTGGAGCCTGGGCGACATCCCGCCTGGTGAGTCCGTATCCGTCAGTATGATGCTGACAGCCGACAATGTCGGTGAGCAGATCAATACCGCCACCGCCGTCTCTGTGGAAGGCATCAGCGGGCTGGATACTGCGTTGACCAGCGTGATCCCCGGCTCCCTGCAGCTGGCCAAGTCCGGCCCGGAACAGACGATCTCCGGCGACGACCTGACCTACGAGATCACGGTAACCAATGACGGCGCCGGCGCGCTGACCAACATCGTCCTGACCGACATTTTGCCCGAGGGCCTGACCTACGTGTCCAGCAGCCCGGAGGGAGCAGTTGGCGCCGACGGCACAGTGAGCTGGCTTATTGAATCCCTGGACGCCGAGGCATCCGCCACGGTGTCCGTGGTAGCAACCACCGGCGAATCCGGCGAAATAGTGAACACCTCAACCGTTGACTCGGATGAGGGGGCTACCGCCACGGCCCAGGCCACCACCCTGGTAACCAAATCCGACCTGTCCATAACCAAGACGGCGGACAACGCCAGCCCGCTACTGGGCCAGCAGACAGTCTTCACCATCGCAGTAACCAACAACGGCGACGCAGTGGCATCCAACGTTTCGGTGGTTGACCCGCTGCCTACCGAAATTGGCAGCGTAGTGGCAGACCCCGAAGCCACGCTGGCAGATGACGGCAGCCTGCAGTGGACTATCGCGTCCATCGACCCGGGGGCCACGGCCACCATCACCGTTACCGGCACTGCCACGGTGGGCGGAACTATCACCAATACCGTTTCCGCCACCGAGCGCGGTGTGACCGTGACCGCGGAAGCCAGCATCGACGTGCTGGAGCCCGCGGTCAGCCTGGCCAAGGCCGGCGGTTCGGCCCTGTACGTGGACGGTGAACGGACTTACACCATCACCGCAACAAACACCGGTACGGCCAACCTGACCGGCGTGACCATAACCGACAATATCCCGGCTGAGATGTCCTACGTTACCAGCGACAACGGAGGCCAGGAGGCCGACGGTGTAGTAACCTGGGCCATCGGCGATCTGAACGTAGGTGCATCCGTTGACGTATCGGTAACGTTGCGCGGTGACTCGGTTGGCGAGGTCATAAACACAGCCAACGTGACCAGCACTGAAGGCGCAACGGCCGACGCGGTTATCAACATCAGCATCGTGGCGGCAGCCGCGGCCCACCTGAGCATCATCGACGGCGTGGACCCCATGGGCGTAGGTGAACAGGGCAGCTACACGATTACCATAACCAACCAGAGCCAAGACTCGGCAATGTCCAATGTGAGGCTGTCGGTAACCATCCCGTCCCAGTTCTCCGTAGTTACCGCCGAGGGCGGAGCAATCTCCGGTGGCACCGTAACCTACACGGCAGTCCCGTCCCTGGCGGCCGGTGAAGAACTGCTGTACACCATCAGTGTCGAGGCAGTGAGCGCTGGTGACGTAGTCGCCTCCGCTACCCTGCGGTACGACGAGTTCACCCAGCCGATCACGGCCCAGGAAGGTACGACCATCGTAGACCGGTAACCAAAGCTAGACCCCAACCGGGCGGCCAGGATCCGGGCCGCCCGGTCAAAACAACGAACCAGCGGGGCCCCAGGCAGGGGCCCCAATTTTTTGGCGCCGCCGTCAAGACTGCGACGCCAGCCCTCCCAATAATGGCCCAAGATAGACAGAGACAATGTCCACATTGACAGCCTCACTTGCCAAACCTAGAATTTTCTGACTGTGTCGCGTGGCGTCTTGCGCACTTAATCTGAGCCTGAAGGACATCCAGTCAACGCCAGTTGAATATTGACACCAGGAAGACAAACCAAGGAAATACTAACTACCCCCTGCCTGAGAAGCAGGAAAGCCGCCCCCTTCCCCTTGCTGATGGCATTAGCGCTGGTGACTGCGGTGGCAACGGGCTGCGGAGAAGGGGCTGGCCAGCGTCCGACAAGTCAGTTAGGAAATCCTGCCAACAAGGAAGAATCGGCAATCACGGTTTTTGCGGCTGCATCGTTGACGGATGCGTTTAACGCCCTTGCCAGGGAATACCGGTTGCAAAATCCGGGGATAGAACTTGTCCTTAACTTCGACGGCAGCCAGCGGCTGCGGACCCAATTGGAGCACGGGGCACAGGCTGACGTATTTGCCTCCGCAGATTGGGACCAAATGGAAGCGGTCGAATCCCGCGGACTGACTGCCAGCCCTCCGATCAACTTTGCCAGCAATCGCCTGATAATTTTGGGGTATATTGGTTCGGGCGGAAATCTGGACCCGAAAACTTTCAGTTCCTACTCACTTTCAGAGGATACGCTCCGCGGGAATCTGGAGCCGCTGGCCGCCCCCGGAATGAAGATTGTGGTGGGGCAGTCCCTGGTCCCGATTGGCAGATACACGGAACAGTTGCTGGAAGCGATTGAAACTTCCCCCGCCCTGGGCCAGGAATTGGCTGATGGAATGAGGGCAAATGTGGTGTCTCGAGAGGGCAATGTGCGCGCTATAGTTCAGAAGGTGGACCTGGGCGAGGTTGACGCAGGGGTAGTCTACTCGTCGGACGCGACTCAGGTTTCCGCTGGCGTAACAGTTTTGGAGCTACCCGAATCCATTAATGTGAATGCACACTACCCAATTGCCGCCCTAACTCGGAAGCATGGCGTTTCCGAATTCGTCGGTTTTGTGATGTCTGGGCGGGGCCAGCAAATCCTCCGAGAGTACGATTTCGGGCCGCGATTGGACAACGAGGAGAATAACCGGCAATGAGCTTGGACTTGACAGAGTCGGGCGATAACGCGCTCATCCAGGACCGTCGTGGGTCATGGGTCTCCAGTTGAAAAGGTTAATCGGGGGCGCTCGGCCATCTGGGACATCCTCCCGAATACCCGTAGGAACAATCGCTACCTCACTCTATGTTGCTTTCATCTGCCTGCCAATCCTGGCCCTGCTTCTTAGAGTAGTCCTGCAGAATGATGCCCTGGCCAGCGTGGCCAACTCCCAGGTGCTCATGGCGCTGCGCCTGTCGTTGTTCACCAGCGCCATCAGTATGCTGGTGGTGGTGCTGGTGGGAACCCCCTTCGCCCTGTCCCTGGCCCGCAGCGAATCTATGGTTATGCGGGCGGTGGACCAGATAGTGGAACTGCCGATAATACTGCCGCCGGTAGTGGCGGGTGTGGCCATGCTGCTGGCCTTCGGGCGGCAGGGCATTCTGGGGCCACCCCTCGCCGAATTGGGAATTTCCCTGCCCTTCACCACGGCAGCCGTGGTTTTTGCCCAGATTTTCGTGGCCGCCCCCTTCTTTGTCCGGTCGGCCAAGCTGGGTTTTATGTCGGTACCCCGCGAATATGAAGCCATTTCCCAGACGCTGGGGCTGTCACCCTGGCGCACGTTCTTGAAACTGACCCTGCCCCTGGCAGCCCCCTCGCTGCTGACCGGCCTGGCGCTGGCCTGGGCACGGGCACTTTCCGAGTTCGGCGCCACCATAATGTTCGCCGGCAACCTGACGGGAAAGACACAGACTATGCCCCTGGCGATTATGACGGCCATGGAGTCCAGCCTGGAAAGCGCCATAGCCCTGTCGGCCATCCTGCTGGCGTTGGCCTTGCTGGTGCTGGTGGCCCTGGGCCTGATTGCCAGGAATCGGTGGCGGGAGGCGATATGAGCAGCGTCATGGCTAAAACGCCATCCACATCCCAGTCCGCCGGATGGATAAAATACGAGATCGGTCGATTCAGCCTGGAAGCCAGTTGGGAGGTTGAACCTGGGCACACGCTAACCCTGTTCGGGCCTTCGGGGGCTGGCAAAACCACTCTTCTGCGGGCCATTGCCGGCCTGGTCCAGCCACGGGAAGGGCACATCGAAATTGGCGACCAGACAGTCTTTGACAGCCAGCAGGGAATCTTCGTACCACCTCACCTGCGGCGGGTGGGTCTGCTGACCCAGGGCCACCACCTGTTTCCCCATCTGACTGTGGGCGGCAACATTGGTTACGGGTTGACCGACTGGGAACCGGAGGAGCGACGACGCCGGCTGGCTGAACTAGTGGAATTGTTCCAATTGGCTGAACTGGTGGACCGACGGCCCCACCAGATCTCGGGAGGCCAGCAACAGCGGGCAGCCCTGGCCCGGGCGCTGGCGCCACAACCGGCCCTGATGCTGCTGGACGAACCCTTCAACTCGCTGGATGTTGAACTGCGACGAAGCCTGCGGTCCGAATTGAGGGCCAGGTTAAAGGAGGCGGGAGTGCCGTCGATTATGGTAACCCACGACATCGAGGAGGCCATAAGCATGGCCGACATGGTGCAGGTCATCAACCACGGCAAGGTGGAGGCCGCCGGCGCTCCCCTGGAGGTATTGGGACAGCCGGGGCACGGTCGTGTAGCCCGCCTGGTGGGGGTGGAAAACCTCCTTGCCCTGTCGGTAGCATCGATTCACCCACAAGACGGGACCATGGTCTGCGCGGACGCCGGTGGCGGCTTGCGGTTGGAGGTGCCTCTCTCCGACGTGGTCGGCGGCAACCGGGTAACGGTGGGCATTCGCGCTTCCGACATCATCCTGGCGGATACGGAGCCCCGGGGTTCTTCCGCACGCAATCGACTGCCAGGGGTGGTCTCAGGGATAGAACTGCGGCCTCCCGGTTACGAAGTTACCCTGGCGTGCCGTGGCGTGGACCTGAAGTGCCACATCACCGGCACGTCCCTGAACGAAATGGGCATAAGCGCTGGAGACAGCCTCTGGGCCGTGTTCAAAGCCTCCTCCTGCTTCCTTGTTTCCGAAGACGAGACCTGACCGCGCGGGGCCTTCATATTTTCTTAAACCCCATTCGGGCGGATATGTGGCTATAATCGATAAGCTTAGACCAAGATAACAACACCAACACGGAAAGTACCGATCCCGGGAACAGGAGTGCAGGACAGAATGACAGGATACCGAGCAATACTATTCGATATGGATGGAGTGCTGGTGGACAGCGAACCGCTTTTCCTCAGCGCCATCAACCGGTTGCTGGTGCAGGAAGGAGTTGAGCCCGTTTCAGTGCAGGAAAACGAGGAGTTCCTGATCGGGACGACCATCGGGGAGACCTGGCGGCAGCTGAAAATCCGCCGCCCGCTGCCCCTTCCCGCTGAAGATTACATCAGCCGCTATGACGACATCGTGCGGCAGGTCATGCAGGAAGAACTGGAACCCCAGCCGGGGGTGCGGGAGCTGCTGGCGGCCTGCAATGCTAGGAGCCTGCCCAAGGCGGTAGCCTCCTCTTCCCTGCACATGTGGGTTGACCTCAAGCTGAACGCCATCGGCCTTACGGGGGCATTCGATGCCGTCCTGGGCGGTGACGACGTAACACGGGGCAAGCCGGAACCGGACATTTACATCAAGGCGGCGGAAAGCCTTGGGGTGCCGCCGGCGGAGTGCATCGCCATCGAGGACTCGCCCATCGGCATATCAGCGGCCGTAGCTTCAGGGGCCTATACAATTGCCGTCCGCACGGAGTACACCCGCAACCTGGACGTCAGCCAGGCTCACACAATCCTGGAAACCCTTGAGGAATTCGACCTGTCCCTGCTGGCAAACGGGCCTGAAGAACAATAACCGACAGGACCGGCACGGGAAAGTCTGGGCGAGAAACAGATTTAGTGGCGCCGGCGTCGCCCGGGGAGACCGGGATAAGTCCGCTCCGACAGGACCCACTGGATACGCTTCTGGAGGGCGATTACCTCCTCTGGAAGAAGCAGGTCCAGCAGTTCCTTGAATACCCCGGAAGGGTGGATAAACCGTCCCAGGAGCGTGGAGAGGGACTGCAGGTAAAGGTCAGGAATGGGTTCGCCGCCAAAGTCCCAGATGACGGTGCGGATCTTGGTGTCGGAGTGGAAAGTCAGGCCCTGGTCTATACCCCAAAGCTTGCCCTTCTCGTCCACCAGAACATGGTTGGCCTTGCGGTCGGTGTTGTTTGACACCAGGTCAAAGCAACAGATCATCCGCAACTCTTCGGCATCCCCCTCGCCCAGGGTGTAGTAGTTCATGCGGGGGTCGTGTTCCACGTACTGCTGCACCGAGCCTATGCCGTAGGGGCCCTCCCGGATAATGGTGCGGGGGATGAAATCCCACTCAAGCACCTGGCTCAGCAGGTAGGCGCCGTATTCCCGCTTGTAGAGAGTGCCCCGGGGAAAATCCCAAAGGGGGACTTCCCCGTCCCGGGGTTTGTAGATGGCATGGTCAGTCTGTTCACCCAGTTGCAACGAAGCCAAAAAGGTGTAGTTGGAGCCCATCGGAGTGAGTTCGCAGGTCTGAAATTCTCCGTTTAGAAGAACGTCGCCGTTGATTTGGTCTGATGCCACCAGGATAGTCCTTCAAGTCCCGCAGGGAGATGGCGCCGCAGCAAAGGGGGAGTTAGCCGGTCTCAAACACGGCGTGGCCGTTGGCACGAGGGCACACATGACCCGTTGGGTCTATGGGCAGACCACAAAGGAAACAGGGCGGGCGACCGGCAGCGCAGATACGCAGGCTCTCGTTAGCCAGCACTGAAGCCTGGTCAACGGTAATCCAGAAGCTTACCGATGGCGCTTCTTCGCCCGACTGTTCGTCCCCGTCGCCCTGTGCCTGCATATAAAAGGAGTTAGTGTCCGAGTCGTGTCGGCCCGACAGCACCCTGGCCTTGAATTCAATAAGGGTCTCGTCGCCCGACCAACCGGGTGCGGCTGGGGTGCTGGCTGCCTCTCTTTCCCTATCCGACTGCCGATCCACAGCCTCTTTCAAGCCGGATCCCAGCTGAAAAAGCTGCTCCTTTTCCAGCCAAACGTAGGAAGTCGCCCGGCCTGATTGCAGCACCAGCCTGAAGGTGCGCTGCCCAGGCTCGCCGAAAGTCTCGGCCTCTATCCTGGACAGGGTGCCCAGGGGATAGGTGATGCTGCCAGGTTCCATGCTCATAGTTTATTCCCGTCCCGTCGTCCGCGGGTGTTGGGTTAATGTCTTCCGATTAAGGCGCAGACCATGCGGTCAATACACGGGCAGCCCGTTATACCGTCGCTGCCTCCAGGCCAAGCCTGGGCAGGGCGGCCAATCCCGCCTCGCTGAGTTCCAGACCCTGGGCAACGCCGGTCTCATACTTGTCCTGAAGTTCCCGCAACTGGAAGGACAGGGGCAACTGCCCCTCATCAATGCGCTCCACCAGTTCGGCCAGGGTGTTGTAGGCCTGATCCACGTTCCAGAAGAAGGACAGCAGCCAGGTCAGTTCCCGCTCGTTGGCCGGGGCCGGAATGTCCGCCAGGTCGATCAGCGCGGTGTTGACCTTAGTGTAGCGCAGGATACCTGCCTTGTCCTGGGCATCCCGCCCGAAGTAGCGGCGGCGGCGCAATTCCAGCACACGAGCAGTGTAGTCCTCGTCGCCGTAGATGTGCTGAGGCAGCCAGTCCTTGCGCAGGTCGACTAGTTCCTCGCCCTGGGCGTTAATGATGGCTACGCCCACCTCCGAACGCAGGATGGGGTCATACTCGAACTTCACCGCCTCCCGAAGCAGGGCTTCCTGGAGCATCAAGGTGAGTTCCCGGGGAATCTTCCTGTAGTTGGCCCCGCTGGCCTCTTCGTTGCTGTCGGCTCCGATTCCGCCGGTGTTGAAGACGTAGTATTCCTGGGGCATACCACCCCAGGCCAGTTGCTGCAGGATGTGGTACATCAGGTTGGCGTTCTCGTCTTCCAGCCCGATGATGAAGGGGTCGGAGAAGTACTCCACGTAAGGGCGGCCGATTGCGCCTATGGCTGCACCCATCTGCACCGCTTCTCCGTACATCAGAACACGGATGTACTGTTCCAGGCTGAGCCGGCGCAGGGGCGGGATTACCGTGTTCTGGCGCATCACTTCCTGCCAGAAGACCCGGTCGGTGTGCTCCATGGGGACGTGCACCGAGTCCGCCAGTTCGCCGTCCGTGATGGACTTAATCAAGCCTCCCACGCCCTTGCGGGCCAGCAGGCGCCGGCGGGACAGGGTAACGCGCATGTTGCGGACCGGGTTTTCCAGGAAGTTGGGGGCCGCGTCGCCTGCGCCCTCAGGCAGGATTACCGGCACGTTCTCCAGGGTTTCCTGGGGATTGGGTTCCGTTGCCGACCCCCGTACCGCATCGAAGGTGATTGGGTCATCGGCCTCGTTCAGGCCGAAGGGCATGGCATAGAAGTTGTTCTCGGTGCCGTCGATGCTGTGGGAGATGGTGAAGCGGCTACCCTCCCGGTTGGAAACAATGGGTTCCCGCAGGGGCTGCAGAAGCACTATATCGTCGTTCATGGGGTAGACCCCTTCCACGGGGTCGGTTTCCAGGTCCATCACACGGGCCAACTGGCTGTTAGCCAACTCGATCATAATGGTCAGGGTACTCTTGCCGTGCAGGGAGGGGCCCACGGTTATCAGGGCGGTGTTGGAAATGGCGCCGTTGATAGTGCGTATGCGGGCCAGGCTCAGGGCTGCCTGGATGGCAATGCCGTTGTTCTGCTTGACTTGGTGCATGGCGATGGACAGAGGGCCCATCTTGTGCTCACCGACGTAGTCGAACCCCAGGTGCAAGGACAGACCCTTGGTGGGGGCTTTGAAGACCAACTGGTTGATTCCCATTTCCCTCAAACGGGTCTTCAGTTCCTCCGGAAGCCCCAGGTCCTCGTACCAGTGGGGGATGGAGACTTCCATGATGTCCGGCGCTTCCGCCCTTTCGGACTCGGGCAGGTCAAAGGTGAGCTGGCGCCACATGTAAGGTAGCTGAAGATAGTCCGCGCCGAAAAGCAACTGCCGGGCGTGGAAGGACCGGCCGGGCGCGTCGCAAATCTGCCGGTCGGTTTGAATTATAGTCTGGCCGGAGGCCAAATGCTCCCGCAGCCTGGCGTTAATGCACTCGAAGACCTGGGCGAATAGGGCCTGGTTTTCTTCACTGAACGAAAGGGCGTCCCGGTTGGGGACGAACCCGTCGACGTAGTACTGGGTAAGGTCGGGGCGGCGCACAACGCCCAACTGGCTGAAAAAGCCGATTCCGCCGCTGTCCAGCTTTACCGCAACGCCCGGCCAGGCCTTTGTAGCGGCGCGTCCGGCGGCGTTGGCTTCTGCTCCCTCCTGGACTATGGCGCTGGCTTCGGCCAGTACCTTGGTCCGTTCCTCTCCCGGCATCTCCTGGAAAACGGGCATGTTGTCAACAAGCCACTGGTCGGAAGGGTTAAAATTGCTGGATTCAGGGCGGTGCCCCTGCCGGGCCAGAGAAACCAGTTCATCCAGGGCTCCTTCGAAAGCTGCGTTCTTCCCTGGCGGTGTCAAGGGGGACTTTATCCCGGCGTCCCCCCGCTTTCCCGTTTGTTCATCTGCCACTGACAGTCCCTCGTGTCGTTCTCGGTGATTTGTTAGGAATTTGCGGCCAGAAAAGGTTGTGGCCGGCGACTGATATGCTACATTGTTAGCAGTCCTATGTCAAAATTCGCAGTAGCCTTCCGGCCTTGTTCGGGGCCAACTGCAGTCCCTTTAGCGGGAAACCTAGAGTGGGTGAAAAGAGCATGGAATCGCTGACCCTGAAACCCGCCACCCAGGTGGGTGGGACCATTCAACTTCCCGGTTCCAAGAGCCTGTCCAACCGACTGCTGCTGCTGTCTTCGCTGGCCAGCGGGGGGACAGAAGTGCATAACCTGCTGGAAAGCGACGACACCCAGTATATGACCACCGCCCTTGAGGCCCTGGGCATCGGGTTGACCTTTTATGACGCCGGGTCCAAATGCCTGGTGGAAAGCAGTGGCGGGCCTTTCGCAGCAGACAAGGCAGATCTTTACCTGGGGAACGCCGGTACCGCCATTCGACCCCTGTGCGCGGCCCTGTGCCTGGGGGAAGGGGAGTACACACTGACCGGCGAACCGCGGATGCTGGAGCGCCCCATCGCCCACCTGGTGGACGCCCTGCGCCAACTGGGGGCGGACATAGAGTACGAAGGCGCGGAAGGTTTTCCCCCTCTAAGGATTCGGGCATCCGGGCTGCGGGGCGGGAACGTATCCATCCGGGGCAACGTATCCAGCCAGTACCTTACTGCCCTGCTGCTGGCGTCCCCGCTGGCGCAGGACACGCTGGCAATTGAAATCGTTGGGGACCTGGTGTCCAAGCCCTACATAGATATGACCGTTGACGTGATGCGCCGGTTCGGAGTCAGGGTGGAAAACGACAACTACCAGGCCTTCCGGGTTGCGGGCGGCCAGATCTACCAATCACCGGGCATTGCCCTGGTGGAAGGGGACGCCTCTTCAGCCAGTTACTTCCTCTCGGCAGCGGCCATCCGGGGCGGCACCGTGCGGGTTACTGGCGTGGGCGCCGACAGCATCCAGGGCGACGTTCAGCACGCCGATGTGCTGGAACGCATGGGCGCGGTGGTCAGCCGCGGCCCGGACTACATAGAAATATCTCGTGGTCAGCTGCGGGGCATGGACCTGGACCTGAACCATATCCCCGATGCCGCCATGACTGTAGCAGTAACGGCCCTGTTCGCCGACGGCCGGACTATCATCCGCAACATCGGCAACTGGCGGGTTAAGGAGACGGACCGACTGGCTGCCATGGCCGCCGAGCTTCGCAAGGTGGGCGCCGGCGTGGTGGAAGGCCCTGACTACCTGGAAATCGACCCGCCGGAACGGATAAACCCGGCGGAAATCGCCACCTACAATGACCACCGCATGGCCATGAGTTTCTCCCTGGCATCACTGGGGGATTCGGAGATTACAATTCTGGATCCGGGGTGCGTTTCAAAAACCTTTCCCGAGTATTTTGACAACTTCAGGGCCATTGTTCAGGAATAAGGCGTCTTTTAAGACGGCCATTTACGGGTAGGCCGGAATCACGCCTGCAGCGTAATGTCTTCAGGCTTTCGACGGAATGGCGGTTGGGTGGTAATCAATACCGCCACTCCATAACCTCTTCAATTTGCAGACTGACCCTTCAATTCAGGCCCCGGGATCGGTACTGCAGGGCTTCGGCAAGGTGACTGACGCTGATGGTTTCCGAACCATCCAGGTCGGCTATGGTGCGGGAGACCTTGATGATACGGTGGAAGGCCCGGGCAGAAAGATTAAGTTGATTGGTCGCGGTCTGCAGCAGGCTGCGGGCAGCATTATCCAGGTTGCAGATTTTCCAGACTTCGGCGGCTCCCATTTCCGAATTGAAGTGGAGCGCGGCGTGGTCGAACCGCTCTGCCTGAACCTCGCGGGCCGTTTCCACCCGCTTCCTCACTGCCGCCGAGTCCTCTGACTCCGCTTCGTCCACCAGCTTCTCGTATTCCACCGGCGGCACCTCCACGAAAATGTCGATGCGGTCCATCAAGGGGCCGCTGATGCGCTTCTGGTATCTGGAGACCGCGGAACTGCTGCAGGTGCAGTCCTTGCGGGGATGGGAGTAGTAGCCGCATGGACAGGGGTTCTGGGCCGCCACCAGCATGAAGCTGGCGGGATAGGTTACTGAACCGGTTACCCGGCTGATGGTAACCACCTTGTCTTCCAGGGGCTGGCGCAGGGACTCAAGAGCAGTACGGTCGAACTCGGGCAGTTCGTCCAGGAACAGGACTCCCCGGTGGCTCAGAGTGATTTCGCCGGGGCGCAGGGTGCGTCCGCCGCCCACCAGGCCAGCGTTGGAAATGCTGTAGTGGGGCGCGCGAAAGGGTCGTTCGGCGATAAGGGGACAGTCTGAAGGCAACGAACCGCTGATGCTGTAAATCTTGGTGGCGTCCAGCGCTTCCTCCGGAGTCATCTTCGGGAGAATGGACGGCAGGGAGCGGGCCAGCATGGTCTTGCCGCTACCCGGCGGGCCGTTGAACAGGATGTTATGGAAACCGGCGGCGGCCACTTCCAGGGCGCGCTTGGCGTGTTCCTGTCCCTTGATGTGGGCCAGGTTGCACACGTTGGCCGATGGCCCCATACCTTCGGGCATGCCGGCAAACTCCACCGGGCGGATGGGCGTCTCGCCCAGCAGGTGGCTCACCAAGGCCGCCAGGGTGGGTGTGGGATATACCTGAATTCCCTCCACCAGCGCAGCCTCGGCAGCGTCGGCGGTGGGGACGTAGACGGCGGAAAAACCCTGGTCCCGGGCCACCGATACCATGGGCAGCACGCCGTTGGTGTGGCGCAGGCTGCCGTCCAGGGAAAGCTCCCCCAGGAACAGGGACGGTTCGTCGGGCAAGTAAATCTGCCCGGAACTTAGCAGAATGCCCACGGCAATGGGCAGGTCGTAGGCCGGGCCGGCCTTCTTCAGGTCAGCGGGGGCCAGATTGACGGTAATGCGGCGCATGGGGAACTCGCAGCCGCTGTTCCGCAGGGCGGCCCGGACCCGCTCCCGGGCCTCTTGTACCGCCGTATCCGGCAGGCCCACCACGTTGAATACTGGCAGGCCGTTGGAAATATCGACTTCTACCTGGACTATGAACCCGTCCAAGCCCACTACAGCGCAAGTCTGACTCTTGGCAAGCATCGCAACTCCTCCGGCGCCGGCGCTGCCGGCGCTAACTGGTAAGCTGCGAAGACTATAGAACAGATGTTTCTAAATTATCTACGGTCTGCTGACAGTAGTTATGAAAAGGTCGTCGGCCACCGAGATGGGGCCGTCATAGTGGGCCCGTGCCTCGTCGGCCAAGGGTTGGGTGTTGGAGTGGAAGGGAGTGTCGATGTGGGTGATGACAAGCTGGCCCGCGCCGGCTAATGATGCAGCCTGGGCAGCTTCGGCGGCGGTGCAATGGCCACGGCGTGAAGCCCCGTCCTTGTCATCCTCGGTGCTCAGGGCCTCGTGAATCAGCAGGTCGGCCCCCTGGGAAGCTTCGATCAGGCTTTCGCTGTACCGGGTATCCCCGGAAAAGACTACCGTTATTCCCCCGGTCTCCACCCTCCAGCCTGCCGCACCGCCTATGTGGTTCACCAGGAAGCAGGATGCCCGGGTATTCTCGCCCAGTGTGATCCACTGGCCCACCTCCACCGGGTCCCAGGCCACCACCCGGTTGCCGTCGGTGGTGGTTACGCTGTCCTGGTCAACCTGGTGGGTGATACTTACGGCGCGGAAAAGGTCCTGCAGGCCCGCCAGGGATTCCTCCAGGCTGTGCACCAACAGGGGAGAAGCGCTGGGGGCCATCTGGGTGCGCCGGCCCTGGATGTGGGGCAGGCCGCCCATGTGGTCGCCATGGCGGTGGGACAGAAGGACGTGTTCGAAGTCCTCGGCGTGCATTCCTAGCTGGGCCCCGTGGCGCAGGACGGAGTTACCTGAGCCGGCGTCCAGCAGCAACCGGGTGCCGTCGGGACAGTCCAGGACAATGGCGGTGTGGGCGCGGTGGATGCAGTTGCCGGCGCCGGTACCAAGGAAGGATATGCGTACTTCAGCCAAGGTTAGTGCTCCTTAAAGTATTGCCGGGGTGATTTCACCCCCATCCTAACCTTCCCAGATTAAGCGGGAAGTAACCCTTTCAACGCTTCCTTAGGAACCGCCTTCCAACCCCGCCAGCCTTCGTTCCAGGCGGCGCTGCTGCAGGGAGATGGTCAGGTCGCCGCGGGTGCGTTCCAGGACGCCGCGCATGGCGTCGGTGCTGCGGCGCAGGCCGCCGGTTACGCCCTCGGGAAAATCTATGGTAACCAGGATGCCGTAGATCTCGTCCATCACGTCCATGAACTCCTCGACGTGGTCAAAGGAGTCGCGGCGCAGGGCGTCCAGGATGTAGCGGCGCAGTTCCCCGATGACCTCGGCCATGCCGTTGAGATAGGCTGGCGCGTCCACGTCAATGGCGCCGGGGTCGGGGATTTCCGACCGTGATATCACGGCCAGGGTTACGTTGGCCTCGGTGTATTCCTTGCGGGCGTCGGAAAGGAACCCGGCGTAGTAGATTTCGGGGTTTTCGTCCCTGATGTGGCGTGTCTCCTGCAGGCGCTCTCCGGCCCGGTCGATAAGTTGCCGGGCGTCGTCGAAGTCGCCCCGGTGGACGGCGCGAATGGCGTTGGCGGAGAACCGGATTACCTCGCGGGAAACGGCCAGGGCTTGTTCCCGGGCCTGGTGGCGCCGGGTCAGGGCCTCGATGGCCTCGGCGGCGATGCAGGAAAGGTCTTCGCTGTAGTTGGAAGGCACTATACTTTGCCTCCTGCCTGGCGGATAGCCTCCACCAGCCGGGCGGCGGCGGCCTCGGGTTCGGGGGCCAGGCCCACGGCTGCAGTAACGCAGACGGCGTCGGCCCCGTATTCAATGACCGGCGCAACGTTTTCGGGGTTGATGCCGCCGATGGCCACCAGCGGCACGTGGGTGACGGCGCGGGCTTCAATCAACCGCTCCGGCCCCTGGGGACCGCGTCCGCCGGACTTGGTAGTGGTCTGGTAGATAGCGCCGAAAGCCACGTGGTCGGCGCCCATTTCCTGGGATTCAATCAGCAGGTCAATCTCGCGGTTCGAGCGACCCAGCACCTGGCCGGGGGCCAGGACTTCCCGGGCCTGGGCGACCGGCAGGTCGGTCTGGCCCACGTGAACGCCGCCGGAACCCACCGCCGCCGCCAGGTCAACGTGGTCGTTGACGATGAGCAGGACGTCGTTGGCCTCGCACAGGGCCTGCAGGTCCCGGGCCAGGGGGAGAATTTCACCCTTGTCGCGCAGCTTGTCGCGCAGTTGCAGCATTTTCGCCCCACCTCGCACGGCGGCCTCGGCGATTTCCATTGGTTCCCGCCCCCCGGTGACCTCCGGGTCGATGATAACGTACAGACCCCTCACCTGGTCGGCCTTCTGCCGGCGCAACTCCGCGCCCAGTTGGCCCGACAGTTCGGCAAGGAGTTGCGACAGAACTTCCGCAAAGTCCGCAGGCATCTCGTCAGGGGCGCTCAAGCCGGCCACGGCGCCCAGGGAACCCGACGCTGCATTAGCCACCGCCAAAGCCCCGGCGAGAGTCAGGGGAGCAGACACGAGTCCTTCGTCTTCCGGGAGGGTGGGTAGGACTGATTTCAACCGTACCAGGCACTCTTCCCCACCCGGGAAGGGGGGACAGTCGTTGGCCAGGCTGTGGGCGTCAAGCAATACGGAAAGGGCCAGTTGCTCTCTAATGTCCAGTTGTTGCGTCATATATCCAGGTCCTTCGGAAGAGTGCCTTCCCTGGCGGCGGCGATGTTATCCCGCACCGAGTCGGGCATGTCCAGGCCGTGCCGTTGAAAACTCTCTTCCACGTTTCTTCCGATGTTTCGGGGGTCGCTGTAGTAGTCCAGGGCCGAACCGCCTCCCAGGGACGGGAATTGCTCATGGACGGACTGGGCCGTCTTGCCCATGGCGAAGGACGACATGCGTCGCTGCATGTCCCTGCCCTGGCAGTGGGAGCAGACCGGGTCCAGTTCAGAGTTAATGGAACGGGTGAAAAAGGACGAAACCTGCTGGCAGTCTCCGCAGCGGTACTCGTAAATGGGCATAGGCTTCTCAGGCTCCCCTGGCTGGAAAATCCGCTAGTGGCTGTGGCCGTCGCCGTGACTATGGTCGTGCCCATGCCCGCCGGGGGTGTCGAAGCTGCGTGGGCCCTGGGTAATTTCCCGCCGCATTTCTTCAAAGTCGGAGGTAACCTGGCCACCCATTTCCTGCTTGATGCGGCCCATGTACCGGTCGACGCTGCGCGGATCGTCTTCGTTAAGGTCTCGCATGGTCTCGCCGCTGGGGGCCCAGTTCAGGCTATCGCCCCAGGAACGCTTCATGGTGAACTGGGAAATCAGGCGATTCAGGTTGACGCCGCTGCAGCGGGCGCAGGTCCGCTCCTTGTCCTCGGACCAACTATAGACCAGCACCGAGTTCAGGTGCTGGCAGTCTTCGCACCGGTATTCGTATATGGGCATTCTTATGAAACCACCTTGGGCCGTACTTGCGCGGCTTCACCGGATTTAGTTCCCATTTTAGCACGTTGGCGACAAGCCGGCGCCAATAGCTTGCCCTGCGTTCGTAGCCCGTTTCCCCTGTTGTATAATGCAGGAAAACACCGAACGGCCTTTCCGGCGACGTGGTCGCCAGGAAGGGTAAACCCCAAAGCCGTCTTTCGAGGTGCCTGCCATGGCCCAGCAAACCGCCGCCATGCCCCTGTTCGAGTCCGCTTCCGGCAAGCCGCTGTTGATGATCATGGATGGCCACGCCATGGTGCATCGCTCCTTCCGGGCCATTTCCACCCAGCGGCACCTGACCGTTTCCACCACAGGCGAAGACGTTACCGGTGTCTACGGCTTCACCAACGTGTTCCTGCGGGCCCTGCAGGACTGGAAGCCCACCCATGTGGCCATCGCCTTCGACACCCGGGCGCCCACCTTCCGGCACGAGCGGTTCGAGGAGTACAAGGCTCAGCGGCCACCATCACCGCCGGAACTTCGTCCCCAGTTTGGAAGAGTCAAGGAACTGATGGAGGCCTTCGGGGTTCCCATCTACGAGGTGGAAGGTTTTGAGGCGGACGACGTCATCGGGACACTGTGCAAGCAGGCGGAAGAACAAGGGCTGGACGCCGTAATTCTCACCGGCGATCGGGACACCTTCCAGCTAATCTCTCCCCACGTGCGAATTGACCTTTCTTCCGGGTTCCAGGACAAGAATGTGTACGACGAGGCGGCCCTGGCCGAGCGCTACGGTGGCCTGACCGCCGCCCAGCAGCCTGACTTCAAGTCTCTGCTGGGTGATTCGTCGGACAATATTCCCGGCGTGCCCCGGGTGGGCGAGAAGACGGCCATCAAGCTGTTGAGCGAGTTCCGCGATCTGGAAGGCATTTACGACCATATCGAGGACGTCAAGCCACCCAGCGTCCGCAAGTCCCTGGAGGAGAACCGCGACCGGGCCTTCGAGAACCGCATCCTGACCACTATTTCCCGGGAGGCCCCGGTGGAGCTATCCCTGGAAGCGTCTAAGAGCGGTTCCTATGACCGGGCACGGGTAGTTGCCATGCTGACGGCGCTGGAGTTCCACACCGTTATTCCCCGCCTGCCGGCGCCGGTCTGGGATCCCGACGCGGGGGCTCCCCAAACCGAGACCCAACTTGCCCCGCCTGACGAGGAAACCGACTATATAACGGTCCAGACCCAGGCCCAGCTTGACGAGATGCTGGGGGGACTGCGGGAGGCCGGGGGATTCGCCTTCGATACCGAGACTACCAGCCTGGACCAGATGCGGGCCGAACTGGTGGGCCTGAGTTTTTGCGCCGAGCCGGGCCGCGCCTGGTACGTTCCGGTGGGCCACCGGGAGGGAGCGCAGTTGCCCCTGGAAGAGGCGCTGGCCCAGCTCAAGCCTTTGCTGGAGGACCCGGACCTGGCCAAGAGCGCCCACAATGCCACCTTCGACGTAATGGTGCTGGCTAACTACGGCATCAACGTCCGCAACGTGGACTTCGACACCATGGTCGCCGCCCACCTGCTCAGCCGCAACCAGTTGGGGCTCAAGAACCTGTCCCTGGACGTGCTGGGCGTGGAGATGAAGCTGATTACGGACCTGATCGGCAAGGGAGCACGCCAGAAGACCTTCGACCAGGTGCCCATCGAGGACGCCACGCCCTACGCTGCCGCCGACGCCGATATGACTGCCCGGCTGCGGGGGCGGCTGGAACCCTCAATCGACCAGCAAAATCTTTCTGAGTTGATGCGCGACATAGAAATGCCCCTGGTGCCGGTCCTGGTGCAGATGCAGCAGCGGGGCATCAAGGTGGACGAAGGCTCGCTTCACGAAATGTCCCGCGACCTGAACGAGCACATGCAGCGGACGGAGTTGGAGCTTTACGAGACCATCGGCCACACGGTCAACATCAACTCCCCCCAGCAGTTGAGCGATCTGCTGTTCAGCGAACTGGGCCTGCCCAAGACCCGGCGGACCAAGACGGGGTATTCCACCGACGCCAATGCCCTGGAGGGCATGCGCGGTTTCCACCCGGTGGTGGACAAGATCCTGGAATACCGCCAGGTCTCCAAGCTCAAGTCCACCTACGTGGACACCCTTCCGGAATTGATCAACCCCAAAACCGGCCGCATCCACACCAGTTACAACCAGGTAGGTTCGGCCACCGGGCGCATGTCCAGCAGCGATCCCAACCTGCAGAACATCCCCATCCGAACCGAAATGGGGAAGCGGGTGCGCAGCGCCTTCGTCGCCGAGGGGGCTCCCGACTGGGTGTTGTTCGCCGCCGACTACTCGCAAATTGAACTGCGGGTGCTGGCACACCTTTCCCAGGACCCGGAACTGCTGGAGGCCTTCCGACGCGGTGAGGACATCCACGCCGCCACCGCGTCTCTGATGAACGACGTGCCCATCAACGAGGTTACCGCCGACCAGCGCCGCGTCGCCAAGGTGCTGAACTTCGGCGTCATTTACGGCCTGTCCGCCCACGGCATTTCGCAGCAGACTGAATACTCACGGGAGGACGGCGCCAATTTCATAGAGACCTACTTCAACAAGTACCCCCGCATCGCCGGCTACCTGGAGGAAGTGAAGGCCAATACCCGGCAGACCCAGTACGTGGAAACCCTGTGCGGCCGCCGCCGTTTTGTCCCTGACGTCAACTCAAGCAATTTCAACGTCCGCGGCGCCGCCGAGCGCATGGCCATCAACATGCCCATCCAGGGCACCGCCGCCGACATCATGAAGCTGGCCATGATCCGGGTGCACGACCGCCTGCAGCGGGAGAACCTGCGCGCCCGCATGCTGCTCCAGGTACACGATGAACTGGTTTTCGAGGTACCCCGGGAGGAGATGGACGATCTGCATGCCCTGGTCTTTGACGAAATGCCGGCGGCCATGGACCTGGACGTTACCCTGAAGGTGGAAGCCAAGTGGGGCGTTAGCTGGGGGGAAATGGAGTAGAATTATTTCGCGCAAGCACTCCATCCTGTATCCAATCCCGGATCAAGGAATATTCCCATGGGTAGAACCGACGTTCAAGCCAAAATAATAGGGGACAATGAAACTAGGGAGTACACTTTTCTCGTTGACACGGGGGCCACTCACGTTGCTTTGCCCCTGGAGGAAATCGAAGCTCTTGGCCTGCGCCCCGCTCTCGGCAAGCTGCGAATGCGAAGCGCAACCGGCATAGTGGAGTTGGACAGCTATTTCTTTAACGGCGAGTTATTAGGCCGGTGGTTCGGCGGTATCCTGGTGCCCGCATCCACTCCCCTTATCGGATATGAGGCCCTGGAAAACCTGGGATTCAGAGTCAACCCAGTGATTCGGGAAATAGAGCCGGTCCCAGATGACGTGATTCACCCGCCCTTCCTGTTGTAACCCCATTAGTGCCAGTTTAGCAGGGCAATAATCAACACCCCAACCCGGAGGCTACCCCTTGGAACTGCTGCGCAGCCTTATCTTCGTACCGGGCAACCGTGCCAACATGCTGGAGCGGGCCCTGAACTTCGACGCCGATATTATTGTGGTGGACTTGGAGGACTCGGTGCCGCCGGGGGAAAAGGTCGCTGCCCGCGACGTGGCGGCGGAGTGGATTCCCAGGCTGCGGAGGGCAGGGCAGCGGGTGATGGTGCGGGCCAATGCCCTGGACACCGGCCTGACCCGGGACGAACTGGCCGCCGTAATCTCCCCCCATCTCTACGGCGTCAGCGTGGGCAAGACCGAATCGGCCGGAGACCTGCGGGAAATTGAGGGAATTATCTCTCCGCTGGAAATCGGCGCAAACCTGGAAGCCGGCCACGTAAACCTGATTCCCTGGATTGAAAGCGCCAGGGCAATTGTGAACGTCAATGAGATGGCCACCGCTCTCATCCGCACCGTGGCAATTGCCTTTGGTGCCGAGGACTATACCAACGATATGGGCATCCAGCGCACTGACGACGGGGACGAGGTCTACCATTCCCGTAGCGCCGTGGCCATAGCCGCCCGGGCCGCCGGCAAAGCGTCCCTGGACAGCCCCTACGTGGCCTTACGCAATCCCGAGGGCTTGAAAAAGGACGCAGGAGCGGCCCGGCAGATGGGCTACACCGGCAAGTTCGCCATCCACCCGTCCCAGGTCGAGACCATCAACGAGGTGTTCAGCCCCCAGCCCGAGGACGTGGCCTACGCCCGCCGGGTCATGGAAGCCTGGCGCGAAGCCGAAGCCAACGGGCGCGGCTCGCTGTCCCTGGACGACAAAATGGTGGACGTGCCGGTGGTCAAGCGGGCCCAGAACCTGCTGGCCATGGTGGACGAGATGGAAAAGCAACTGGCCGCCCGGGGCCGGGGCTAGTTGATGCAATGCTGTCCCTGACCTGCGCCAATCCGCCCACCAACGGCAGGGTGTGAAAAACTATGACCACCGACCGCATCATCCTGCAGGGCATGCGCTTCTACGGGTACCACGGGGTGAATCCCGAGGAAAAGGCGCAGGGCCAGAGCTACCTGGTGGACCTGGAGGCCGAGGTAGGCCTGGAGCGCCCGGGACTCACCGACGGCCTCGAAGATACGGTCAGCTACACCCACCTGTACCGGGTTGCCCGGGCCATCATGGAGGGAGAGTCCCGCAACCTGCTGGAGCGCCTGGCCCAGGAGATTGCCGACCGCCTGCTCGCAGACTTTCCGCTGGAGGCGGTAACCGTTACCGTCAAGAAGCCCAACCCGCCTATCAAGGGCTCCTTTATTGATTACGCCGCAGTAAGGATTCACCGCCGGCGGGAGGGCGGTTGAACGTCAGCTACCCATTTCTCACCGGAGCATAGAGGACCTTTGATGCAGAACCGCGATACTGCCGCAGCCTTCAACTATCACGACTCTACCAAGCTGGCCTACATCAACCTGGCAACCAAGCCACCTCTGTACAAGACCTACTCCGGCCTTCCGGCCATACCCCTGCCTGCCGAATTTCCGTCGCCCGATACACCGGCGCTGGAGGCCATAGGTACATACGAAGCCACTGGCGGCCCTGATCCTTCCCAGACCACGCTAACTCAATTGCTCTACTACTGCGCCGGAATAACCCGGGTGGGCAATTTCAGGGTTGCCGGGGAGGTGCACTTCCGGGCAGCGGCGTCCGCCGGGGGCCTATACCCAGTGGAAACCTACGTGGTGTGTCGGGACTTGGATGGACTGGCTGCCGGGGTCTATCACTTCGGACCGGATACGTTTCAACTGACCCGACTGCGCCAGGGAGACTACCGGGGACACCTGGCCCATGCGGCCGGCGGCGATAACCGGATAGCTTCGGCGCCCCTGACCGTGGTCTTCACCACGGTCTTCTGGCGCAGTTCCTGGAAGTACCGCACCCGCGGTTACCGCTACTGCTTCTGGGACAACGGTACCGTGGCCGCCAACCTGCTGTCCGGAGTGGGGGCGACGGGCCTGCCGGCCAGGGTCGTCAACTCCTTCGTGGACCAAGAGGTTGACAACCTGCTGGGCATTGACGGCGTGGGCGAGGCGTCCACCTGCCTGCTGGCCGTTGGCGAGGCATCAGGTGAGCCTGCCGTATCCTCTGCGGTCGCCCTGGGGTCGGTGGGCGGCCAGTCCGTTATAACCGCGCCGGGGGAGATTGATTATCCCGAGATTCGGGAGACCCACGCCGCCACCCTGCTGGCCGACACGGAGGAAGTGGAAAATTCCCGTGGGGCTTTGGGCATTACAGCCCCCCCACCCGACGGGCCTTTCTTTCCCTTTCCCGAGAAGGCTGCTTCGGCCCTGGAGTCGCGGCCCTTAGGTCAGACCATCCGGGAGAGAGGGTCCACCCGCCGATTCGACCGCGTAAACATTTCCCTGGCCCAGCTTGGCGCCGTTGTTATTTCCGCCACCGGCGGCGTACCGGCGGACTTCCTGGGAGGGCCGGGTGACAGCCTGCTGGACCTGTACCTGATCGTCAACGCCGTGGACAACCTGCCTGGGGGCGCTTACTACTCTTCGCCCAGCCGGGGTGGCCTGTACCAGTTGAAGGAGGGGGGGTTCCGGCAGGAGGCTGGACACCTGGGGTTTGAGCAGGCGCTGCCCCACGACGCTTCGGTGGTGGCTTTCTTTATGGCAGACTTGGGGCCCATACTGGAACGGTACGGCAACCGGGGGTACCGGGCCGCCCAGCTTGAGGCGGGCATTGTGGGCGGGAAGCTTTACTTGGCCGCCCATTCCGTAGGACTGGGGGCCAGTGGCCTGACTTTTTACGACGACGAGGTGACCGAGTTCTTCTCGCCCCACGCCGCTGGCAAGAGCGCGATGTTCGTGGTGCCAATCGGCGTAACTGCCGAGGTGAACCGGGTCAGGCCCTTCCGGTCCCGCATCGCCATGACCCTGGACGCCCAGTCCAGGACGTCTACACGGCACTGAATTCGCCGCAAAAGTATTATTGTCCCTGTAGATGAACATAGCACCTCATTGTCCGAGGCCAAATGTAATGAAGGTCTAGCAGGCTACCAGCTTTGTCAGGCTAAAAGGTTTGTATTGATTATTGCTAAACCAGTATCGTCATTCCGCCCATGAACCGGCATCCAGAAGGGTTGCCAAAGGCCAACTGGAAAGTACAAGAGGTACCCTGGAATCCGGCTTTCTCCGAAATGACGGTTCATGCCCAACCCACCATTTCGACCTGCCGCCATATTAGCCAGGCGATACTTGAGCATCCGAAGACCAATTGAACCCTGGTCAGGAGCAACAATGTGCAGCAACCGACCGCCCTTTGCCTGCCGTTCGGTACGGCCAAGTTGACATTGAAACGGGCCGTAGTATATATTCCTGAAAATCTCATGGGGCGATCCCGGAAGGGTTGTCGGAATCCTTCAATTACCCCGACGTTATAGCCGGCTTTCAGTTTTGGCATGGTCGGGTTTTGTTGTATAGGGCCGTCATTGGGATTTCCTGGAGGCCTATTCTTCACCGGTGAGGACCGGACATCCGGCGCATTTCCTTAGCGTCAATTTTTGGCGCCAGATCTGCGCTTGCTGAAGGGATTAGATGATATGAGTGTTGACACCAGCAATGTCATCCTGGAGGTGGAAGACCTCCACACCTACTTCTTTAACCGGACAAACACTGTTAAAGCGGTGGACGGCGTCAGCTTCTTCCTGAGGCAGGGGGAGACCTTGGGTATCGTAGGAGAGTCGGGGTGCGGCAAGACCATGACCGCCCTGTCGCTGCTGCGGTTGGTGCCCCAGCCGGCTGGGAAGATTATCAGCGGATCCATCCGGCTTAACGGCGACGATATCCTCCAGAAAAGCGAAGATGAAATGCGGCAGATCCGGGGGAGGCAGATCTCCATGATCCTGCAGGACCCCCAGACCTCCCTTAACCCCGTATTCACCATCGGAAACCAGTTGATGGAAGCGCTGGGTATGGCCCGCAAGGAAAGCCACAAGAACATGATCGGCCGGGCGGTGGACGCCCTGCGGAACGTGAACGTGGCAGCCCCGGAGCGACGCCTGGAAGACTTCCCCCACCAGATGAGCGGCGGAATGAAGCAGAGGGTGGTGGGCGCCATCGCCCTTTCCTGTGAGCCTGGCGTCATCATCGCCGACGAGCCCACTACCGCCCTGGATGTGACCATTCAGCTTCAGTATCTGAGGTTGCTGAAGGACATCCAGGAGGAGACGGGCCTGGCAATCATCTTCATCACCCACGACTTTGGCGTAGTAGCCCGTATGTGCGACCGGGTGGCGGTAATGTATGCCGGCCGGGTGGTGGAAAACGGCCCGGTGCGTGAAATCTTCAACGAGCCATCCCACCCATATACCCGGGCGCTGATTGACTCGGTTCCCAAGCTGGAAGAACGAACTGAACGACTGTACTCCATCGATGGCCAGCCACCCCTGTTGTCCAACCTGCCAGAGGGTTGCCGCTTTGCCGACCGGTGCGAGTTCGTACGGGACAGATGCCGCGAGGCATATCCGCCTTCTTACACCGTCAAGGAAGGCCACACCGCCGACTGCTGGAGGATGGACGAATCATGGTAACGACCAATGGCGAAGCTCCCCTGCTTCAGGTGCAGAACCTGAAGAAGTATTTCCCGGTTACCAAGGGATTGATCCTGATGAAGACCATCGGCTACGTGCAGGCGGTGGACAGCATCAACTTCAGCATCCGCCAGGGCGAGACCCTGGGCCTGGTGGGCGAGTCGGGCTGCGGCAAAACCACCACCAGCAAGCTGATGCTCCGCCTGGAAACGCCCACGGAAGGGCAGATCCTCCTGGACGGCAAGGACATCCAGGATTTCCGGGGTTCCGAACTGCAGGACTACCGGACCACGGTGCAGGCCGTTTTTCAGGACCCCTGGTCTTCCCTGAGCCCCCGGATGCGGGTACGGGACATCATCTCTGAGCCACTGGTGGTCAACCGGCAGGTGAGCCACCAGGAACGGGACGAGCGGGTGGCCGAGGTGCTGTCGCAGGTGGGGTTGCACGCCGAGCAGGCTAACAACTACCCCCACGAGTTCAGTGGCGGCCAGCGCCAGAGAATCGCCGTGGCATCGGCTCTGGCTTCCTTCCCTAAGATGATTGTGTTGGATGAGCCCGTTTCAGCGCTGGACGTTTCCATCCGCGCCCAGATAATGAATCTGCTCGTAGACCTGCAGCAGGAGTATAACGTCAGCTACCTGCTCATCGCGCACAACCTGGCCACGGTGCGGTACATGGCCCACCAGACCGCGGTGATGTACCTGGGTCAGATTGTGGAGTATGCGGAGACGGAAGAGCTCTATCAGAACCCGCTGCACCCCTACACCAAGGCCCTGTTCTCGGCGGCCCTGCCTTCTCACCCGGACCTGGTTAGGGAGGAAATTGTCCTCACCGGCGAAGTGCCGTCACCCATCAACCCTCCCTCCGGGTGCCGGTTTCACCCCAGGTGTCCATTCGCAATGGACAAGTGCTCGGAGGAAATACCTGTGGACAAGGAAGTGTCCCCCGGTCACCGGGTCTCCTGCCACCTGTACTAAGCAGGGCAGAGCAGACCCATCCATCCAGACAAAGCAACGGGCCGGACTTGATGTCCGGCCCGCTTGATTTTGCCCTCAGTGAGTAAGGCTACTCGTCCCACTCCCCATCGAGGTCGGGAATCTTGACGAATTCCACCGTGCCCTCTTCATCCTCGTCCAGGTCGTCGCCGTCCAGGTAGTTCAAGGCATTCTGGCCGGCCAGGGGGCGGCGCTCCGCCCTGTTTTTGGTCGGGAAGGAGGTGATGTTGTGCAGGCTGGGGTGCCGGTATACCTCCCGAATGCTAATGTAAACGCCCCAGTCATTGATGCCCACCACGGCAGCCTCGTAACGGTTGCCGCCGGCCATCAGGCGCGCCAGGCGGGTAGCCAGCCTGGCCTCTACCTTGCCGAGAAATTCGCCTTCCCGGACATAGGCGAAAATCGCCTGGTTCTGGGCCACCAGCGTTACCGAGTCACCCGGGGCTACGCTGGCCAGGATTTTGGAGCCGGCAGGACGCTGCAACACAGTGGTGCCGGACTTGCCGCTCTCCGCGATGAAGAACTTGGACAAGCCGCCGGACTTGCGGGTCTGCTTTGCGTCAGCCGGCGCGTTTTCCAGTTGTTCCAGCCGGGCCAGATTCTTCTGGGCAATGTTATTGTAGGGCGCTCTGGCAACTACCTCCACCAGCGCCTCCCTTGCCTGCGCGTATTCGCCCAGTTCAATGAAGGCATGGCCAAGGCGGTTCTTGGCGTCGGTATCTTCGGGATAAAGTGTCAGCAGGGCCTGGTTTACTTCGGTGGCGCGCTGCCATTCACCCTTCATCGCCAGGTCAATGGCTTCCTTGCTCCACTCCCGTCTCAGTCTGCTCTTGTCTGAAGTCTTTGTCGTTTGCATTGCTTTATCACTCCATGGAAAAACCAAAAAATTGCGCTGTTCCTTGCCGCTAAACCTTCCTTAAGAAATATGCTTGATTGGTACAGCATTTGCCCGAGTAAGGTCAAGGCATTTTTGTAGAAAGTTTATACTTTTCTTATATTTTGGACATAATTAGCGATACCGGCGGATTAATATCCTTGCCTTGCATTAAGAATATACATAGATTAGTGAGCTAATATTACTTGAGCATTACCGGCAATACTAATTTCGTAGGGATTCTTCATTTTTCGGCCCTCAATCGCCAGCGTATCTTGATGACGTCCCAAGCCATGGCTACCGCATCACGCAGGGGACGGACCTTGCTCCCCTCCCGGTAGTGCCAGTCAATGGCCACTTCCCTGACCACCAGTCCGGCCCGCCGGGCCTGATAGAGAATCTCCACGTCGAAGGCAAAACCCCACAGGGTCTGCCGCTCGAACAGGGCCACCGTGGTTTCCGCCCTGAAGAGTTTGAACCCGCACTGGGTGTCCCTGATGCCTGGCATCGCCAGTGCCCGAATCAGCAGGTTAAACACCCTGCCCATCAGGTGCCGGCGGGCCGGCTCCCCAATACGGCGGGACTGGTCCAGTTCCCGCGAACCCACCAGGATGTCTGCTGCCTCATCGCCAGGTCCCAGGAATCTTCCGATTTGCTCTACCGGCATGGACAGGTCAGCATCGCACAGGAAGCGGAAAGTGCCGGTGGCCGCCAGCATGCCCTGCTGCACTGCCCAGCCCTTGCCCCGGTGTTCCAGAGACAGCAACTGTACTCGGGGGTTTTCGCTGGCAAAGGCGGAGACCTGCTGGGCCGTTTCGTCGATGCTGCCATCGTCGGCCACCACGATTTCCCACGGGTAGGACTGGAGTGACAGATAGGCGTGAACCTGATCCAGCGTAGCCTCAATCCGCGCTTCTTCGTTGTACGCCGGAATTACGACGGAGAGATAGGGCTGGGTCACGGGGCCTCCCTGGCGGGTGATGAAACGAGTCAGTCTTCTTCGCCCAGCTGGAAACCCTCGTGCAGCAGTCGGACCGCATCGGACACCTGATCCTCCTTGATGATGCAGGAAATCCGAATCTCGGAAGTGGTAATCATGTCGATGTTAATTTTGCCCTCAGCCAGGATTCGGAACATCCGTGACGCATAGCCGGGCGTGTTCTGCATGCCCGAACCGACCACGTGGACCGACGCCAGGGTGGGGTCGCTGATCACATCCGTCCCCCCCAGTTGGGAAAGCAGGGCCTGAACTTCGGCATGGGCCTGGGCCAAGTCGGACCGGCTGACGGTGAAGCTGATGTCGGTGATGCGCTCCAGGCTGGTGTTCTGGACAATCGTGTCCACGTTGATGCCCTTCGCCGCCAGCGGTTCAAACAGGGCGGCGGCTATGCCGGGCCTGTCAGGCAGGGACCGAACGGTTATCTTGGCGATGTTTGCCTGGTAGGCGATTCCCGTAACCTTGACCCGATTTTCCAGCTCTCTCACTATATCTACCCGGTGAATCAAAGTTCCTGGCGCGTCCCCAAAGCTGGACGCCACGTAGATGGGCACGTCGTTGGCCTCCCCCAGTTCTATGGACCGGGGATGCATCTTGGCGCCGTAGCTGGCCAGTTCCAGCATTTCCTCGTAACCTATCTCGGTCAGCTTGCGAGCGTTCGGCACGATGCGCGGGTCGGCAGTATAAATGCCGTCCACGTCGGTGTAAATATCACAGCGGTCGGCGCCCAGGGCTGCGGCCAGGGCCACGGCAGTGGTGTCCGAGCCTCCCCGACCCAGGGTGGTAATGTCCATCTCCTCAGTTATGCCCTGGAACCCGGCCACGATAACCACCTTGCCGTCGGACAGTTCGCTCTGCACCCGGCCGGGGTCAATGCTGAAAATGCGGGCCTTGCCGTACATATCGTCGGTTCGTATGCCGGCCTGGAACCCGCTGAGCGTGATGGCGTCATACCCCAGGTTGCGCAGGGCCATGGTCAGCAGGGTGCAGGACACCAGTTCGCCGGTGGAAAGGAGCAGGTCCAGTTCCCGGGGGTCGGGTTCATCGGCAATAGTGTGGGCCAGGCCAATCAACTCGTCGGTTGTGTCGCCCATGGCGGAAGCCACGGCAACGATGCTTTGACCCGAGTCCTTGATGCTGGCGATTCTCCGAGCCACGTTGCCGATCTTCTCCGCGTCGGCAACGGAACTGCCTCCGTATTTGTGGACTACCAGTGCCAACCTAACCTGACCTCCGAAACCTTCCCCTATCAGTAAGCTATTCCGAACCGCCGCAAGTTTCTCAAAATGTACACGATGGTTTGTGAACCTCGTCACTCCCATCCCTGCCTTCCCCCATCAAGGGCCAAGGGGAAGCCGAATCAGGGTCCAATCCGTGCCGGCAACGTGGGCGCCGCTGGCCGTGGGGCGAGTGATTTCCATTTTGCCCGGCACCCCGGTCAAGCGGGCCGCTTCGAACATCTCGTAGGCCACCGTCATTTCCCGTCCGCGGGTGAGGGCCAGCACCGTGGAACCGCTGCCCGACAGGAAGACGCCCAGCGCTCCGGCATCCCTGGCAGCAGCGAATATCAGCTTTATAGCGGGGAACAGGGGCTGACGGTACGGTTGATGCAGCTTGTCCTGGGTCGCCACGTCCAGGTACTCGGGCCGGTCCAGGGCCATGCCGGCCACCAGCAGGGCCACCCGCCCCATGTTGAAGACGGCGTCGGCCACGCTGACCTGACCGGGCAGCACCGCCCGGGCGTTGACGGTGGCTATGCGGGTCTCCGGAATGAACAGGACGGCCTGAATGTCCTCTGGCACGGGAATGGGGGCCGTGTAAAGCTGGGGCCCGTCGGATACCACCAGTTGCAGGCCACCCAGAACAGCGGCAGCCACGTTATCAGGGTGGCCCTCTATCGTTGCCGCCATCTCCAGCAGTTCATTGGCGGAATACGGATCGCCGCACAGAGTATTGGCAGCCACCAATCCACCGGCAATTGCCGCCGCGCTGCTGCCCATACCGCGGCTCAGGGGAATGGTGTTGTGGCAGCGGAGTCGCAAGGGGGGCATTTCCAGCCCGGCCTCGTCAAAAAGAAACTTCAGGGCTCGGAAAGTAAGATTGCTGGCGTCGGAAGCCAGTTCGTCCACACCCTCTCCGGCAACTTCAACTTGAGACGACTCCGGTGAGCCTTCAGGCGCCGGTATGACCTCCAGCCGGTTCCACAGGTCAAGAGCCATGCCAAGGCAGTCAAACCCCGGGCCCAGATTGGCCGTGGTGGCGGGGGCCAAAACCTCAAATGGTTGAAAGTTTTCCATTACTCCCTGTGAGTTTGCCTTGAACTTCTGTTGACAGGTCTGGCTTTAGTTTTGACTGTTTCCGTCAATCTTTACCGTTAAATTAGCCCCGGACGGTCAAGGTTCCGAACTGTTTCCGTGCAACGGTAGAGAATTATAGGTGCATTGAGGCGATTAGGCAATTGCTTTTGAATGACGACATGGGCAAATCGCCCTTTGAGGCAATGGATTGCTGACTCTTTGGGTTTGGGCCAGGATATAGTCCGTCGTGGACCTCGAACATTGCCCGCGAGGCACTCTTGGAAGACCGAACCGAATTTCCTGGCAAGATTTTCGGGCCCTTCGGCAAGCTCAGGGCGGTCCATAACTCTTGGGTAGTGCCAAAGCAAGGTCCCGAACACTATTGCCCTGGAGTACAGGAAACAACCAAGAACGGGACAATTCTGACAAACCCCAACCCTTGGGACTGTTGCCTGCCTTCTATTTTCCTGAAGCGGCGGCGCCGTTGGGATAGAGTTGCTCCAGGGCATCGAAGGGGTTGGATTTGCCATTGCTGGAGAAGCGGTGGGCAGGAACCGTTCCCGCCGGAGAAACGGCCCTGACGGCGTTTAGATAGTCTTGCGCCAGGCGCGGCAACAGGAACTTCTCCCTCACCCGCTCGCGGGCGGCCTTTCCCATCCGGGACCGCAAGTCTTCGTCGTGGATGAGCTGAACGATTCGTTCCCCGCATTCTGATGGGTTGTCGACCAGGAAGCCGCTGACTTCGTCCTCAATCTGCATCCGGATGCCTCCCACGTTGCCGCCTATTACGGGCTGTCCCTTCCACATAGCTTCGGTGACGGTCAGGCCAAACCCCTCCCGGGTGGACTTCTGGAGTACCACCTGCGAAGCGGTCTGGAAGGCGTTAACGATGCGATCTATGGAGTCGGGAAGAGCTTCCGGGTAAAAGTAGGCGTGGATGTCCGGATCGTTCCCGGCGAATTCAGTCACGCTGTGAAGCACTCCCAGGGCCTCCGGGTCGTCGGCAGCCTGGCTCAGGCCCAGCAGGGCAAGTTGGAGGCCCGGGACAGATTCCCTGGCCTGGCGGAAGGCGTCCATTACGCCCCACGGGTCCTTCCAGTAGTCGAACCGGGATACCTGAGTTACCAGCGGACGGGCAGGGTCAATGCCCATGGCGGCCACGATTGCCAGTGCTTCGTCCCGAGGCATCGAAGTGTTCTTGCTGGTCAGAGGGTCAATGGACGGTGGCGTAATGTAAACAGGGTAGCGCCCGACTATATCGTCAGGTACGAACTGGTCCATGGAGAAGGCCAGACCATCGTAGTGGGCAGTCAGGGGGGCCAGAGCGTCCAGTGTCTCGGCGTTGGGCGTCGTGAGGTCGATGTGGCACACCCAGAAACGCAGTTCGTCACTTTTCCTGGGCAAGAGCATGGACAGGGGCAGCAGCTGTGGGTCATGAAAGAACCAAACGCTGGCTTCCAGGTCCCTGCCTTCAATGTCTTCGGCCACCTGCTCCATGCACTGGAAATAGACTGCCAGTTCTTCCTGGCTCAGGGCCCCGGGAGAGCCCTGCAGCAGATTGTGGATGCGCTTGGTGACCTGAAAGAATTCGAGATTTTCGGGGCTGACCACGATGCGCTCGGTAGGCAGACCCAGGGTGTTCATAAAGGGCACCAGCGACTGCAGGATTTCCGCCACGCCGCCGCCGGTAGCTGTACTATTGGCGTGGACAAAGCGCAGCCCACGGAACTGCTCCGACAGGTTGTGCAGGTTGTCCATTAGTTGCTGGGGGAGCAGGGAAGCGTACTTTTGCAGGGGGACTTCCGGGTGGTTGACGCGCAATAACATAAAAGATACAAACCTGAGAGAAGTTAGTCAGCGCAGCCGCGAATTGAGGCGACGCAAAACGTGTCCATTATTCCACTGGAGGTTGAAGCAAAGCAATAACCCGGAGCCGCCTTTTCGCAAAATCACGTAAACATTTTGTTACGGATTCGAACATCACCTAGCTGGAACAAGGTCATATCCAATCCAGTTACTTCTGCGGGGACCTTGAGCACAGTTAATTTGGGGTTGCAGAGACCGACGATCCGGCCCATCCGTCGTCATCGGATGGGAAAGGGTGTTACCCGGCGAGACTACACAAACAGGTCACCGGCTAACGCCCGACCGAGTCACAAGCTGAACCCGCCGGAGCACCCGGGGCTATACGCCGGCTATTCCACCGTAACGGACTTGGCCAAATTGCGAGGCTGGTCCACGTCGCAGCCCCGGTCCAGGGCGATGTAGTAGGCAAGCAACTGCAGGGGGATTGTGGCCAGCAGGGGGTAGATATATTCAGGGGCCTCGGGCAGGTACAGGGCCTCGTCGACTTCCGAGTCCAGTTCCCGGTCGCCTTCGGTCAGCACCCCCAGCACCACGCCCCGACGAGCTCGGACTTCGCGGATGTTGCCAGCCATCTTGTCGTAGAGGCCGTCCCGGGGAGCGAGAGCCAGGGTCGCCAGGTTGCGGTCGATCAGGGCAATGGGGCCATGTTTCATTTCGCCGGCGGGGTATCCCTCGGCGTGGATGTAGCTGATTTCCTTCAGCTTCAACGCCCCCTCCTGGGCGATGGCGGAGTTGATGCCCCTGCCCAGGTAGAGAAAGCTGCCGTACCCGCTGAACTTCTGGGCCAACTTTCGATACTGTGAGACATCCGCCAGCATTTCCCCGATCAGGCGGGGACAGCGGGCCAGGTCCCGAATCAGGACGGAGCTTTCCGATGGGGAGAGCCGGTCCCTGACCTGCCCCAGGTAGATGGCCAGCAGGAACAGGATGGTTACCGACGCTACGAAAGTTTTGGTGCTGGCGACACCGATTTCGATGCCCGAGCCCATCAGCAGGGCGCCGTCGGCCAGGCGGGCGGCCTCGCTCTCCTCGGCGTTGCATATGCCCAGCACTCTTGCTCCACGCTCCGAGGCATCCTGCATGGCGGCGATGGTGTCTGCCGTCTCTCCGGACTGGGTAATGGCAACTACCAGGGTCTGGGAATCCAGGAACGGTTCCCGGTATCGGTACTCGGACGCGCTTTCCACTTCCGCGGGCAGGCCGGCAAACCGCTCCACCAGGTAACGGCCGGCCAGGGCCGCGTTCAAGCTGGTGCCGCAGCCGGTAAGCACCACCCGCTGGAATTTCCTGGTCTCAGCGTCAGTGAAGGGGAAGTCAGGAAGTTCTACCTTGCCGGCGTCGAAATTAACCCTTCCCCGCAGGGCGCCAGCCACGGCCTGGGGCTGTTCCATGATTTCCTTCAGCATGAAGTGGCGGTAGCCACCCCGGTCCACCAGGGCATCCTGGGGGGAGACGGTGCGCATTTCCTTGTAGACGGAGTTGCCCTCCAGGTCGAACACCAGGACTCCCTGTCGGGTTACTTCGGCCATTTCCCCGGGCTCGAGGTAGGCCACTGGTCCGGGACGCTGACGCAGGATGGGAAGGGCCGCCGGCAGGTCGCTGCCAACTATGCCCTGGCCGTCCCGGTGGGCCACCACGATGCCGCCGGCGTGTCCCACCCTCAAGGCACACAGCTTATCAGGTTCTCTCCGGCACACGGCGGCGATGGCCTGGGAACCCTCCAGTTGACGTCCCATCTCCCGAAAGGCCACGGGAAAGGGCAGACCCTGGCTCAATCCTTCTTCGATCAGGTGGGCGATGACTTCAGTGTCGGTCTCAGAAGAAAAAGTGTGTCCGCGTTCCTGCAGGCCGCGCTTGAGGTCCAAATAGTTCTCGACGATGCCGTTATGAACCACGGCAATCTGGCGGTGGCACCCGGTCAGGGGGTGGGCGTTGGCGTCGGTGGGGGGGCCGTGGGTAGCCCAGCGGGTGTGGCCCAGGCCCACGGTCCCGTCGGGGTAATCAGCTTCGTCGCCCCGGGTCAGGCCGTCAACCTTGCCCACCGTCTTGCGCAGGCGCAACTGACCGTCCCGGTCCAGAACGGCTATGCCGGCGCTGTCGTAGCCCCGATATTCCAGCCGTTGCAGGCCCTCCAGAACAATGGGCCAGGCCGCCTGGCTTCCGATGTATCCAACTATGCCGCACATGCAATTAAGGGAGGAAAGTAAACAGAAAGCTGCCGGATATGGTGGGATATTAACCGAAAGGAGGAGTAATTGCCAGAAGATGTGCCTTTGGTCCTGCATGCGCCGGACAGCCACCATGGGCCAGGAGGCGGCCACGGAACCGTTAGGGCTCAGATGGCATAAGGAAAGGATACCTCGGGTTGACCGTCTTTCCTACTCCGGGGGATCCTGGATAACGACTTTCGCCGGTAGGAAGAACATCGGGACCACCTAATCTGCAACACTGCTGATTGTAGCGGGCCTGTTGACTATCTCCATGATGGTCTGGGCCAGGGCCGCCGGGTCGTGCCGCAGGTAGACGCCCGATGCCAGCAGGGGCCCCGAGATAATTTCCCGGACCACCTGCCCGCATTCCTCCCGGTCCAGTTCCACCTGAAACTGCCGGTCGGCGGCGTACCGATCCAGCAGGCGCGGGGGCAGGGCGCTGTCGTTGAACACAAGGTAATCCAGCAGTTCGCCGGTACCCAGGTAGTCCATCAGCAGCTTGACGAAGGTGGATGCCTTGAAGCCGTCGGACTCGCCCGGCTTGGTCATCAGGTTGCAGATGTGAATCTTGGCGGCACGTGAGGCGTTGATTGCCTCGGCCACGTCCTCCACCAGCAGGTTGGGCAGGACGCTGGTGTAAATGTCGCCGGGTCCCAGTATGATGGCATCGGCCCTGGCGATGGCGTCCAGCACCGGTGGGTAGACGTATGCCTTGGGGTCCAGCCAGATGTAGTCTATACCCACGTCCAGGTTCTCCCGGCGCAGGTCAATCACCGACTCCCCTGATAGCTCCTCGCCATTCTCCAGCCGCGCCATCAGGGTCGAGTGGGTCAGGGTCACGGGCAGGACGGTGCCCCGTATGCCCAGCAGCTGGGATGCCTCTTCAATAGCGGAAATGGTGTTTCCCGTAACCTCGGTCAGGACGGCCAGCAGCAGGTTGCCGAAGTTGTGCCCGGTAAGGCCGTTGCCCGAGTTGAAGCGGTAGTCGAACAGGCGGCGCATCAGGTTGCCCTGGTCCGTTTCAGCCGCCAGCGCCATGAGGCAGCGGCGTATATCCCCTGGCGGCAGGTGGCCCATCTCATCCCGCAGCCGACCGGAACTGCCGCCGCTGTCGGTCATGGCCACCACGGCCGACAGATTGCAGTCCTGGTTGCGCAGCCCGGTGAGGGTGGTATGGTTGCCGGTGCCGCCACCGACCACCAACACTTCCTTCCTGCTCATCCGTCCCTTACAACATTAGACCGCCGATGAAACACCGACGGCTGAGTTTATGGATATGGGAGAATTTGCGCTAGTATATGGACTGGGTTTTCGGGGTGTCAAGGGCGCGTGCCCTGCGGGCAATGCTCACGTCCTCCGCTTGAGCCACCCTACCATTCCCGCTACAATGGCTGGGAAGTTCACAAAGGCGAGCAGCGCGTATGCCCGGCGACAACAATTCATCGGACAACCAGGAAAGGTGGCGCAGGGAAACCTTGGAGCCTGCAACCCACCGCTTCGCCGAGCGTCGGCAGCAGTTCCATACCGACAGCGGCATTCCCATTGAGCCCATTTACGTTCCCGCCAACGGTGACGCGGACCTGCAGAACATCGGTTTCCCCGGCGAGTACCCCTACACCCGGGGCGTGCAGCCCAACATGTACCGGGGCCGGGTATGGACCATGCGCCAGTACTCCGGGTACGCCACCGCCGCCGACACCAACCGCCGCTATCGTTACCTGCTGGAGCAGGGGCAGACCGGCCTGTCCGTGGCCTTCGACCTGCCCACCCAGATCGGCTACGACTCCGACGCGCCCCAGTCCCGGGGCGAAGTGGGTAAGGTGGGCGTCCCCATCTGCAGCCTGGAGGACATGGAGACCCTGTTCGAGGAGATTCCCCTGGACCGGGTCAGCACCTCCATGACCATCAACGCCACGGCATCCGTGCTGCTGTGCCTTTACATCGCGGCGGCGAAGAGACAGGGTGTGGCCACGGACCTATTGAGCGGCACCCTGCAGAACGACATCCTCAAGGAGTACATTGCCCGGGGCACCTACGCCTACCCGCCAAGGCCTTCCATGCGGCTGGTTGTGGACGTTTTCAAGTACTGCGCCGAAAACATCCCCCGCTGGAACACCATCAGCATCAGCGGCTACCACATGCGCGAGGCTGGCGCCACCGCCGTGCAGGAGCTGGCCTTCACCTTTGCCAACGCCATTGCCTACGTGCAGGCCGCCGTGGACGCGGGCCTGGCGGTGGACGATTTCGCCCCGCGCCTCTCCTTTTTCTTCGTGGCCCAGAACAACCTCCTGGAAGAGGTGGCCAAATACCGGGCCGCCCGCCGCATGTGGGCCGCCATTATGAAAGACCGGTTCGGCGCCAAAGACTCCCGCTCCCTGATGCTGCGATTCCACACGCAGACGGCCGGCGTCACGCTTACCGCCCAGCAGCCCGACAACAACGTCATCCGCAGCACGGTGCAGGCCATGGCCGCCATCCTGGGCGGAACCCAGTCCCTCCACGTAAACTCACGGGACGAAGCGCTGGGCTTGCCCACCGAGGAATCGGCCCAGCTTTCCCTGCGCACCCAGCAGATCATCGCCCACGAGAGCGGCGTGGCCGACGTGGTGGATCCCCTGGGCGGTTCCTGGTACGTGGAGAACCTAACCGACCAGTTGGAGCAGCGAGCCCTGGAGTACATCGGCGAAATCGACCGGCAGGGCGGCGCCGTGGCCGCCATCGAACAGGGCTACCAGGTGCGTGAAATCGGCGAGTCGGCCTACCGCCACCAGCTAGAGGTGGACACCGGCGACCGCACCGTCGTGGGTGTCAATCGCTATGTCACCGACACGCCCCCCTTGGGCAACCTGCTGCGTGTAGACCCTGAGGTGGCCCGCCAGCAGGCCGAACGCCTGTCCCGGCTCCGTGCGGAACGGGACAATTCCCAGGTCAAGGCATCCCTTGCCCGGTTGGAGGAAGTAGCCCAAACCAGCGAAAACTCCATCCCCGCCACCCTGGAATGCGTAGAAAACCACTGCACCCTGGGCGAAATCTGCCAGGTGTTCCGCAACGTGTTTGGGGAGCAGCAGGGGGAGCTGGCGTTCTAGCGCAAAGAGAATCGTCCACGAAGGGCACAAATGGAAGAGCCCGTATGTTCGTGATTCTTTGTGTCCTTTGTAGATTATAATGGGACTATCAGAAACAGGAGGCGCAAGCATGACTCGCGCCAACGCAGACCCCCGCGCTATTGCCGTCGCCGAGGCGGTACACCAACGGGAACGGCCCCAGGCCACCATCCTCTTCGGTTCCCGCGCCCGAGGGGACTACAACGACAAGTACTCCGACATTGACCTGCTTCTGGTCTGCGAAGACTACCCGGAAACCGACGCCAGGATAGATGCGGAGGAATTCGCCAGAGCCACCGTGGATTCAATCTACCGGCGGTACGTTCCTTTTCAGCTTGAGTATGTCTGCCGGCATTCCTTCGATTCCGAGAGACCCTACATCAACAGCGTCACCACTCAGGCCATGCTCACCGGAGTCGTAATGACCGACAACCCGGAGGAATTTACCAGCGAGTACTCCAACCGGACCGAGGGCCACCCCAGGCGCTTTAACTGGCTTGAGTACGACGAACACATAGCGGCCGTCGAGGATGAATTAGCCCTACTCGGCATCATTTATAAAAACAACCCAATTGACCGGGGAATCGGTAGTCACGCCCAGCAAGCCCTGGAACGGGCAATGAAGGCAGCCATCATCGCCCACGGCGCAATGCCGGAGCGAGATACCCACAGCATAGGTTCTCTGCTGGGTACCCTGCGCCGCATCGACCCGGAGTTGGCCGGCTACCACTTTGCCGTTGACCCGAGCATCTATACCCAGTATGCGGGCGGCGAGCGGTACCGCCTGGGCAGCAGCGACCGGCCCCGCCTGACCGAAGTGAGCGGCTACTACGACGATACGGTGCAGGATGTCCGGTTTCTGCTGACCTATGCCCGGCAGGTGGAGGAAAGGAACCGGCCTTATACTGACGGGTAGGCCCTCACTCGACGAGTCGGCCAGTTAACAGGGTTAACTTTCAGACCAGGGCACCCATAGGAGTAACACCATGCCCGACCCCATGCTTAACGAAGAAGAACGAATGCTGCAGACCCTGGTGCGGGACTTTGCCGACCGGGAACTGGCACCCCGCGCCCGGGAGGTGGACGAACTGGAAGAGTTCGACTGGCAGAACTGGGAGGGCATGGCCCGCCTGGGTTTGACCGGCATAGCCATCGACCCTCAGTACGGCGGTGGCGGTGGCGGCTACCGGCAGGTCGCCATTGCCATGGAGGAGGTGGCCCGGGGAGACTCAGCGGCCAGCACGGGCCTCATCGCCCACCTGTCCCTGGGCACCAGCACTATCTACCGGTTCGGCAACGAGGAGCAGAAGTCACGGTTCATCCCTTCCCTGGCCTCGGGCAAGGGAGTGGCGGCCTGGGCGCTGACGGAACCGGGCGGCGGTTCCGACGCGGCGGCCTTGCGGACCCACGCCGAACAGCGCGACGGCACCTGGTTCCTCAACGGCAGCAAGATGTTCATCACCAACGCTGACGTGGCCGAGTCAATGGTGGTCTTTGCCAGCCAGGACCGGTCCCAGGGCTACCGGGGGATCAGCGCCTTCGTGGTGCCCCAAGGCGCGCCGGGCATGACCGTCACGCCTCTGCACGGCAAGATGGGAATGCGGGCCTCCAGCACCAACGAAGTGGTCTTCCAGAACACGCCCGTAGCCGGGGAAAACCTGCTGGGAGAGGAGTGTCGTGGCTTCCGCTACGCCATGGAGATTCTCGACTCCAGCCGCATCATGATCGCCGCCCAGTGCGTGGGAATCGGGCAAGCGGCGCTGGAGCAAGCGGTGCGGTACGCCCAGCAACGAGAGTCCTTTGGACGCCCCATCGCCCAGCACCAGGCAATCCAGTTCATGCTGGCCGACATGGCCACGGCGGTCCATGCCGCCCGCACCTGCACCATGCAGGCCGCCACCCTGAAGGACGATGGCCAGCCGTACATTAACGAGGCCTCCATCGCCAAGCTCCTTGCCTCGGAAATGTGCGTTGACGTCACATCCAAGGCTGTCCAGGTTCACGGCGGGTACGGTTACTTCAAGGACGCGCCGGTGGAGCGCCTGTTCCGGGACGCTCGGGTCACCACCATTTACGAGGGTACCTCTGAAGTTCAGAAGCTGCTAATTGCCCGCCAGACCCTGGCGCAATACCCCGTTTAGCCGGGTTATAAAACAGCGCTCATAGGACGGAGAGGGCGGGTTTAGAATCCGCCTCTGCCCGTTGCCAACCGAAACCTAACCCCATTGCCAGGAGTTTTGACTTGAACGCCAGCCCGGTTTGCACGGTAGACTACATTGATCACGTGGGCATTGCCGTTAATGACATTGACGCCGCGCTGAAATTATTCAGCGAGGTTTTCGGAGCGCCCATGGCTGAAGTCAAACAACTGGACGACCAGGGTATACGAGGGGCTCTGGTGCAGGTGGGGCAGACCCGGCTGGAATTGATGGAACCCACAGCGGCGGATACTACCATCGGCCGCTTCATCGAACGGCGGGGCGAGGGACTGCACCACCTGGCCTTTTATGTAAACGACCTGCCGGGCAAGATTCAGATCGTAGATGAACTGGGGCTTCAACTGATTGACCACGCGCCCAGGGAAGGCTTGTCCGGCGACATCGCCTTCATCCATCCCCGTTCCGTCTTCGGCATTCTGACCGAACTGGTGGAACGCCCCAACGAATAGGCTCTTACAGCCCCCACAGCATCTTTGGAGGCTCCTTGCCGGCGCACCTGCTATACGGCGACAGTTTCCTCGTCTCCCAACAGCTCAACCGGCTTGTGAGGGAGGCAGGTGCCGAATCAATGCTGGAGGCCAACCGGCACCAGTTGACCGGCGGCCAGTTCAACCTGCCCGAACTGCTCGCCGTCTGCAACGCCCTCCCCTTCATGGATACCAGTCGCCTGGTTGTGGTAACCGGGCTGCTGGGCACCCTGGAAAGTAGGGGTGGCCGGGGCCGTGGTTCCCGTTCCCTGGGGGAGTGGGACAAGCTCGCCGAAGCCATTCCCAATATGCCGGACACCACCCTGCTGTTCCTGGTGGACGGCCCCGTAGCCGACAGCAATCCCCTGCTGAGAAGCCTCCGTTCCGCAAGCCAGATTCACCACCTTCAGGCGCCTACCGGCGAGGCCCTGGCCCGCTATATCAAGGAAATGGCCCAGGACAAGGGATCGGGCATAAGTCCGGCGGCCATACGGACGCTGACCGACCTGGTGGGCAACGATCTGTGGACGCTGGACCGTGAACTGGAAAAACTGTCCCTTTACGCCGCTGGCCGCAACATAGAAGAATCCGACATCCAGGAAATGGTGGCCCTGGTACGGGAGGCCAGCATCTTCAACGCCGTGGACGCCATGATTGACGGCCGGCCCGAGGTGGCGTTGCGATTGCTGCAAAGGCTGCGGCAGGACGGGGCGGCCCTACCCTACATCATCGGCATGGTGGAGCGGCAGCTGCGGCTGGTCTGCCTGGCACGGTACTGGACCGAGCAGCGGGTGTCGCCCCAGGAACTGCCTGGGAAGCTGGGAGTGCCCCCCTTTGTGGCGCGAAAGACGGCGGAACAGGCCCGCCGGAACTCCTGGCCTGACCTGGACCGGCGCTACCGCCGCCTGCTGGAAGCGGATTTGGACTTCAAGACCGGGCGGGTTGACTCGGAAGACCTGGCCCTGGAAATGCTGGTGGTTGATCTGGCTACACCTGCGGCAGGGCGCAACGGTAGGGACCAGCGTCGCTAACATACCCTGCTGTGAGACTCCTGGGGCCAGCCCTCAGACAGGGCGATCACGAAGCAGAAATGAACTCTTCCACTTATCTCGACAAACTCGAGACATGGCACCAGGCCGGGCGATGGTCCGACAAGCTCACCATGGGCGGTTCCGGGGAAGGCCAGCCACCCCGCTTGGATTGAGCGTGTAGCAGGTCTCCCCGCAGACTTCAGCATGGCTTGACAAGCTCACCATGAGCGGATAACCACAGCCCCCGCGATTACCCTGACCCTAAGGCGCCATGGGATTGAAGCAGGCCGCCCAGTGGTTGTCCTCCACTTCCTCCAGCGGCGGACTGGGACTGACCCGGCACTGGCTGACAGCCTTGTGGCAGCGAGGCAGGAAGGCGCACTCCTCCGGCAGGTTTATCATGTCCGGTGGAGTGCCCCGCAAAGGCTGCAGCCTGCGGTTGGCATCATCCAGCCTGGGAAGCGCCTGGATCAGCGACCAGGTGTAGGGGTGGCGGGGGTCCCTGAACAGGGGGATTACATCAGCGGTTTCGGCCAGGCTGCCGGCGTACATCACCGCCACCCGGTTGCCCATGTGGGCAACGATGCCCAGATCGTGTGTGATCAGCAGGATAGACGAGTTAAACTCCTGACACAGGCGCTTTAACCGGGCCAGAATCTCCGCCTGCAGGGTAACGTCCAAGCCCGAGGTGGCCTCGTCGGCGATCAGCAGTTTTGGCTGCAGCACCAGGGCAATGCCGATCATCACCCGCTGGCACATTCCCCCGCTCAGGTTAAAGGGGTATTCGCCCAGAATGCGGCGGGGGTCGGGAAGCCCCAGTTCCCTCAGCACATCCTGGGCCATGCGATTGGCCTGGCGGGTGGAATAATTGGTATGATTGAGAATGACCTCTTCCAGTTGGGTGCCCACGGTCTGCACTGGGTTCAGGGCCGTCTGGGCATCCTGGAAGACCATGGATATTTCCCTGCCCCTTATGCCGCGCAGGTAGTCATAGTTGGCCCGCATAAGGTCAACCCCATTGAAGTAGACGCTGCCCTCCACCAGGGTGGCGGAATTGGGCAGCAGACCCATAATTGCCAGGGCCAGAGTGCTCTTGCCCGCGCCGCTTTCGCCCACCACGCAGTAAATCTGGCCCTCTTCCTGGGAGAAGGTAACACCATTCAAGGCCTTTACCTGACCGGCCTGCGTTGCAAACTCGACCCGCAGGTTTTCCACTCTCAGTATCTCGCTCATCTTCTCGACCGTGCCTGATTCGTTGATGTGAGCCACTGGGTCCGCCTTGACTGCCAGTACCCATTGCCCCTGAAAATTACCTCTGGAGCGCCGACAAGCAGTGAGCCAATTGACGGCAGCATTGCCGTGCGTTTCACCCTCGTCCCGACGTTCCTCCTGACAAGGGGGAAGGTACTTCAGGGCAGTCTCGTGGCGCTAAGGCCTAGCGCAAGGCCTCGGGGCGGAAACGCCCCGCTTTGATTTCTGATACCAGGGTTTCCAGGTCTTTTATCCGCCGGTCAAAGCGGGTGGCCACTGTTCCCAGTTGCTCCAGGCGATGGGCGTCGCTGCCTGCGGTGGAGGGCAACACAAAGGCATTGCCCACATCCCCGGAAAATTCATTCTCATCGGGCTTGCCCCTGCCATTGCAGCCCTCGATGGCATCGCACATCAGGAAGAAATTATCGGCCAGCGCCCGCTCCAGCATCTCGGCCCTGGCGTCGGGGTCCTTACCCGGATCGGACAGGTAGCGACGTCGATAGGGATGCGCTGCGATCATCACGCCGCCAACCTTGTTTGCTACCTGGCGCAAAAAGGCAGGTTTGTGCATCCCGAATACATACTCCTGCAGGCCGAAAACCAGGATATGACCGGCGTCAGTATTGATTTCACTGCCCGAGAGAACCAGAAATTCGTGCCTGATGGAAAGTGACTTTACTTCCTCGAGATTCCAGAACTGGTCATGTTCCGTGAGACAGATGCCGTCCAGGCCCAGCGTCTTGGCCCGGTCTATAAGGTCATCTACGCTGACGAAGCTGTCGTCGGATTGAGGGTAGGTATGGGTGTGCAGGTCTATCAGCAAGGGAGGCAATCGGCCTTGAAAAGCAATAGGGTCTGCGTCGGCTTCTCGCCGGGCAGACCCCATAATACCACAACGAGGACCCCCTCCCGAGGGCGGGAGTGTTCGTGGCTTCACTACCGTGGGATCAGCAGACCTTCGTCCTCCAGCACCTCGACAATCTGCTCCGCCCGGCCGCCACCTATCTTCAGGCGGCGCTCCAGGACCGAGGAGCTGAGGTTGGGGTTACGCAGGGCAAGTTCACGGGCCTTGTCCACCAGGCCCTCGTCCAGGCCCTCACCCTCTTCCCCTTCCTCGCCTTCGTCCTCCAGGTTGATGGGCGGCAGGGGCGGCCCTTTCTGGTCCAGCCAGAAGTCCACCAGCTTTTCGGTTTCTTCATCCAGTACCAGCGTACCCTGCACCCGCCTTGGCTTGGGGGCGTCGTTGTTGAGGAGGAGCATGTCGCCCTTGCCCAGCAGCTTTTCGGCGCCCACCGAGTCCAGGATGACCCTGGCATCCACCTGGGAGGCCACCGCGAAGGCGACGCGGCAGGGGATGTTGGCCTTGAGCAGGCCGGTGACTACTTTGACGGAGGGACGCTGGGTTGCCAGCACCAGGTGAATACCGGCGGCGCGTCCCAGCTGGGCCAGCCGCACCAGGGACTGCTCGATTTCGAAGCCGCCCACCAGCATCAGATCGGCCAGTTCGTCCACGATCAGCACCAGGTAGGGCAAGGGAGCCTTGGCCTTGGCATTGTAGCCACTGATGTTGCGGGTGCCGATTTCCGCCATTGCCTTGTAGCGGCGGGTCATTTCCCGAATGAGACCCCGCAGCATGGGGCTGACGTCGTCCACCTCGGTTATCACGGGCAGCACCAGGTGGGGAATACCGTTGAAGGGGGTCAGCTCTACCTGCTTGGGGTCCACCATCAGCATTCGAAGCTGGTCGGGCGGCTTGGTCAACATCATTGAAGCCACTATGGAGTTTATGCAGACGCTTTTGCCGCTGCCGGTCGCGCCAGCAATCATCATGTGGGGCAGGCTGGCCAGGTCCAGGGCCACTGAATCACCGCCGGCATCGGCGCCCAGGGCAATGGGCAATCCCCCTTTGGCGGCGAACTTTCGAAAGTCGGCCGAGTCCATCACCTCCCGCATGGTGACCTTGCTGGGGGAAGGCGATGGCACTTCAAGGCCCAGCAGGGCCTCCCCGGGGGCCTGTTCAAAGCGCAGGCTGGGGCTGCTGATGGCCAGAGAAAGGTCCCGCTCCCGGGCCAGGATGCTCTGCACCCTCACCCGACTGCGGTCGGGGACGCTGGCGCCGTCTTTGCCGGAACTTCTCTTTTCTATCCACCCGGGCATCAGACCATACCGGACAATGCGTGGGCCAGCTTTTATGTCCGCAACCTCGACGCTGACGCCATGGTCAGCCAGGGCGCTTTCGATGTCGTCCGCCATTTTCTTCAGGGGCTTTTCATCGGTGGAATGGACTTCTGGCGGAGCCAGCAAGTCCAGTGAAGGCAACTTCCACTTGGAGCCGTTAGTCGACAGGACTGGCGAAGCCGCCGGAACCACAACCTCGGGAGGATCATTTGTTTCGGCTTCATCATCCGGCAAGTCGGTTACTTGTGGCACATTCCGTGCAGGTTCAAGCCGTGAGGATCGGCGGAACAACGCCGACAGCAAACGGCCCAGGAAGCTGAAAACGGCATTGAGCCAGCCGGGCCTGGTGTCCCTGTTGAACAGGGATGCCACTCCCCTGCCAATGGCGACTGCAACGAATGACACGCCTCGGGCCAGGGATACCAACCCGACCCACAGGGCCCGGGCAGTACGGCAGAGGCCCAGCCAGTAGCCCCGGCTGGCCTTTCCTGGCACGATAAGAACGGGCATCAGCAGGGCCAAAGCCGCCAGCCGCGCAATGCCCAGGGGCAGTGAATGGCCCATGGCGATGGCGCCCCACTTTCCACCAAGTCCCACAAAGGCCAGGGGGCCATAGCCTGCTTCGAGGAAGGTCAATATTCCAACGGTAAGGGCGGCAGCGCTTACCCCGGCCAGCCACAGATTCCAGAAGCGGATGAGCCACCAGGGACGGTACCTGAGTGCAACCAGCAAAGCGCCAGCCCAAAGCAGGACCGGAATCCACCCGTAGCCCAGAAGTGAAAAGGTTCCCTCCCACACGTCGGGGTAGAACCAGAACACCACGAAGGCAGCGGCGATAACGGAAGTAATGATTGCGAGATCCAGGAATAGAAACAAGCGGAACCAGAATATTGAGCCATCCGATGCCGCAGGGGATCGGCGCAAGGGCCGAGCTGTACCCGCCATAGAGTCCCCCAACATAACTAAAATTAAAATAACGAATATATGGTAACTGATAGGGGTCAAGGAATTTAAGGGGAACCAGGGTGAGTTTTGGAGAGTTTGGGGCGGATCAGGTGCCGGCTGGAGCCTATGTAGAGCGAAAAAGCAGGGGTTGGAACGTACCCAGGGCATTGGCATATTAATATGCTGCATGCCCCGGGTGTAGCGTGGTCGGTTAAACTTCCAGGAATACCGGGACTATGGTGGGGCGGCGCCTTGCTTCGGTCTGGATAAAGCGGGCCGCAGCCTCCCGGACAAGGTTTCTGATTCGGTCCGAATCGTCTATCAACTCCTGTTTCTCCTGGATCACGTCGTCGATGATTCCGGACAGTTTGGGGAAGAGGTCACTGGTCTCTTCCGTTTCCATAAAGCCGCTGGCCAGGACCTTGGTGGGATAGGCCGGGAGGCCGGTGCCGGCATCCACGGACACTACGATTACGACCACGCCGTCCCGGGCCAGGGCGCGGCGCTCGCGGAGCACCTCGCTGCCCATATCCCTGGCGCTGGGCCCGTCGATAAGGATGGGGCTGGCGGGCACGCTTTCGGCAACCCTGCCGCCCTCCTCGCTCAGTTCCAGCACGTCGCCGTCTTCCAGCACAAAAATTCCGGACTCGGCCAGCCCCATATCCCAGGCCAGCCTGGCGTGGGCCATCAGATGCCGGTATTCGCCGTGCACCGGCACGAAGTAGCGGGGCTTGGTCAGGCTGAGCATCATCTTGAGCTCTTCCTGGCTGGCGTGACCATGCACGTGTACCGTGGCGATGCGGTCGTACAGCACCCGTGCCCCCTGCCGCAGCAGGTTGTCGATGGTACGGCTTACCAGCAGTTCGTTGCCTGGAATGGGCGTAGCAGAGATTACCACCGTGTCCCCTTCCATAACTGAGACGTCGCGGTGGTCCTGGTTGGCAATGCGCACCAGCGCGGAGGTGGGTTCGCCCTGACTTCCCGTGGTGAGCAGCACCGTCCGCTCGGGTTCCTGGCCGCGGATTTCGCTTAGGCTGACCAGGACGCCGGCGGGAATGGTTAGATAGCCCATCTCTGCCGCCATATTGACGTTATCCGCCATGCTGCGGCCCACAATAGCCACCTTCCGGCCGTGGCGAGAGGCGGCGTCTATGACCTGCTGTACGCGGGAAATAAGGGAGGCAAAGGTGGCCACCATGACCCGGCCCGGCGCCTCGCCGATGGCCCGGTCCAGCGAGTCCGCCAGGATGGCCTCCGACGGCGTGTACCCGGGGACCTCGGCATAGGTGGAATCGGAGCACAACAGCAGCACTCCTTCATCGCCATAGCGAGCCAGGGTGGTAAGGTCTATCGTGTGGCCGTCCACCGGCGTATGGTCAATCTTGAAGTCGCCGGTATGGATTACCGTGCCCAGGGGAGTGGAGATGGCAATGCCCATGGCGTCTGGAATGCTGTGACAGACGCGAAACCAGCGGGCGCTGAAGTTGGTCCCGAACCGGTAGTCCACGTCGGGCTCGATTGCCTCGACCGCCTTGCCCCGGGTGGCCCGGTTCTCTCGCAGCTTTACTGAAATAAGGCCGTGGGCCAGCTTTGGGGCAAATACCGGAACGTCAAGCCGGGGCAGGATGTGGGGCAGGGCGCCGATGTGGTCTTCGTGCCCGTGAGTTATCAGGATTCCCCGAACCCTGTCGCTTCGTTCCACCAGGTAAGAAACGTCAGGGATAATCAGGTCAACGCCCAGCATATCTTCGGTGGGAAACTGGACGCCGCAGTCGACAACAACAATGTCGTCGCCACATTCCAGGGCCATCATGTTCTTGCCGATTTCGCCGAGTCCGCCGAGGGGGATGATTCGCAAGGTATGGTTCAAACCGATCCCATTTCCAAGTTGAAGTGAGTAACTAAAACAATGACAGTTGTTCGGGCGGCGGCGACTGGTCTTCTTCCTGCGCCGCCTCGGGAGGCAGGGGTTGCTGGCGGGCCTGGGCCAGGATTTCCGGAATCCGCCGGAAGTCCTCCTCTATGGAGCCGCGCATCTCCTGGCGATACAGGGCCGCCGCC
>DAOUHR010000009.1:0-7348 GCA_034428635.1 Dehalococcoidia bacterium
TGACCCTGGCAGAACTCTTCCCTGCCCGGATCATATGCTCCAACTGGTCCCGTTCCTCCGGCGTCAGCCGGACCGTAAATTTCTCTCTGACCACACCGCCACCTCACACCAACCTTAATTGCTCAAAGATTACCACTGTCAGTCAACCCCTATCGGTACCCTTGATAACCAAGCTTGACCCAGTACTAGCGTCGAAAGTGTTCAAAGACCACGAAACGGCCTATGTGGTCGCATCCGTAGGCCTGGCCTGGATATTTACTATCCTGCTGGCTGCGTATGAAATTGGTTTCAATACCAAAGACACGAATCTGGAAACTACTGTGGCTATAGCCTACGGTGTGGCCGCAGCCGCGGGGCTAACTCTCCTGACCGTTGGAACGTTCTAGGTTATTATGGTGCTCGCAAGAAGACGTGAACAGAGGCTGCTGGAACAGGCCCGCCGCGAGGCGCAAGGGGAAGTGTCGAAGCGCTGGAAGGCCTGGTACGACAGCCTGCCCGACGCAGTGAAGAAGACCCAGCCGCCCCCTCCCAACTCTGACTAGCGCAGGTCTTCAGTCAACGCAGTAGCTGCAGAGGACTGCAGATGTCCTGTACGGAAAAATTGTCGGCAGCGGACGAGGTCAAATGGGAACGGTATTCAAGACGATAGAAGTGGGAGACCCACAGGGACGGAATTTCCAGAGAGTAGAAGTGGAAGTGGACACCGGGTCTACCTACACGGCCCTGCCCCGTGAAATGCTCCTGGCCCTGGGAGTGCCGGTTAGCAGGACCGTTTCTTCACGACTGGCAGACGGTACCCAGCAACCAGTGGAAGTTGGCTACGCCAGCATCAGGTTGGAGGGGGTAGAACTCATTACCCCCGTAATATTTGCCGAAGAGGGAGAACCCAGCCTGTTGGGTGTAATCTCCCTGGAAGATGCCCTGCTCGCTGTGGATCCGGTGAACAATGAGCTGATTCCGGTAGTGGCCAAGCGATACTAGCCCCGATACACGCAGAAACAGCCCCCTTTGCACGGACGTCTAATCACAGACCGGCCACGAATCCGGCGGCGTCCGGCAGCAAGGCAGCCTGCTCCCATACCAGTCGGCACGACACGTGAAACGCAGGTTCGTGAAGAAAAGCAAAATGCAGGTGCAGTCCTGAGATTTTCCGAAATTTGAGAAGGCCATTTTCCCCGGCAATCGAATCTGACTCGAACGAATCAGGGGCGTCCAACCGGACGCCCCCGTGAGTTTCGCCGGCATACGGTTGGCAGCGCTACTTCTCCCACACCACCGGGTTGCTCAGGGTACCGATGCCGTCAACCTCGATGTTGATGACGTCGCCGTCTTTCATGTTCTCCGGCGCGCCGTCGGTGCCCATCCAGATGACATCGCCCGGGAAGAGGGTCAGGTACTTGCTCATGCGGCTGATGTAGTGCTTCACCCCGAAGATGGCCCCTGACATGTTGTACTTGCTGATGAACTTGCCGTTCAGCACAATGCGGACCTCGCAGTCCTCCGGGTCCACGCCGTCGGTGACAATCCACGGCCCCATGGGCTTGAAAGTGTCCGTGTTCTTGCCCCGCCACATGGTGCGGTCGCCCCGCTGCCACACCCGCTCGCTCACATCATTGCCGATGGTGTAGCCGAAGACATAGTCCAGGGCCTCATCTTCAGTCACATTCTTGCACTGCTTGCCGATAACTATTACCAGCTCGCCCTCGTACTGGAGCAGTTCATTGGCGTCGCTGGGCACCACGATGGCTTCCCCCTCGGCCACCAGGGCGTTGTTGGCCCGGTAGCCCACATCGGCCGCCGGTGGGAACTGGGGTTCCTCACCTCGCTTTGCCGCCATTTCTTCCACATGCTCCCGGAAGTTAATACCGGCGGCGTAAAAGGTGGGGGGAATTACCGGCACCAGCAGCTTCACGTCGCCAAGGGCGTGGGCTTTATCCGTCCGTTCGTACTCGCCGCGAATGGGGTCGCCGTTGACCTGGATGACATTGTCGCCCTCGATGATGCCGTAAGCCGGCCCATCGGCGGTCTGAAACCTGCACCACTTCATAGCTGTTTCCTCCACTCTTCATAAAAGATGGCAATGGATATTCGTTGCCCGAAGGCGCTTTGCACGCCCCAATTCTTGCATTTACCCTTCAGGTGGTCAAGCATTCGCCCCTGCCTTCTGAATCTAATGTTCAGCCTTGCATCCGGCGCCGACGCCGGGAATCTGTGAGCCCCAGCTTCATTAACCCATGCCTGTCTCAAAGCTCTGCCGTCCCCCTGTCGGGGGGCAATGACGAAAACCGCACACAACTTGTCGATTATCTGATGTCATTAGATTAGATTTCGTTGACAACAAATATGCGCCAATGTTAAACTCCCTTCAATTAGCCCCTGTATGTTTCCAGTTTGGCTGGGCGCTCTCTAGTGCAATTCTGGAAGCAATGTGCCCGGTGGCGTTTGCCGCCCGGGTGCCCGGATTGTAATCATAAACCTCGGCGCAGGCCCAGGGAAAAGTCCCGCTATAGACGATGACAGCCACCGGGAAACCCCCACGCCCCTACCATTGGGGCACTAATTTTCTTTCAGAGTTCCCCTTTTTGTATTTCAGCGACCGGCGACACTCCCCGGCCACTGATCGGGCTGTCTTCTCGCCAGGTACGGGGCAATAGGGCACGCCTTGCGATACAATGGTAGGAAAACGGGGCGCCGGTAAACCTAACCATATTCCTGAGCATTAGGATCAGGAGGAGATAGGCAATGCAAATGCGCGACTTTGTCGTCCGATTCGCCGGTGAAGGCGGACAGGGCGTAGTGACGTCGGCGGAAGGTCTGGCCCAGGCTTCTACCCAGGTGGGCTACCACGCCCTTACCTACGCCACATTCCCATCCCAAATTCTGGGCGGGCCCACCTGGACCCAGGCCCGGATATCCGTTGACCCCATCCTGAGTGCCGGCGACGATGTGGACGTGCTGGTTGCATTCAACCGCGAAGCCTACGACACCCACCGTGAAGAGGTTCGGGACGGCGGCCTGGTCATCTACAACTCGGACGATTTTGACCTGGATTCGGATGACGACCGCAGCTATGGTCTGAAGATTGACGAACTGGCTCGGTCCACCGGCAATAACCGGGCGGCCAACATGGTTATCATGGGAGCCCTGGCCCACCTGGTCAATATGCCTCAGCAATATCTGGACGAGTTTGTCGAAAGCAGATTCCGGCGAGGCCGGGCCAACGACGATGAGATTATCCTGTCCAACATTGCAGCCCTGAAGCTGGGCCGGGAAGAGACGTCCCAAAGCGGTTTCGTGCTGGGTGAACTAGCTCCCCCGAGCATGCCCGAATACCCCCAGGTGATGCTTAAGGGCAACGAGGCCATATCCCTGGGCGCCCTGGCCGCCGGCCTTGATTTTTACGTCGGCTATCCCATATCTCCCGCCACAACTATTCTTGTATTTATGGAACGCCACCTGGTCGGCGAGGGCAAGTTTGCCTACCAGGTAAGCTCCGAGATTGAATCCATTACCGCCCTTTTGGGTGGCGGCTATGCCGGCAAAAAGGCTATGACCGCCACGGCGGGCCCTGGCTTCTCGCTGATGAGTGAGGGTCTGGGCCTGGGCTGGATGGCCGAGATTCCCCTGGTGGTGGTTGACGTGCAGCGGGGTGGCCCCGCTACCGGACTGCCCACCAAGACGGAGCAGTCTGACCTGCTGGCCTGCATGTACCCGGCCCACGGCGACGTCAAGTTGCCGGTTATTGCCGTCGGCACGGTGGAAGAATGCTTCCATGGCGCGGTCAAGGCCCTGAACTGGTCGGAGCGTTACCAGGGCCCGGTCATCCTGATGACCGAAATGGCGCTGGCCGAGCGGGTGCAGAACATTGAGCGTCCCGACCTTACCAAGGTCAAGCCGGAACGCAGGCTGGTCTACGATGGCAACAACGGCTATAACCGCTACCAGGGCCACGAACTTTCCCCCATGCCCCTGCCCGGCGGCCCCGGTGCCTACGTGGCCAACGGCAGCGAGCACGACGAGATGGGTGACACCACCCACCTGGCCAGCCGTCACATCCAGATGACCGAGCGGCGGTTCAGCAAGCTCAAGCTGCTGGAAGAGAACGAGTTCGAAGCCGACAACTCCGGTGAACCCGTGGTGGTGATGCCCTGGGGCGGCTCCAAGGGCCCGACCCAGGAAGCTTATAACCAGTTGCGCGAGCAGGGCGTTCCCATCGGTTGGTACTACACCATGCTGCTTAGCCCCCTGCCTCCGGCCCTGCTGGATGAACTCCGGAAGAAAGAACTGGTTATCGTACCCGAGCTTAACTACCAGGGACAGTTCTCCAGCATACTCCGGTCCCAGGGTGTCAAGGCCGAGTCTATCACCCAGTACACTGGCCTGCCCTTCAAGGTGCGGGACCTGGTTACCCGTATCGCCGAGATGAACAATTCCCATCGCAAGGAGATGGTTCGAGCATGAGCAAGAAAAATCCCGAATACGATTTCAAATGGTGCCCCGGCTGCGGCGACTTCGGCGTGCGCCGGTCGTTGGAATTGGCCATGATTAACCGGTTGGAAGAGACCGGCAAGCCCATTGAAAACAACGTGGTAGTGGCCGGGATCGGTTGCTCCGGCAACCTGGTCCACCTGCTTGAAGGCCAACAGCCTTACGGGTTCCACGGGATTCATGGTCGTACCCTGCCCGTCGCCATGGGCGTGAAGATGGCTCGCCCGGAGTTGAACGTAGTGGTGGTGGCCGGCGATGGCGACTTCCTGAGCATCGGCGGGGAGCATATTGGTCCCCAGGCCGCCCGTAACCTTAACATCTGCGCCGTGGTGATGGATAACGGGGTTTATGGCCTGACCAAGGGCCAGAGTTCGCCCACAACCCAGTTGGGCACGGTAACCAGCTCCACCCCCTACGGCAAGATTGAGGCGGAAGCAGACCCCCTGGAACTGTATTTGACCCTGGGCGCTTCCTTCATTGCCTCAGGCTTTTCCGGCCAGCCCAGGGAATTGGCCAAGCTGATTGGCCAGGGCATGGACCACGAAGGCTTTGCTATGATCCACGTCCAATCCCCTTGTACGACCTACAACGACACTTTCGAGTTGATGAAGGGCAACGTCCGCAAGGGCATTGAGCCCCTGATCTATGACGTCCCCGAAGATCACGATGTTTCCGACCGGGGTGCAGCCTTCGACCTGATCCATCGCCGGGGCGTTCCCATGGGCGTGATTTACCGGGATGAAGAACGGCCTTCGCTCGAACAGCGCCTGCAGGAAGTACGGGGCCGCGCCCCCCAGCGCTCCGTTGAAGACTTGATGGACAGCTTCGCCTTCTAGGGCAGCCTGCTGCCAATATTCGGTTATCAAGATTTACTCCCCGCCCGTTACAGGCGGGGAGTTAGTGTTTGCCACTACTCTGGCTGGCACTGACCCAAAAGTGTTCGACAGGCCATACGAAGTCAGCGCCTTCCACTCCAGGCCTACCCTCCCCCCCTCAACTCCTCTATCTGCGCTTCCAGGGAATATACGGTGGCCGTGTCCCCGTCGGACAGGCGGAAGCAGCGATCCAGGTATAGCTGGGCCAGGCGCGAGCCTCGCCCCGTGGACTCCCTGGCGGCGGCCAGCAGATTCAGCACCTGGAACTCCTCGGGCAGGTGGCGGGACAGGGCAGTAATCTCCTCGGTTACCTCGCCCGTCATGCTGTCGTCGCTGCCCTCCTGGGCGAACTGCAGCTTGCCCAGCAGGCGGGAAAGCTCGGCCAGCTTGTCCCGCTCGCTCATTAAGCCGAGCAGGACCTCGTTGACCGAATAGGAATTATCCTCCGGCTCCGTGTCGGTCTCCCGGGCTGGACTCGAGGGAAGTACCTCTGTGGACGCGGCGCCGGCCAGGCCCTGCCGGTCGTAGAAATCGGCGCACAGATCGGAGTAGGACTGGACGGCGTCAGTGATGCCCTCCATCATGCGGGGCAGGTCAAAGGAGAACATGCTGGAGGCGAATACCAGGTCGTCTCCCCGCAGGTCGCTCAGCCGCTCCAGCTCCCCGTGGCCGCTGATCTCTTCCGGCACCGGCGGCATGGCAAAGGCGGAAAAATCGTTCAGCGGCAGGTTGCCCAGGTGCGACGCCAGGAAGGGCGGCACGTACTTGCCGAAGTCGGCCTTCACCGGCAGGACCACGATGTAGCTGGCGTAAAGCTTGTCCGGCTCCGTGTCCACGCGGAAGTAGACCAGGGCATGGCCCCGGGGACGCTGGGCATCCCCGCGTTCGAATGTTAAATCCATCAATAAGTCCTGAAGCCGCGACTGCCATTCTATTCTGTTCACGGGAAACCCGATGCCGCGGCGTGGGTGGTTCGGACAATTATAGTTGACTGGTAGATATGTACACAAACGGGGGCAATCGCCGCAAGCGTTCCAAATCAGGTGGCATGGTTCGAAGACTGCGTAGTGGCAGCCCGTGTGGCTGATTTTCCCAGGTAAAGCCAACCCAGGCGTAAGCCTGCCGCAACCAGACAATCCCGTATCCTGTGCCCGCCTCATCCTGTATTATTGGCTTAAACCCACCCCTGTAACCCAACTCCACCCAAGGAGCAGCCTTCCTATGACCACCTACACCGAATTTGCCCTGAACTCCATCCCCTACCTTAACCCGGAAAAGTTAGGCGACATTGAATTCTCCGGCGGCGTGGACCCCATTCTGCCCACGCCTTTCCGTATTGGCTCCGCTGCCGCGGCCAGCCTGGCGGCAGTGGGCCTGGCCGTCTCCGACCTGTGGGAAATCCGCTCCGGTCAGCGTCAGGAAGTAGGGGTCAACGCCCGCCGGGCCACCGCGTCCCTGCGCAGCAGCCGCTACATGACCCTGAACGGCCAGCCGGCGGCGGGCGAGCGCAACGCCGTCATGGGGGTTTATCCCGCAAAGAACGGGCGTTGGAGCTACCTGCACTGCAACTTCCCCAACCACCGCGAGGCCGCGCTCAGCGTACTGGGCGTGGAGGAAAACAAGGAAGCCGTCCGGCAGGCCGTGGCCCAGTGGGACGCCCGGGAACTGGAAGAGGCTATCATCGCCGCCCGGGGCGCCGGCGGTATGGTCCGCACCATGCAGGAATGGGCCCAGCATCCCCAGTCGGCGGCGGTGGCTTCCCTGCCCCTGCTGGAGATCGACAGGATCGGCGACGCCCCGCCGCAGCCCCTGCCCGAGGGCGACCGTCCCCTGTCCGGCATAAGGGTGCTGGACCTGACCCGGGTGCTGGCCGGCCCCACCTGCGCCCGCACCCTGGCCGAGCACGGGGCCGACGTGATGAAGATTGCCGGCCCCCACCTGCCCTTCAACGAGGGCCAGGAACACGACACCGGCCACGGCAAGCT
>DAOUHR010000010.1:0-9875 GCA_034428635.1 Dehalococcoidia bacterium
CCTCAGAAATGTTGGCTACCTTGACTACCTCGATCAGCTTGTCCAGTTGCCTGGTAGCCTGGTCCACCGTGTACTGATCTCCATCCACTACGAAAGTCATACGGGACAGGCCCTTCTGTTCGCTGTTGCCCACCGCCAGGCTGGAGATGTTAAAGCCCCTGCGCCGGAACAGGCCGGCCACCCGGGTTAGGACACCCGGCCTGTCCTGGACGAGGGCAATAATGGTGTGGTGACGGCCGTTACCGTTCATTTAGAAAATCCTCTCGGGTATGGGTTCTTCCATAATTTCATTTACCGACTCGCCTGCCGGTATCATCGGGTAGACCTGCTCGTCTTGCTTCACAATGAAGTCAACCACCACGGGGCCGGGGGTTTCCATGGCCTGCCGGATGGCGGCATCCACCTGGGCCTTGTCTGTCACCCGAATTCCGGTAATGCCGTAGGCCTCCGCCAGCTTCACAAAGTCGGGGTTGCCGGAATAGACCGTGGCGAAGAAGTCCTGGTCATAGAAGAACTCCTGCCACTGGTGCACCATTCCCAGCGTGCCATTATTCAGAATGGCAAACTTTACGTCGATATTGTTCTCAACCGCGGTAGCCAGGTCGCACATGGTCATCTGGAATCCGCCGTCGCCGGCGATGGACCAGACCACCTTGTCGGGCCGACCTACCTTGGCGCCCAGGGCTGCGGGAACCTCGAAGCCCATGGCTCCCAGGCCGCCGGAGGTGAGCAGCGAGTTGGGTTCCTTGTATGCGTAGTGCTGCGCCGCCCACATCTGGTGCTGTCCCACACCCGTTACGATAATGGAATTTCCCTCGGTGATGTCTGACAGTTGCTTCATAACAAACTGGGGAAGCAATTCGTCAGTCTGCCGGATGTAGAGGGAGGGATGCTCCGACCGAAGAGTGTCGATATACTGCAGCCACTCCACGTGAGTTTTTCGCTCCACCAATGGAATCATCTGGTTCAAGACCTGCTTCAGATTACCCAGCACCGGCACGGTCGCCTGCACGTTCTTGTGGAACTCCGAAGGGTCCACGTCCACATGCACCACCTTGGCATTGGGGGCGAAGTCAGATATGCGACCAGTCACCCGGTCGTCGAACCTCATGCCCAGGGAAATCAGGAGGTCGGATCGGTCGATGGCCAGACTGGCGTAGGCCATGCCATGCATCCCCGGCATTCCCGTGTGCAGGAAATGGTCGGTGGGGAAGGAACTGATGCCCAGCAGGGTAGTGATTACCGGAATCTGGGCCTTTTCAGCCAGTTCCCGCAATTCTGAATAGGCATGGGAAATCAGAATGCCATGTCCGGCAAGGATGACGGGACGCTCGGCCTGGTTTATCAGTTCCACCGCCTGGTTCAACTGGATTTCGTCGGCCTCGCCTGGCGGTTCATAGCCCTGGAGATTGACCGACTCGGGCCAAACGAACGGTCGCCGCTCACCCACCAGCACGTCCTTGGGAATGTCCAGCAGCACCGGACCGGGGCGCCCGGACCGCGCGATATAAAAGGCTTCCTTGATCGCCGCTGCGATATCGTCCACTTCCATAACCAGCATGTTGTGCTTGGTTACCGGCAAGGTAATGCCGGTGATGTCGGTCTCCTGAAAGGCGTCCCTGCCGATGGCCGGCCGGGGGACCTGGCCGGTGATGGCTACCATAGGAATGGAATCCATCATAGCGCCGGCAATGCCAGTAACCAGGTTGGTCGCCCCGGGGCCGGAAGTGGCGGTACAGACCCCCACCTTTCCCGTAGCCCTGGAGTATCCGTCCGCGGCCATAGCTGCCGCCTGTTCGTGCCGCACCAGGATGTGGGGCAGCTGGGGATATCCGCTGAGGGCCCCATAGAAGGGAAAAACCGCCCCGCCGGGAAGCCCAAAAATAACTTCCACACCCTCCTTGAGGAGGCTTTCGCAAACAATTTCTGCGCCGGTATAATCCATTTTTGCCTCAAACGCCGCAAATAAAAAAAGACCCGTCCCCGAAGGGACGGGCTTAATGACACATTAACCCGCGGTACCACCCTCCTTTTCCGGCTCTTGGCGAACCATGCCAGCAAAACCGAAACAGCTCTTTTCAACCTTTAACGGAGTCATCCGCCGCGCCCTACTGCCTTCAGGCCGGCCGCTCCAGGGCGAGTTGGGAGCCTTACTGTCGCCGGGCTTTCACCTTTCGCCGGCTCTCTGGGGACAGAGTGCTCTTATTACTCCCTATCAAAGCGGGACATTCAACCGGGTGAAATGCTAGCAGTCAGACCAATTCATGTCAATACCCATTTAACGAAAAACGGAACAGTTTTGGTGTGTTCCAGGGAAAAGGACTTGAGACAGCGTTTTTTTTGCGCACCAGATTCCTGCCCGGGAATAAATGGCCAGTGGTCAGTATCCCATCTTGCCTCGAGGCGGGCAGCAAGTCGGCGACGGTCTCTTGCAATTGGTTTATCGCTGCTCCGGCTAATCTGACCACATTTGCCTGTGGTTGGCAATGGTGTAAGATTAAAGGCCACATGGCCTGGCAGAATACCAGCGTAGAGGCCAGCCGGAAGGTGGAGGGACACAATGCCTAGAATAGCGATTGTCGGCACCGGACTCATGGGCGCCTCGCTGGCGTTAGCCCTTAGGAACTCTTCCCTTCTCAACCTGGAACTGGTGGGCACCGATTCCAGCGGCGGCGCCAGGTCCGAAGCCCAGAAGACCGGGGCATTCCACAGGATGGAAAGCCGTCTGCTAAATGCAGTGGAAGGCGCGGATATCGTGGTTTTGGCAACACCCATCGTGGCGATGAAGGAATTGCTGGAGGTCGCGGCGCCTCACCTGCCCGAGGGCTGCGTGGTTACGGACGTGGGAAGTTCCAAGCAGGCGGTCATAGCCTGGGCTGACGAGTACCTCCCTGAAGGTATTCACTTCGTGGGCGGCCACCCCATGGCTGGCAGGGAAACACCAGGGCCGGAAAATGCCGATCCGAACATGTTCAAGGGCAAGACCTACTGCGTCATCCCCAGCGCCAAGGCATCGGAGCGTGCCGCAGCCGAAATTACTACGATGGTAGAAGCGCTGGAGGCCACCCCCTACTACATCAGCGCTGAAGAGCATGACAGCTTTGTGGCTGCAGTGAGTCATCTGCCCTTCCTGCTGTCCGTTGCCCTGGTGGGCTGCACATCGGGAAGTCCCAACTGGGACGACATCGCCAAGGTTGCTTCCAGTGGCTACCACGATCTGACGCGTCTTGCCTCCGGCGATACCGTAATGCACCGGGACATCTGTGTCACCAACCCGGAGCCAATTGTTTCGTGGATAGACAGCTTCATCAGGGAACTTTACGGCATCAGGCAACTGTTGGTCGAGTCGGACAACTTAGATACGGAAGCCATCATGGACCTGTTTGTGAAAGCCAGGGACGACCGGGCACGGTGGCTGGCGGGCGATTACGGCGCCCAGGCTCGCCAGTACAACCCCCAGACTGAGTTACCTACTTTCGCTCAAAGCATGGGGGACATGTTCGTGGGGCGCCGCTTGCTGGACGCCCAGCGCCGGTTATTCCGAGGCGGCCGCGATGAGGACCGCAGACGCTGATGGCGGTTTCTCGACAGGAGGACCCATTTCCAGAAAGCATATTGAGGGGAGACTCTCCTCCGTTGCTGGTGGTTATCAGCGGCCCCTCCGGAGTAGGCAAAGATTCTGCCATTTACGAACTGAAAAATAAGGACAGGCCCTGGCACTTTGCCATTACCGCGACCACCCGCTCCCCGAGGCCCGGTGAAAAGGACGGCGTAGACTACATTTTTCTCAGTACGGAAACCTTTCTTGAACTAAGGGATGCTGGGCAATTGTTGGAGTCTGCAGAGTATGCGGGCCGCTGGTATGGGGTGCCCCGCAGCCAGGTCAGCGATGCCCTGCAACAGGGCAAGGACGTCTTCCTGAAAATAGAAGTGCAGGGGGCCGAAACAATCAAGTCGATCGTGCCGGAGGCGGTGCTCATCTTCCTGGCGCCCGCCTCCTTTGAGGAATTGGCGGGACGCCTGGGCCAGCGGCAAACTGAAGGGCCAGAGGAGACTGCCCACCGCCTCGAAATCGCCCGGCAGGAACTGGCCCAGATGGACCGCTACGATTACCGTGTAATTAACGGGGACGGGCACCTTAAGCAGGCCGTGGCAGACATTGAAGCAATAATTGTGGCCGAGAAATGCCGTGTGGCGCCACGAAGGGTTACATTGGACTGAACCTGACTCCGGACGGAATATCGGATTCCTATTCCAGTGTAGAGGACTGACAAACTGTGGTTTCTAAGGAAGGTACCCCCACTTCAGTGCGCCCCAAGCTTCCACCCTGGCTTAAAGTATCCATGCCGGGCAGTCCCCGGTATATGGAGCTAAAGCAGTTGATGCGGGGCCACCAGCTTAACACCGTTTGTGAAGAGGCCCACTGTCCCAATATCGGTGAGTGCTGGGGACGGGGCACCGCCACCTTCATGATTCTTGGGGATATTTGTACTCGCCGTTGCCACTACTGCGCGGTAACTACTGGCCGTCCCCAGGGTGTGGACTTGATGGAGCCGGGACGCCTGGCGGAAACCGTGAAGAAGATGGGACTGCGCTACTGCGTGATCACTTCGGTCAACCGGGACGACCTGGCCGACGGGGGCGCCTTCATTTTTGCCGCCTGTATCAGCCGCATCAGGAAAGAGGTGCCTGACTGTAAGGTGGAAGTGTTGATTCCCGACTTTGGGGGTTCACGCCATGCCCTGGCCCGGGTAATGGACACCCGTCCCGACGTGCTTAACCACAACATCGAGTCTACCAAGCGGGTATTTCCGCGGGTGCGGCCCAAGGGCGACTACCGGCGTTCCCTGGAGTTACTGGCCACCGCCAAGGAACTGGACCCGATGGCGGTAACCAAGTCCGGCATAATCGTGGGTATGGGCGAGACGGTAGCGGAAGTAGTCGAGACAATGGGCGATTTGCGGGAGGTGGACTGCGACCTTCTGACCATTGGGCAGTATTTGCGCCCCTCCGCCAAGCACATCGCCATTGACCGGTTTTACCACCCCTCAGAATTTACTGACCTGAGCCGAATTGGGGAGGAGATGGGTTTCAAGCACGTCGCCTCAGGCCCGCTAGTACGTAGCTCCTACCATGCCGACGTACAGCATGATGCCGCAGTCCTCAATGTATAGTCTTCCCATGGTTGCTTCACTTTTCTAAGCGCTGGTCGCCAGCTTCAGGTCCTTATGGAAAATGGCGCCACCCTCATCCTGTCGAATGTCAGTGCCCTTACCCTTGACCCGCTGAATCCTCGCGCCGTAGCGGTCGCCATTGCCGGTGAACGCATTGCGGCAGTGGGCAGAGAAGACCATGTTTCCGTCCTTCGGGGGGCGAAAACTGAAGTAATCGACTGTAAGGGCCTGCCGCTGATTCCCGGCCTCAACGATGCCCACACCCATGTCCTGGCCACTGCCGCCGCTCTGTCGGGATTGGATTGCAGTTCTCCGTGCATTGATTCCGTGGGCTCATTGCTGACTGCTCTGCGGGAAAGGGCCGCCGTCCTGCCGCCGGGCAAGTGGATTCGTGGATACGGCCTTGATCCAGGTGAGTTGCGGGAAAAGAGGTACCCCACCCGCAGTGAACTGGACACAGTGACGCCCGTGCATCCGGTCAGGATTGACCACTCCAGTGGTCACGCTGCCCTGCTCAACAGTCGGGGCCTGGCGCAGGCAGAGATCGGAGCGGAGACAATCGACCCGTCGGACGGCGTGATTGAGAGAGACGAATGGGGAGAACCCACCGGGCTTCTGTTGGAAATGGGCGCCCATTTGCGGCAAAGGCTGGGCAGCACCCGTTCCCCCGAGGAAATGGTGACCGGAGTTTCTCATCTGAATGAGACTTTGCTCAGATACGGCATTACGTCGGTCCAGGATGCGGGGCCCGATAATGGCGCCGGCCAATGGGAAACCTTCCAGTCACTTACGGCTAAGCAAATATTCCAACCCCGGGTGACCATGATGGCCGGCATTGGTAAGCTGCAGGAAGTATTAGATGCCGGACTGGGCTGGGGCAGTGGTGATGACCGTTTAAGGATAGGCCATGCGAAAATCATGCTTACCTGCACCACCGGTCAATTGATGCCCGCCCCGGAAGATCTGTCAGCCCTGGCGCTACGGGCGCGGGAACGGGGGTTTCCATTTGCAGTTCACGCCATTGAGCAGGAAGCGGTAGAGCAAGCAGTCCGCATCATGGCATTGACTAACCCTATCGGCAGGGTTGCAAGGAGCAATGAGTTCAGCCCAGAGGTTCACCCTCGGGCGAATAACAGGATTGAACATTGCGCTGAATGTCCACCGCACTTGATGGGAAGATTGGCCTATTCGGGGGCCACGGTGGTTACCCAGCCTGGCTTCATCTACTGGAGGGGAGACGGCTACTTGGAACGGGTTGAAACAGAAATGCTCCCCCACCTTTATGACGCGAAACGAATGTTTGAAGTAGGAATTCCGGTGGCCTTCGGGTCAGACTCTCCGGTGATCGATCCAAACCCCTGGCCGGGTATCTACAACGCCGTCACTGGCAAGACCAGGGCGGATCAACTCCTTCCCCGGTCCGGTAGAGCAGACAGGTATGCCAGTAACGAAAGTGATGGATATACCTTTGTCCAAGCCCTGTCTGCCTACACCCTGGCGGGAGCAGAAGCGGAGGGTACTGCGGGGGAGAAAGGGATGATACGGGCGGGCATGCTGGCTGACCTGGCGCTGCTGGACAGGCCCCTGAATGAACTACGGAAAGGCGAAATACTCAAGACCAGGTCGCGCCTGACCATTCTTGGCGGCAGTACTGTGTGGAGAGACGGGGAAATCTGAAGTCCCTGGCGGTTAATCGCCAGGCAGACCCAGTTAGCGACTCCGTTCCCTGACATAAGCGGCCATTGATTCCAACGAATCGCGGCTTGCACTTGCCGGTAGTGTTTGCAGGGCTCGATTGGCCTCGTCGCAGTAGTTTCTGATGATGGCAAAACAATCAGGCACGATAGACGAGTTCCTCATCATGTCCAGCGTCCGCTCGAGTTCGCCATTAAATGCAGGTTCCTGGAACAGCTTTGGAATGGGGTTATCCTCCGGATAGCGCTGCATAAGCATAATGCTGGGGAGGGTCAATACCCCCTGCCGCAGGTCGTTTCCCACCGGCTTGCCCAGTTCCGCCTCGTCGCCAAGTACGTCCAGCAGGTCGTCCACCACCTGGAAGGCCATGCCAATGTTGTGGCCATAACTGCTTAGGGCCTGAACCTGCCCCTCCGAAGCAGCGCTGAGCACCGCTCCCGTTTCCGAGGCGGTACGAAAAAGGGAAGCCGTTTTACGGAAAATGCGGTCGTAGTAGCGGTCCAGTTCCTGCTCGGGGTTAAAGGCATTGAAGTACTCGATAAGTTCGCCGCTGGCCAATTCCATAATGGTCTCGGCGAACCGGCGCACGACCCTGAGGTTGCCGGTGTCGCACACCAGGGTGGCGGAAGTGGCGAACAAGTAGTCGCCCAGCAGAACGGCGACCTCTTTGCCCCACCGACCGCTAACCGATGCCTGCCCGCGGCGGGTGTCCGCGTCGTCCACGGTATCGTCGTGAATCAGCGTAGCCAGATGCAGCAATTCGACACCGGTGGCCATCTTCACTGGGTTGTCCGTTTCCAGGGGACAGATGTTAGAGGCCAGCAGGGTCACGGCCGGCCTTACCCGCTTACCACCATGGGACAGGGTGTGATCCAGCAGCGGCTCAAGTTCGGGGATGGAAGTATTCGCCAAGTCCTGAAGCCGGTCCTCTACCAGGGACAGCTGTGCCAAGATGGGGGAGTAAATTGCGAGGGCGCGCGTATCCAGTCCCTGAACCAAAACAGCCTCTATGATTCAGAGTGGCCGAGCCGCCCGGTTTCCTGCTCGACAACAACAGGGTCCAGCTTGGTGTACAGTGGGGACGGCTGCCGAAGGGCGGAGCCTCCCTTAATAGCTCCGGCCAGGACCTCAAAATCCCACGCTTCCTGCTCCACTGCTCCATCGAATCCCAGGTATTCGTGGACTTTCTGCGAACTGAAGGGCAGGAAGGGCGCCAGAGCCACCTTCAGGCAATTGATGACCCTGATGGAAACATTCAGGGTATTTGCAGCGTCAGAGCGGTCTTCTCTAATCGCCCTCCACGGGGCCTTTGCGTCAAGGTAGCGGTTGGCATCCTGGGCCAGTCCGAATGCCTGGGCTATGGCTGCCTTGAACTTGGTGGTCTCCAGGCTTCGGCCCACTTCGTCCATGGCGGAGCGGGCAGATTCAAGGACCTGCTGGTCAACCTCGTCCAGTTGGCCAGCCGGAGGTACCAGGCCGTCGAAGTTGCGATAGGTAAAGGACAATACCCGGTTTACCAGGTTCCCATATGTTGCCACCAGTTCTTCGTTGTTGCGCCGGACAAATTCGGCCCAGGAAAAGTCGGCATCGCCGGTTTCGGGCATGTTGATGGACAGCAGGTAGCGCAGCGGGTCCGGATCATATCGGTCCAGGTAGTCAGGCGCCCAGACTGCCCAGTTCTGGCTGGTGGAAAACTTGCGGTTTTCCAGGCTAAGGAATTCGTTGGCCGGGACATCGAAAGGCAGGTTCAGATCGTTGCCATACCCCATGATCATGGCTGGCCAGATGATGCTGTGGAATGGGATGTTGTCTTTGCCAATGAAATAATAACTGCGGGTACCCGGGTCTTTCCAGAAATCCTGCCATCTGCCTTCCTGACCCGAGTTGTCGGCCCATTCCACCGCCGCCGAAAGGTAGCCAATAACCGCCTCGAACCAAACGTATATCCGCTTGCCTTCGTAACCATCCAGCGGTATAGGAACGCCCCAAGTAAGATCACGGGTTATGGCCCGGTCCTTCAGGCCACCTTCCAGAAAGCTCCTGGTCTGGTTCGACACGTTGGAGCGCCAGTGAGGCTTGTGGCGAATCCACTCCAGCAAGGGTTGTTCAAATGCGGACAATTTCAAGAAAAAGTGCTCAGACTCGCGAAACTCCGGGGGGCCCCCACACAGTATGCAGAAGGCTTCGTGCAGTTCCTGCGGGTCCAGGGTATGGCCGCACTGATCGCACTGGTCGCCCCGGGCCCGGTTGTAAGCGCAGTAGGGACAGACGCCCTCCACGTACCTGTCAGGCAGGAAGCGTGCGCACTTCGGGCAATGCGCAAGCAGCATATTGTCGGTGTATATATAGTCCTTTTCCAGCAAGGAAAGGAAGATGTCGTGAACGACCCGTTGGTGATTTTCGGTGTTGGTGTGGGTAAAAAGATCGAAAGATATTCCCAGCCGCTTCCACGTTTCCAGGAACTCGGCGTGGTACCGTTCCACCACCTCTGCAGGAGTGATGCCTTCCTGGTCGGCCCGTATGGTGATGGGAGTGCCATGGGTGTCGCTCCCGGATACCATCAAGACCTCGTTGCCGCGCATCCGATGATAGCGCGCGAACACATCGGCTGCCAGATAGCAGCCGGCCACATGGCCCAGGTGCAGCGGCCCGTTGGCGTAGGGCCAGGCAACTCCTATGAATATCCTTTCGCTCAATTTACGCCCTTAACCTCAACCGGCAATCTAGGTTTCGCCAAAAACTGCCCGATTGACGACCCTCTCAAATCAGAAGTTAGAATAGCACAATTTCTTCCGGCCAGTAAGGATTTTGAAAGGCCGCAAACTGGTTCTTCACTGGCCAGGAGTGGACCAACTGTCGTTAACCTAAGCCCAAACGCCTGATCGCCTTGTTCCACATCTTGCGGTCATGAGGCATCACCAAACGCCACTCTCTAGACCCTGGATTGTTCCCTCGCTACCACCATTTGCGGCGGAGTATTTCTTCGATTGCGGGACCTCTTTTGCG